>NZ_WIQI01000008.1 GCF_009602535.1 Ornithinicoccus halotolerans | reverse complement strand
CTGACGGCCAGGCGAGTGAGCGTCGACTCGGTCGAGAACACGATCCGCAAGGGGGCGCGGCGCGCATGGCGGCGCCGTTGCCCAGCGAGCCGTCTCCTCCGAACAGCCCGGCGGCGGCCGCCTCCCAGTCCGCACCGGCCAGCACGGTCCGGAAGATCGCCGGCGGGCTGGCGCCGTAGCCGCGCCACGGCTCGGCCTGCCAGGCCCGGGCGTGGGCCCGCGCGAGCGCGCCCTCGTCGAAGGCCTGCCAGCTGGGCAGCCCGGCGAGGTGCTCGGCGAGGGTGAGCATCATGACGGTGTCGTCGGTCCACGTCAGCTCCCCGCCGGCCAGCACCTCCTTCACCGCGGGTGCCGGCACCGGAGCGGAGCCCTCGAACGGCCGCCCCACCGCGTCACCCAGCGCGCCGCCGAGCAGGCAGCCGGTCACCCGGTCGGTCCAGGCAGGCAGTGCTGTGGGGCCAGTCATCGCCTCCCCACGGTAGGCGCCCAGGGTCCCGACACGCCCCGGCCGGGGGCCGCGGGGGGCGTGTCGCGGCGCTGACCTGCGGGGACATGCCGGGGGGAGAAGGCAGGACACGCCGACCCTTGCGCGTCGTGCCGATGCGGCTTACAGTCCCTATATCTAGTAGTTACAGCAGTGTGGTTCGTCCACATCTTGTGCACAGCGGGTAGAATGGTACCCACAGGCTGTCCACAGGCGATCCCCACGTTCATCACCAGGGCGGCCCCGCGCGGGGTCCATCGCGTCGACCCCGGAAGGAGGAGTCAACCATGCACTGCCCGTTCTGCCGGCACACCGACTCCCGGGTCGTCGACAGCCGTGTCCAGGAGGAGGGCACCGTCATCCGCCGGCGCCGCCAGTGCCCCAGCTGCGGGCGCCGGTTCGGCACCGTGGAGAGCGCAATGCTCTCAGTCATCAAGCGTTCCGGCGCGACCGAGCCGTTCAGCCGCGAGAAGGTCATCACCGGCGTGCGCAAGGCCTGCCAGGGCCGGCCGGTCACCGACGACCAGCTGCAGGTGCTGGCGCAGCGGGTGGAGGAGACCATCCGCGGCCTGGGGCAGGCCGAGGTCGACGCCCACGAGGTGGGGCTGGCGATCCTGGCGCCGCTGCGGGAGCTGGACGAGGTCGCCTATTTGCGGTTCGCCAGCGTCTACCAGGCGTTCGAGTCGCTGGAGGACTTCGAGGCCGCCATCACGCTGCTGCGCGCCGAGGGCATCGCGGTGGACCGGCCCGTTCGCGCCGGAAGCACTGTCGGTGGTCGGTGGGAGCCTGCCAAGCAGGAGCCCGAGCACCAGCCGCACACCCCCTAGACCCGGGCCCGCGTCACACGGGATGAGCCGTGTGGCGCGAGCCCGACCCACGCCGAAAACGACGAAGACGACACACGAGACGTCACCACGAGGATGAAGGAGAGGTCATGACGGAGACCACCGGGACACGCTCACGCTCGCGCCGGGCTGACAAGGGGCTGCGCATCGAGCGCATCTACACCACGCCCGGGGTGCACCCCTACGACGAGGTGACCTGGGAGAGCCGCGACGTCGTCCAGCAGAACTGGAAGACGGGGGCGACCATCTTCGAGCAGCGTGGTGTGGAGTTCCCGGACTTCTGGTCAGCCAACGCCTCGACCATCGTCACGACCAAGTACTTCCGCGGCGCCGTCGGCACCCCGCAGCGGGAGACCAGCCTGAAGCAGCTCATCGACCGGGTCGTGCTGACCTACGTCAAGGCGGGCAAGGAGCACGGCTACTTCGCCACCGACGAGGACGCCACCGTCTTCGAGCACGAGCTGACGTATGCGCTCGTGCACCAAGTCTTCAGCTTCAACTCCCCGGTGTGGTTCAACGTCGGCACCAAGAGCCCGCAGCAGGTCTCGGCGTGCTTCATCCTCTCCGTCGACGACTCGATGGACTCGATCCTGAACTGGTACAAGGAGGAGGGCTTCATCTTCAAGGGCGGCTCCGGTGCCGGCCTGAACCTCTCCCGCATCCGCTCCTCCAAGGAGCTGCTCTCCTCCGGCGGCACCGCCTCCGGCCCGGTCTCCTTCATGCGCGGCGCGGACGCCTCCGCGGGCACCATCAAGTCCGGCGGCGCGACCCGCCGCGCGGCCAAGATGGTCGTGCTCGACGTCGACCACCCCGACATCGAGGAGTTCGTCGAGACCAAGGCGCGCGAGGAGGACAAGATCCGCGCGCTGCGCGACGCCGGCTTCGACATGGACCTGGGCGGCAAGGACATCACCTCGGTGCAGTACCAGAACGCCAACAACTCGGTCCGGGTCTCGGACGAGTTCATGAAGGCGGTCGAGGACGGCACCGAGTTCGGGCTGCGCGCCCGGATGACCGGCGAGGTCATCGAGACCGTCGACGCCCGGGAGCTGTTCCAGAAGATCTCGCAGGCCGCGTGGGAGTGCGCCGACCCGGGGCTGCAGTACGACGACACCATCAACGACTGGCACACCAACCCCGAGACCGGCCGGATCATGGCGTCCAACCCGTGCTCGGAGTACATGTCGCTGGACAACTCCAGCTGCAACCTGGCCTCGCTGAACCTGATGAAGTTCCTCAGCGACGACGGCGAGTTCGACGTGGAGACCTACCAGAAGGTCGCCGAGCTGGTCATCACCGCGATGGACATCTCGATCTGCTTCGCCGACTTCCCGACCGAGGCGATCGGGCAGACCACCCGCGACTACCGGCAGCTGGGCATCGGCTACGCCAACCTGGGCGCGCTGCTGATGGCGACCGGCCGCGGCTACGACACCGAGGGTGGCCGGGTGCTGGCGGCGACGCTGACCTCGCTGCTGACCGGTGCCGCCTACAAGCGGTCCGCCGAGATCGCGGCGGTCGTGGGGCCCTACAACGGCTACGCCCGCAACGCCGAGCCGCACAAGCGGGTGATGCGCAAGCACCAGGCCGCCAACGACGAGATCCGCAGCCTGCACCCGATGGACACCTCGGTGCACCGGGCCGCCACCCAGGCCTGGGACCAGGTCGTGAAGCTGGGCGAGAAGCACGGCTACCGCAACGCCCAGGCCAGCGTGCTGGCCCCGACCGGGACCATCGGTTTCATGATGGACTGCGACACCACCGGCATCGAGCCGGACTTCTCGCTGGTGAAGTTCAAGAAGCTGGTCGGTGGCGGCTCGATGCAGATCGTCAACCAGACGGTGCCGCGGGCGCTGAAGGCGCTCGGCTACACCGACGAGGTCTCCGAGGCGATCGTGGAGTACATCGCCGAGCACGGCCACGTCATCGACGCCCCCGGGCTGAAGCCGGAGCACTACGAGGTCTTCGACTGCGCGATGGGGGAGCGGGCGATCCGCCCGATGGGCCACGTGCGGATGATGGCCGCGGTGCAGCCGTTCCTGTCCGGCGCGATCTCCAAGACGGTCAACGTGCCGGAGACCGCGACGGTGGAGGACATCGCCGAGGTCTACATGCAGGGTTGGAAGCTCGGCCTGAAGGCGCTGGCGGTGTACCGCGACAACGCCAAGGTGGGCCAGCCGCTGTCCGACGGCAAGGACAAGAAGAAGGACAGCGAGGCCGAGGTCGAGAAGGTCATCGAGTACCGCCCGGTCCGCAAGCGGCTGCCGAAGCGGCGCTCCTCGCAGACCACCTCGTTCTCCGTCGGCGGTGCTGAGGGCTACCTGACCGCCGGGACCTACGAGTCCGGCGACCTCGGCGAGATCTTCCTGAAGTTCGGCAAGCAGGGCTCGACCCTGGCCGGGGTGATGGATGCCTTCTCGATCGCGGTCTCGGTCGGCCTGCAGTACGGCGTGCCGCTGGAGACCTACGTGGAGAAGTTCACCAACCTGCGGTTCGAGCCGGCCGGGATGACCGACGACCCGGACGTGCGGATGGCCCAGTCCCTGATGGACTACGTCTTCCGCCGGCTGGCGCTGGACTACCTGGACTTCGACACCCGGTCCTTCATGGGCATCCACACCGCCGAGGAGCGGGCCCGCCAGCTGGAGACCGGCTCCTACGCGCCGGACTCGGAGGACAACGAGGAGTCCTACGAGGACACCATGGAGTCCTACAGCCAGTCGGTGGCCCCGGCCAGCAAGCGGGCGGAGGAGAAGCCGGCGGTCGAGGACAAGTCCGGCACCGGCGCGGCCTCGGCCAAGGCGGTCGATGACACCGAGATCCACTCCTCGGCCGAGCTGATGGAGAAGTTCCAGGGCAAGGCCGCCGACGCCCCGATGTGCATGACCTGCGGCACGAAGATGCGGCCGGCCGGCTCCTGCTACGTCTGCGAGGGCTGCGGCAGCACCAGCGGCTGCAGCTGACCAGCGGCAGTGAACCGGTAGCGGCCCCGCGCCACCTGGCGCGGGGCCGCTATTTACCCGCACTGACGCGCGGGGCTCCTGTTGCCAAGTTTGGCAACAGGGGCTAACCTCCAAACGTGGACTCTGAGACCCCGTCGGCTGCCAGCGTCCTGCGTAACATGCGCCGTCGCAAGCAGAGGACGCTGCGCGAAGCTGCGAAGGACCTGGGTGTGGCGCCGTCGCAGCTCTCCAGAGCTGAACGCGGTGAACGGCGGCTTGGGGAGAGCCTTGCTGGACGTATGGCTCAGTACTACGGTGTCACTGAGGATCTACTACTGTTGGCGGAAGGCCGGATTCCGGACGATGTGATCGATATCATCCGTCAGCGACCGGAGTTGCTCGAAAGGATCCGGCACTGGGCTAGGGAAGAGCATACGAGGGAGGGGCCGGGCGATGACTGACGCTACCTCTTGGGGAAGAGCGCTAGAAGGTCAGCGGGCTGGTGACTATGAATTGGTGGGCCTTTTAGGCACTGGTCGCTTTGGATGGGTGTTCGAGGCGCATCACCTTGAGACTAAGCACAGGGCGGCGATCAAGGTTTTGATTCCCAACGCTGACTCTAGCGCCCGTGCTGAGTTCGCCAATGAAGCCGCGCTACTGCGCCGCCTCGTTGGAAGTTCCAGTGTCGTGCAAGTCACGTCAAGTGATCACTTCCAATTTGCCGTGACAGCCGGGGGTCAATCGCTCCCGCTACGTGTAGACTTTCACGTACTGGAGCTTGCGCAGGGTTGCCTAGAGTCGCTACTACTCGAAGGGAGTCGTATCGAGTGGGCGGATCGGCTTTCCCTATGGAGGGGCTGTGTCAGGGGGATACACCAGATGCACCTCAAGCGCACAGCACACAGAGATTTAAAGAGTTCCAACTGTCTTCTATTTGAGCGGCGCCACAATGTCGTGGAATCTAAGGTGTCCGACCTTGGGCGGGGAAGGGACCTCCGTGCCGGCCCCATGCACCCCCCAGAACTATACCTAGTTGGCCTCGGGGATCTCCGCTTTGCTCCCCCAGAGTTTATCGCCTGTCAGGGGTCTGATCGCCCAGAGGGCCACCTCGCTGCGGACCTGTACGGTCTCGGCTCGCTCCTCTTCGAGTTGGCCACTGGGCAGTGCATCACGGCCATGGCTCTGGGGCCTGGACCGCAACTTGTGCGTGAGAATCTGGAGTTGAGAGCGAAGGGCCAGACTATCGAACTGTCTGGCATGCGGGGGGAATACGAATCAGCCTTCAAAGTGTTCGAGCGTTCCCTTCCGCCAGTAATTAGGCAGCATGGGGGCCAGTTGCTCAGGCAGCTATGCGACCCGGTCCCGTCCCGAAGGCTCGAGAAGACCAAGTTTGGGAGGTATCCCTCAGGTACCGGTCTCGAATGGCTGATCCGCCGAGCGGACATAGTTATCCGAACTCTGGCCTCCCAAGCGCGTGAAGCCGAGCGAATTGCCCTTAAGAAGGGGGCCTAGTGACTGTTCCCGCAACCCTATGGGATCGTGAACTCGACGCTTTCTTTCCTGGTGGAGCTAACCTCCGGCCCGTACGGCCGGGCGTTGCTCTACAAGAGGTCGGGGAAGCGCACGTCCAGGGGGCGGCCTTGCATAGCAAGGCGGCAGAGGGCGAACTTCAACGCAGTCTCGATTCCTGGCTTGAGCAAGCGCGTCTAGAGGCAGATCGAGCGAGGCGGCTGGCGGAGGAACGGCCGCGCTCGCGAATCAGTTGGGCCAGGTCATCCTGCGCACAGGAGAATGCTGGTCGGGGCGATTTGGCACGGGCACACGCGCTGCGTGTCGTCGAATTGTTCAACGAGTATGAGCATGATTCGGAAATGGATTTGGCCGCATTGGCGACGGCCTTGACTGTCTTGGCGCGGCAGGCACGGGAAGGGGAGCTAAGGAGTGCTGCCTCAAGCCTCCCGAACGACGAGGGCCTCCGCGCCCTGAAGGCAAGCGTTTACGCCAGGTTAGACGACACAGCGACTGCGCTTTCTCATCTTGAGCCTTTGCCTGATGACTCGCACGCCGCTCTCGCGGGATATCTATATCTCAAAGGCGGAGATGCTCAGCGCGCTATCCACTACCTTCGACGCGCGCTTAGATACAATGACCGTGACCCTAGTGCATGGCTAAACCTCGCCTTGGCGCTGCGCGATGCAGGTTCCATCAGAAAGGCAGTAAAGGCGGCTGCTGCAGCCCGGAGCGCTGCGCCAGGCAGGATAGATGCAATGCAGGTCCACCTGGAGACGCTGGCCAGTGCGGGAGAATGGGACATTTTAGAATCTGAGATCGGGCAGGCTGAGGAGAAAAGAATTGCCCCATCTGTAGGCACCCTCATTGTCAAGGCGCGCCTACTCCTACGAAAAGGTAGGCATGGTGAGGCAACATTTGCACTGCGTCAGGCCGAAGGCATAGCCCATGAGGCGGGGCAGGAGCAACTAGGGATGGAACTGAAAGGCAATCAGGTTGTTCTCGCCTTTGCCGGAGGCCGATTGTCCCGCACGAAGGCTCGGGCGCAGATTCTTGAGGCGGTGCAGACGTGTCCGGATAGCCTTGCCCTCGGGGACATGTTGGCTACGGTCTCTAGTTTGAGGAGTGAGGCTGCTGATCTCGCACCCGTTGCCACTCGTTGGGCACAGAGTCATGAGTCGTTCGCGTTCTCTATTCGCGCTCGAACATCTTTCCTGGCCTCTGACTGGGAAAGATCGTCGATGGAGGTGCGTGAATGGCTTGCGGCGCATCCTTCGGATGCGGATGCTCTGGTTAGTTACTTGTCTGTGGTGGGCCACGTTGACAATGACTGGGAGTCTGCTGCTCGAGTGGCTCGAATGGCTGCGTCCAGTAAAGAGCTGTCAGCGTCTATGGTTAACCAGGCTGCATATTCCCTGGTTCTGGCGGGCGCACCATTGGAGGCGCGCGGACTGCTTTTGCGGGCGCCGAGCTGGAACTTTCGTCTGGAGGCCACTCAAGGGCTCGTAGCGCTGAGCCTTGGGCATGTGCGCGGAGGCCTGGAACTGTACGCAAGCGCTGCCAGGATGATCACCGCGCCGGAGGAGCGGGAGGAGCAGGATGGCCTCTTGCGGCTCCATCTGCGACTTGGCCTCTTGTCGTTGGGGCTATGGGGGGCAGAGCTGCAGCGAGAAGTAAAGCAAAGGCGTCTAGACGTGAAGCATCTGCCGCGCGATTGGCGTGATAAGTCGTCGTTCTTAGTGTTGGAGCACCGAGCCAGACTGAACGGTTGGCCCTGGCCATTCGAGTGAATTGCATGCAACATTTGGATGCGGGTTCACTTGGGTCCTCCGAAAGTTATTGCTGAAGCGCCAGCGTGCGACTATATCGGGTGCCCTCTTCGGAGCTGGGTGCCTAGACGAGAGAGAATCTGTGCTGGGCGTCGGCGGGCAAGGGGCGGTCCAGCCTGAGGGTCAGAGCCATCGGTCGCTCGCCCTCGTGACTCACGTAGTGCGCTGGACCGACGAACAAGTAGGGAGCAGCGCCCAGCTCGGTCAACTTCTGTTCGCGGACGAACAGCAGCAATTGGGAGCCCCGCTCGGCGTGGTGAATGTATCGCTGTCCAGTTGGCGAAGACTCGCTGGTCGTTGACTGGCTCTCCCAGTGGAAGAGTCGATCACTGATGGCGTAGTCCCGGTAGAGCGTGGTGGGGGAGAAGTCGCTTTCGGCCTTCTTGGTGGTCACGAAGAACACGTCGGTGTTGGCCTCTTCACACCAGAGCACGCCCTGCATCACGCTAGTCGGTTTTCGGCGCAGCGAGGCATAGCGCAACGCGGCGACGATCTCTTCGCGGCTGTACCGGGCGTGTAGCCGCAGCGGCGACCACACCAGCGGCCCGGCCAAGCGGGGGGTGAGGTGGACGGCGCTCTCTAGCCCCGCTTCGATGACCTGGCGCAGCTCCGCCCGTGCTGCCGACTCACGTGTGAGGGCTCGGATGCCCTCGGCGATGGAGGTGAAACCCCCTCCGTCTGGCCACAAGGAGAAGAACAGCATGTCGGCGAAGAGCTGCTCCTGCCCGCGGAGGGAGTTGTACAGCGGAACAGAGGCCCCCAGCAGACGAAGGTAGGTCTCCGCGCGGTCCGGGTCTTCGACGTGTGCGACCGCCGGCACACGGCGGAGCAGTTGCTCCTCACGCGGTCCGCCGGCCAACGTTGGCAGGCCGGCGTCACGGCGGAGCCGAGTCCAGCTGCGGTCACCCTTGATGATGTCGGCCAGCTCCGCGCCGGATTCGTGCCGGAACTCCGCGAGGTTCATCTCCCCGTAGCTGCGCAGCTCGGTCACCAGTCCGGCCCACCGACTCGTGACCTGGCTCCTGATGTTCTGCAGCACGTTCTGGCGGGTCACCGAGTCGAGCACGATCTGGCTACCAGCCGGCAGCTGAGGGAAACCCTTGGTGACCTGGTCCAGCACGCCTCGCCGCGTAGCGCCGGTCAGGGCGCGGAACTTCTGGTCGAAGCGGAACTCTTTGCGCTGGTGCCCCACGAAATCCAGCGCAGTCAGCACTGGTTTGTCGGTCGCATGCCGGAGCCCGCGGCCCAGCTGCTGGAGGAAGACGGTGGCGCTCTCCGTCGGCCGCAGGAACAGGACGGTGTCGACCTCCGGGATGTCCACGCCCTCGTTGAACATGTCCACGGTGAAGAGCACCTTCACGTCGCCGCGGACCAGGCGGCGCACCGCCTCACTCCGCTCGGCGGAGTAGGGGTCGGAGGTGACAGCCAGGGACGGGATGCCCGCCTCGGTGAAGACTCGAGCCATGTAGGCGGCGTGAGCCATCGAGACACAGAAGCCAAGCGCCCTCATGGACGCCGGGTCGGTCACCTTGTCGCGGACCTGGCTCAGCACGACTCGAGCACGAGCGTCATTCCCTGTATAGAGGTTCTCGAGTCCCTCGACGTCGTAGCGGCCCCGCTTCCACTCCACGCCACGCAGGTCCACGTTGTCGGCGACCCCAAAGTAGTGGAACGGGACCAGCAGGTCCGCCTCGAGGGCATCCCACAGCCGCAGCTCGGCAGCCGTGTGGCCGTCGAAGAAGCGCCGGACATCGGTGCCGTCGGTGCGCTCCGGCGTCGCCGTCAGCCCCAACAGCTCCCGGGGAGCGAGGTGGGAGAGCAGGTTCCGATAGGTCCTCGCCTCGGCATGGTGGAACTCATCGACCACGACGACCTCGAAGGCATCAGCCGGGATCTGCTCGACGCCGTGCCGAGTGAGTGACTGGACCGAGGCGAAGACGTGCTCCCAGCGCTCCGGGCGCGATCCGCTGAAGTAGGTCTCGCCGAACGTCGCGTCACCGAGCACCTCACGGTAGGTGCGCAGCGACTGCTGCAGGATCTCCTGCCGGTGCGCAACGAAGAGCAGCCGTGGCCGCTGTCCTGCGGCCTCGCTGAGCCGCTTGTAGTCCAGGGCCGCGACTACTGTCTTGCCGGTGCCGGTAGCGGCGACGACCAGGTTGCGGTGACGGTCGTGCACCTCCCGCTCGACGGCGAGCTGCTCCAGGATGGTCGCCTGGTGCGGGTAGGGGCGGACCTCCAGACCGGACAGGTGCAGGTCGATCCGCGCTCCGCCACGACGGCCGGAAGCGAGGGCCAGGGCGTCGTCGAGACGGTCCCGGTCCTCGTCGGGGTGGTAGCTCTCGAACGCCGGGTCGTTCCAGTAGGTGTCGAAGGTGCCAGCGAACTTGCGCATGAGGGACGGGGTCGCGACCTGGGAGAGGCGGACGTTCCACTCCACGCCGTCGAGGAGCGCGCTGCGGGAGAGGTTGGAGGAGCCGACGAAAGCCGTGTCGAAGCCGCTACGCCGCCGGAACAGCCACGCCTTAGCGTGCAGCCGGGTGCGCTGGGTGTCGTAGTGGACCTTCACCTCGGCCCCGTAGCGGCGGGTCAGCTCATCGAGCGCGCGCCGCTCGGTGCTTCCCAGGTAGGTCGTCGTGATCACCCGGAATGGGACCTGGTGGTCACGGAGGAGGGAGAGCTCCTCTACCAGCACCCGCATGCCGTGCCAGCGCACGAAGGCACAGAGCAGGTCGACCTCGTCGGCGGTTGTCAGCTCCGCCCGCAGCTCCGCTCCGAGGTTCGGTTCATCGACCGCGTTGGTCAGCAGGGCCGCCTCCGACAGCGGCGTGGCCGGCCGTCGCCGCCAGTCGCGAACCATGCCACCCGGCCGGCTCTGCCGATTGATGGCCGTGAGGTGCCGGGTGGGAGGCTGCACGGCGTCCTCTGGCGAGGACAGATCCGCAAGCAGCTGGTTGACGAGGAGGAGTCGTTGCCGCCGGTCGCTGGTCGCGCTCAGCCGACGTGCCACGGCGTCTCCGACGTGGCGGGCAAGCACGCTGACCTCGTCCGAATCGTCCACTCGTCGCTCCGCGACCACATGACCGTCATCGATAGCCTCGAGCTGTCGCGCCAGCGCCTCGGTGATGAGTGCCTCGTAGATTCCCTCGTCCACCGTGCCTCCCCTCGGTGCCCGCCAGCTTGCCATTTGTTTAGGGCATGGCCGAGCACCGAACTGCCACGGATGTCGGAAGGACGCGCCCCCTGCGCTACCGCGCCCTGATGGAGTGGCCGAGCGACTGCCGAAGCGTCACTTGTCGCAGATCACGTAGGTCGGAAGGTGCCGGGGTCAGCCTCTGGGGCCGACCGGCAGGCGTGAAGGTGGCCTCGGCCGCAGATGCTCGCCGCGTTGACCGTGACGAAGTCGAAGGCCTCGTCCTCCAGCGGGTTGGCGGCGTAGTCGAACCCGCTCTGGACGAAGCCGATCCCGTAGGCGCACGCGAAGCCGGTCCCGTAGACGAACCGCCGGTACTGGCGGGTGTGCACCAGCTCGTGTGCCATCAGCTCCCGGTCTCCATCGACCGTGGCGTCCCACGGCTCGTCCAGGTAGATCAGCCCGCCCAGAGTGACACCCAGATAGCTGGTCGCGCCGAAGCACATCGCGTCGGTCTCCTCACCTGAACCAGTCAGCCGACAGCAGAGCGTCGTCGAGTCTCCGTAGTACGCCATCCGCAGCTACCTTCGTCCCGGGAGCATCTCGAAGTCGCGTGTGGAGCCGTTGGCCCAGAGACAGGTCGATCGCAACGATCGTGCCGGTCGTGTGCTCGGTCGTGGCACCAGACTTCTCGACCTGCATCCCGAGGACGAGCTCGGTGATCTCGTAGACAGCGGGGGGCGATGCCCTCAATCTCGTAGGCGATGTGGTCCGGGTTCCGTCGGAGCTGCGATAGTCGCGTCCAGTGTCCCGGCGCACGTTGTCGGCGATCTGGTCGGCCGACGAGGCCGAGCCGTAGGAACGGGCAGGGTCTCGGCCAAGCCTTTCAAGGAGGGCCAGATCCACCCCTCGGCTGAGCTGATGGAGAAGTTCCAGGCAAGGCCGCCGACGCATCGAATGCATGACCTGCGTCAGCACCTGCGATCTTCGCGGTCCGCGGTCGGGCAGTGTTGCCACCGTCGACCTTCTCGAGCAGCAACCCTGATGACTGGTGTGCTGCCGCGCCAACCTGAGATGCGCCGTGCTGCCTATTCCTCTGACTCACCACTCGTACGGCCGCGCTGGCTACTCGGTGGAGCCTTCCCCGGCCCGGCCGCCATCCCTGCGTCCCGGGCAAGGGCGACGGCTTCAAGGCGCGAGGCGACGCCGAGCTTGGTGAGGACGGCGGAGACGTTGTTGCGGACGGTCTTGGGGCTCAGGAAGAGATGCGCGGCGATCCGGTCGGTCGACCAGCCACGGACCAGCAGCTCCAGGATCTCGAACTCGCGGTTGGACAGGTCGGCGAAGGGTTGCGGGCGCGACGGTGCAGCGAGCGCCGCCCCCAGCCGCGTCGACACCGCGCGGCTGAGCAGGACCTTGCCGCGTGCGACGGCCTGAATGCCGGTGACGATCTCGTCATGGTCGGCGCCCTTGACCACGTAGCCGCGTGCGCCCGCCCGCAGCGCGGCCAGCAGCGAGGTGTCGTCCTCGAACATGGTCAGCACCAGCACTCCGAGGTCCGGCTGATCGGTGAGCAGCCGGGAGGTGGCCTCGACACCGCTGATCCCCGGCAGGTGCAGGTCCATCACCACGACGTCCGGGACGGTGTCGTGGACCACCCCGAGCGCGGACTCGCCGTCGGACGCCTCGCCCACGACGACGATGCCGTCGACCTCGTCGAAGAGATCCTTCAGGCCGCGGCGGTAGACCGAGTGGTCGTCGCAGATCACCACGCGGACGTCCGGTGGTCCCATCAGCCCCCTCCGATCGGTAGGTCGGCGTGGACCCGGGTGCCGGCGTCGGCGGAGCCGGTCAGCGTGCAATGTCCGCCGAGCTCCTCAGCCCGCTCGCGCATCGAGGTTGTACCGACCCCCTCGGCCCGCCCCGTGGCCAACCCGTGGCCGTCATCGTGCACGGTGACGGCCAGGGCCTCTCCGGGGGCCTCGCCTTCCACGGCTACGGAGACAACGATCTTGCGGGCGGCGGCGTGCCGGACGGCATTGGTGACTGCCTCGACGGCGATCCGGTATGCGGCGACCTCGACGGCGGCCGGCAAGGGCGGCAGTGGCTGCGTGGCCACCACAGTCAGGGCCGGCCCGCCTGGTGCCTCGAACCCTGCCACCGTCGCCCGGAGGGCATCGACGAGCCCCAGTTCGTCGAGGGCGGGCGGCCGGAGGTCCTCGACGGTGCGGCGCACCGTCGTGATCGCGTCCTGGGCGGTGTGGCGCAGATCAACCAGCACGGACTCCTCGGCACCGCCGGTGCGCCGCGCGCGCAACGTGGCGGCGTCGAGCCGGACCGCGATCGCGGCGAGCAGCGGGCCGAGTTCGTCGTGCAGGTCGTGCCGCAGCCGACGGCGTTCTTCCTCGCGGGCGACGACGAGCCGCTCACGGGAACGCCGCAGGTCGTCGGTGAGCCGGAACGCCGCCGCTCCAGCCGCGATCGGGTAGGCGAGTCGCTCGAGCAGGTCACGGTCCCGAGAGGAGAGCGGCTCACCGGGGCTGCGTCGGCACACGGTCAGCGTGCCGCGGTGGGTGCCGGCGTGCACGAGCGGAACGGTGGTCAGGCAGTCCTCGGTCGCCCACGCCGGCCGGTGACCCGCCGCGGTCGCGTAGGCGGACTCCTCGTCCCCGCCCCCGCGAGCGACCTCGATCGCCACCCAAGGCACCGCCAGCGAGGCGGCGATGCGCTCCGCGGCTCGGTCGAGCGCCGTCGTCGGCTCGGCCGTGAGCTCCAGCGTGCGGCCGAGGTCGGTCAACGCGCGGTCCGGGTCGTCCCGATGGCCGTAGAGCGCTCGCCCCACGGCCCGCTGCAGCCAGACTCGGGTGGGCTGGAACACCGCGGCCACGGCGCCGGCCGCGAGCAGTGACTCCGGCAGACCGGCCCGCCGTTGCAGGAGGTTCGACACCGCCTCCACCACGAGGGCGTAGCCACCGACCACCACCACCGTCAGACCGATCCAGACCAGCGACCGCCGCACGGCGATCTCCAGGTCGTAGAGCCGATAGCGCAGGACACAGAGGGTGGCGGCGATGGGGAGCAGCGGTAGCACGACGGTCTGCACGTACGGCCCCGCGGTGGACAGCGGGGGCGTGGCACCGAGCGCGACGATCACCAGCGTCGCGGCGACGACGTAGGGCGCGATGCGCCGCCGCTCACCGGGCGCGGCCCGGCGCAGCCGCAGCACCAGGGAGGCGAAGGACGCCAGCCCGCACAACCCCAGCACCGTCAGCAGCGGCTCAGTCAGCTGCGCGGCGACCTCGCTGGCGAGGAACGGGTTCGGCACCAGTTCGTCCTGGCTGAGGTGGATCTGTGGCGTGAGCATCCACGCCACCACGAGGGCCGCGATGACGGCGCCGCTGGTCCAGACGAGCACACGCCACCGGTGTGAGAGCGGCGAACCATCGGGGAACAGCAGCAGCAGGACCGTGAGCTGCGGACCCAGCGCGAACACGTAGATCCATTCCGACACCCACGCGGCCGCGAGCACTCCCGGCCATTGCCAGGCCTGCGCCGCGGTCACCCACGCCGATACCGCGATGGACGCCACATACGCCACGCCTGACAAGGCGAACAGCCAGCCCATCGGATTGTCCGGCACCCGGGAGGCCAAGTACCCACCGAGCACGGCGCTGACGCTGCCGACGACGGCGCCAACCAGCACGTGGCTGGCCACCAGCTGACCGCCGGCCGCCGTCATCACCGCGAAGGACGCCACGGCCACCACAGGCGGCACGACCATCAGGACACCGGCCACCGCGCCGGAACGCGACCGCGTAAATGCGGTCGCGCCCCCGACGGTGGGCTGCGTCACGGCCTCACTGTGCCACAGCCCCGCCCCGGCGCGAGGCGATGACCAGCGCCGTCCCGTACGCGGCAGCGTCCACGGCGAGTACTGCCAGCATCGCCGGCCCGGTCGCGATCGCACCCGACGCGAAGCCGGCCAACACCATCGCCACCGGCACCCAGCGCGGCACCGTGTTCGCCCGCCACAGCGAGGCTGCGAAGAGCACCAGGCCCAGCGCGAACATCGGCACCGACCAGAAGCTGACCGGCAGCGTGACCAGGGCCTCGGTCCGCTGAGCCGCTTCTACCACGGCAAGACCAGCCGCGGGCTCGACGCCGGGTGCGGTAGCCCAGAACAACAGGTAGCCGTGCGTCACCTGGCTCAGCGAGTTGAAGGCCAGACCGACCGCGGCCAGCGTGGCGCCGACTGTGGCCAGGGTGCGGCCGGGGCCGGGTACCAGATACCGGCGCAGCGTCAGCACCAGCGCGATCATGAGCAGCCCGCCGACCGCAACGATCACCTTCGCGGCGGCGTGCCGCTCCCGGACATCGCCGACCTGATCGAGCGCGGCGGTGACGTTCTCGGGAAGCGTGGGGTGCAGGGCATAGCCGAGGTTGAACAGGATGGGGCCAGCGATAAGCAGCAGGCCGCCGGCGAGTAGGCGGCCCCGCCCGGCGCCGGTACGGGTCGGCAGCGATGGCGAAGTGATAGTCACGGGAACTCCTCGGTCAGACGGAAGGACCCGTCCACGGTGCGCCTCGCGGCGTCCCGCGGACCAGGGTCAGGTATCACGCCGTCGCGGGAGATCTGCGATCCTCGCCCACTGCCGAGAGCTACCCCCTGCTGGTGACCCCGGCCTGCCGCGCACCCGTCGGTTGCTGAGGTCGCTACGGCTCGTCCGGGCCCAACCCTGCTTCCCGGGCGCGCAGCACCGCTTCTACCCGGTCCTTGATGTGGAGCTTGGCGAAGATGCTCGAGATGTGGTTTCCCACCGTCTTCTGGCTGATCACCAGCGTGTCCGCGATGTCGCTGTTACGCAGGCCTGCGGCGATGAGGCGCAACACCTCGACCTCCCGGGGGGTCAGCTGGGCGAATCGAGGATCGACCTCCGGCCGTGCCGCCACGGTGGCCGAGGGTTCGGGGCGGAGAGCCTCCGGCGCCGCGAACCCACCGCCGAACTGGTCCAGCACGCGCTGGGCGACCCGGGCCCCGAGGAGCGCCTCACCGGTCGCGACCGCGCGAATAGCGCGGACCAGGTCACCGCGCTCGGCGTCCTTGAGTACGTAGCCGCGGGCTCCGGCCTTGAGGGCGGCGAAGACGGAGGCGTCGTCCTCGAGCATCGTGAGCACGATCACGCCGACATTGGGGTGACCTTGCCGGAGCTCCCTGGTCGCGGCGATGCCGCCGAGCCCAGGCATGTTCAGGTCCATCAGCACGACGTCAGGCTCCAGCTCCGCCACGAGCGCGATTGCCTCCTCCCCGGAGGCGGCCTCACCCGCAAGCACGATGTCGGGTGCTCGCTGCAGCAGGCTGGCGACTCCCTCGCGGAAGAGCCGGTGGTCATCGGCCAGCACGACTCTGATGACTGGGTCCACCGACGTCGAACTGGTCACGCGGGCACCTCCTCGTCGACGGTCTCGGTCGGCAGCTGGGCGGTGACCAGCGTCCCGCCGGTCGGTGCGGGCGCGACGTCGAGCGTACCGCCGAGCAGCTCGGCGCGGGTGCGCATGCTGCCGATGCCGGCACCCGAGACGCTCGGGTGCTCGCCCAGCCCTGTCCCGTCGTCACGGACGGTCAGGCGCACCGCGTCGGCGCTGCGCTCCAGGGTGATCTCCACCCGCTCGGCCCGGGCGTGCTTGGCGACGTTGACCAGCGCTTCCTGCACGATCCGCAGCACGGCCACCTGCGTGGCGGCCGGCAGGCTCAGGTCGTGGCTGGCCGCGAACCGCACCTGCAGCGCCGACTCGCTCGTGAAGCGGTCGCACAGCTGGCTCACTGCCCCGACGAGGCCCAGCTGCGCGAGCTCTGGCGGGTACAGGTCGTGCACGAGGCTGCGGATGTCGGCGGTGGCCTGCCCGACGAGGGCGTGGAGCTGCTCCAGGTCGGCTGCCAGCACCGGCGTGGTCGGCGGCACGGAGTCCAGGCAGGCCTCGAGTCGCAGCCGCATGCTGGCGAGCACGGGTCCGAGTCCGTCATGGAGGTCCCGGTGGATCCGGAGCCGCTCCTCCTGCTGCGCGCTGACCAGCCGCTCCCGCGAGCGGTGCAGGTCGGCGAGGCTTGCCCGCAGCTCCGCGGTGAGCCGCACCGCGTGGGTGGCCGGACCGACCTGGGCCGCGAGGTCACGTAGCAGCTGCCGCCGTGCCGGTGGGAGACCTTCCGCGTGGTCCGCCGCGTCGGTGCAGAGCACGCCGACGTCCTCACCCCGGTGGGTCAGCGGGTGCACGATGGCGAGGCCCCGGGCCCCCTCGAGCTGTGCGGCGTCGCTGACCTGCGACATCGGCGGCTGCTCGCCGTGCGCCGCCCCCAGCCGGAGCCGGTTGCCCTCGACGTACCAGATCTCCACCTGCGCCAGGTCGAGCGCCCGCGCGATCGTCCGCACGATGGTCGGCAGGACCGCTTCCGGCTCGGGGACCGACTCCAGGCGTCGACCGAGCTCGGAGACCACCGTGTAGGGGTCGATCTGCTGGCCGTACATCAGCCGGTTCACAGCCTCCTGCAGCCGGTCGCGCAGCGGAGCGAACAGGACCGCAACCAGGCCGGTCGCCGCCAGCGCGATCCACGTGTCGTGGCTCCGCGCCTGGACGACCGACCCCAGGTAGCCGACCACGAGCAGGTAGGTGCCGAGCAGGAGGGCGGTGAGCGCGGCATAGACGAGGGTGCGGTTGACGATCCGGTCGATGTCGTACAGCCCGTGCCGCAGGATCGCGATGCCCACGCCCAGGTACAACGCGCTCGTCGCCAGCGTCTCGACCAGGGCATCCCATGCCGAAGGCAGCTCGAAGAAGGGGTCCACGGCCAAAAAGAGCCCGACGAACGCGGCGGCATACGCGAACCAGGCGAGCTGCCGTCGCTGCGTGCTGGCCGCGGCGCGGTAGCGGAACACCAGCGAGAGGGCCGCGGCGATGATGCTGGCGAAGAGGAGGTAGACCCCGAGGTCGGCGAGGCCGCCCAGGACCTGGTCGATCCCGGCCGGTGCACGGAGCGGGTTGTCGACGGGCACGGTGCCGAGCTCCGGGGCGAAGGTGCCCGCCACCAGGAGGAGACCGGCACCGACGAGAGCCGTCCAGGCTGCCCAGCGCCACCTCCGGGATGGCAGTGCCCCGGTCGGGAAGAGCAGGAGCAGGAACGGCAGGGAGGCGAGCCAGAGGGTCCAGGCCCGGTCGGCCAGGAGACCGACGGCCTCGCCGGCGGGTGCCGTGGCCGACGTGGTGGTGTAGCTGACGTAGGCGCGGCCGGTGAAAGATAGCGCCTGGGACAGGGCGAACCCCAACCACAGCCACCCGTAGGGGTTGGCGGGGCGGTGGGCGGCCACCAGGGCGCCCAGGACCGGGGCGCCGACCGCACCCAGCACTGCGACCGCCTGGCCTGACCACGGGACGAAGCCCGGCGGCAGCTGAGCCGGCCAGCCCAGGGCGATGAACCACAGGGCCAGGCCCAGCAGGCAGAGGACACCCGTGCACACGAGCCACGCCGCACGGGTGGTGCGCGCTGCCCGCTGCATGGTGGCCTCCCGCCTGCCGGCCCGGCCCAGGGTGCGAGACGCGATCGGGCGCCTCGCCGGTTCGGTCACGATAGCCGAGCAGCACCCGTGGGAGCCGGGACCGCGGCGGTGCTCAGTGCGGGGGAGCCGTCCGCCCACTCGGCATCTGACATGGACAGGGTCCGGCGGGCGACGGAGCCCATCCCGAGAATGAACAGGGCCGAGGACACCATCGTCAGCGGCAGGCTCTCCCCGGCGGTGAAGAACACCAGCATGGCCGCGATGATGGCCGCCGCAGGGAGGCGGCCGACGGTGCGCGACCGGTAGAGGGCGACAGCCAGGACGATGAAGCCGAGGACGAAGCCGACGATGAACATCAGCAGCACGAGCAGGAAGCCCGGCGTCTGCTCCATCTCTACCCCGAGGGTCTCCATGGCCGGCACCCCGTTCTCCACCGCAACCATGCCGCCGGTGAGCACGTTGCCGAAGACGTTGTGCCCTGCCGCGCCGAGAACGCCGACCATGGCGAGCGTGCCCCCGACGTGGGCGACGACCGGGGACCGTCCGCGAGCGAGGTGGATCATCCCCCAGACGGCGGGCACGAAGAGGATGACGGAGACCATGTTGATGACGGTCTGCAGCTGCCAGAGGCCCGGGTCGGCAGCGACGGCGGCCAGTAGCTCGCGCTCACCGGACGCGCCCCCGAAGACGCCCAGTCGCACGATCTCCCCGACGGCGAGGGCGACCGGGGCGATGATCAGACTGAGGCCGGCGACGGTGCGGCCGAAGTTGTTTGGGTCGGTCACATTCAGCATGGCTTCCACTCCTTGTGGGCGGGTCAGGTATGACGTCACCCAGCCTCCGCGCCGGCCGTCGCGTGGTCATGAGAGTCAGCCCCCGTCTTCACCCCCAGATCTCCCCGGCCCGTAGGGGCCTGCCCCCGGGACCGCGCCTGACGGTTCTCAGTACGGGGACTCGGGTCGGCCCGACCCTCAGGTCGAGACGACTTCGCCGAGCCATCTCAGGGGAGTGTCGAAAGGAACCCCGATCGGCTGCCCGGCCGCCGAGGCCCACACGCCGGGTAGCGCGGACCTCCGGTCGTCATTCGCGTGGTCGGCGCAGAGGTCTCCGGGGCGGCTCGCGCAGCGCTTGTGGCGATTCGTTTCAGCCTTGGCCGAGGGAGATCACAACGAGTGGTGCGTCGACGAGCAGATGGGCTACTACGACGACCAGGAGGTTGCGACGCCAGAGGTACAGCACCGACAACGCCAGCCCCAGCGGGATCACCACCCCAATGACATGGGCGATGCCCCACTCCTGCGCGTGGATCACGGTGAAGGGCACCAGCGGGACCAGCACCGCTGCCCAGGGGGACCGGAACCTGGCCAGGAGCCGCTCGATCGGGTAGGCGCGGAATAGCAACTCCTCAGTCACGGCCGCGGTTACCACCCCCAATAGGATCAGCGCCCACGGCAGCGAGGTGGCGACTGTATCGACACCTCCAGTCCCTGCAGCAGTAGGCAGCACCAGTCCCGCCAGAAGGCTGAGAGCCGGCACCAGGAGCGACAGCAGGATGCCTATCCCCACCGCGATGAGAAGCCAAAGCGGAGGGGTTCGTCGGATGCCCACCGAGGCCCACGAGGCCTGCTCACCGCGGCGAACCACCACCAGCACCAAGCATGCCGATGCCCACAGGACAGCGAAGCCCACGAGGGCCTCACCCTGCTCGCCGAGGCCTACGCGACTCAGCTGCGGGTGCACCACGACGGCGTACGTTGGTACAACCACCAAGGCAAGTGCCAAACCTAACCACGTTGCCGCGGGCAGGCCAGCAGCCGAGCCATCGCGCAGTGAACGGTCGGGCTCATCGCGCTCCACCGGAAACTCCTCCACAACTGGATCGCCTCACTGGCGCGAGGCTACCGGCGAGGTCGACGGCACTTGGCTGCAATGACAAGCCGGGCGCCGGTCCCGGCGGACTCCTCCGGTGTGCTCGGTGCAGATCCCGATACGACCCGTCTCTCAACTCGGCGCGGGGCGGGGCCGCCACCGGGTGCTGGAACGCGATCGGGAGCCACAATGTCGAGTATCGCGGTCACAGCGACGTTACCGTGGGTCCTGACCGGCAACAGCAGACATCCGCACGTCAGGTGAGTTGCCGGTCGCCGGGAACGGCGGCACCTGGGCGCGTGACGGCAGATCCGGTGACCCTCGCTACAGGACCTCAGGCGCTGTCTGGCGACTAGCTTCTTACCTGCTCAGCTGGCAAGCTGCGCAGGTGATTCAGCACCATAGGCACGCGCGTGTGCCCGACGGTGCAGTCGAACAGGCAGAACTCGAGCGAGTCGACGCCCTAGCGCAGCGTCTTGTGGATCACTTGCAGGCCGACGAGGAAACCATCGCCCGGCTCCATATTCATGGCGCCCAATCCAAGGCCATTCAGGACCGCGTGGGCAGTGTGCTCGAACTTGAGCTGGGCTTCAGTGCCGAGCTGGTCTTGACCCCCGACGCGGGGTTGGTGACACGAGCCCGGCCCGACTTCTACTACCCACTGGCGGCAGGGACGGGTGTGATCGCAGAGGTGGAGCGAGGTGGCACCACGGCGAACAACCACGATCTGAAAGATCTGTGGAAGGCGCACATCTCGATCAACGCCAATCACCTCTTCCTTGTCGTGCCCAATGAGCTATTCAATGAGAACGGAGCCGTCCGCGAGCGCCCCTTCCCCAAAGTCGCACGACGGATGGGCGCGTTCTTTACGAGCCCGCGCACCGCTGTCGACGTGTTGAGCGTGCACATTTTTGGTTACTGAGGCAGTCACCCAGCAGCTGACTCTATGGCGCCACGGTGCACAGCCGCAGGGAGGCCGGTGGATAGCCTCCTGGACCGACCGGTAGGGAGGAAGTGGCTCTGGCCTCAGATGCTCGCTGCGTTGGCGGTGACGAAGTCGAACGCCTCGTCCTCCAGCGGGTTGGCGGCGTAGTCGAAGCCGCTCTGGGCGAAGCCGATGCCGTAGGCGCACGCGAAGCCGGTCTCGTTGACGAACCGCCGGTACTGCCGGGTGTGCACCAGCTCGTGTGCCATCAGCTCCCGGTCTCCGTCGACCGTGGCGTCCCACGGCTCGTCCAGGTAGATCAGCCCGCCCAGAGTGACACCCAGATAGCTGGTCGCGCCGAAGCACATCGCGTCGGTGCCCTCGCTGAACCAGTTGGCCGACAGCAGCGCGTCGTCGATGTACAGCACGAGCGCGAAGTCGGTGGTGTTGATCGCCCTGGCCGCGCCGCCGCCGCCGAAGACGTCCACCATGTCGGACCGGAAGCCAGCAGGTAGCAGCTTGGGTGGCTTGTGGATGTTGCCGATGATGTTTCCGGCCTTGGCGACCCGGTAGACCACCTGACCGGCCAGGCATGCTCCTAGCTGCAGGAACAGCTCGCCGAGGTCGACCAGGAGACCGCCCAGCCACTCGATCGCCCGGGAGGCCGCCTCGACCGCCCACTCGTAGGCCGTGGCCATCGCGTCGATGCCCGCGGCGACGATCTCCTCGGCCCGCTCCCAGGCTGCTTCGGCCGCGTCCACGACGCTGTCCCACGCCTCTTCGGCCGCGTCGGACACCGCCTCCCAGGCGTCTTCGACCGCGTCGGAGACGGCTCTCCAGGCGTCCTCGGCTACTTCGGTGACCGTCTCCCAGGCATCCTCCACACCGGCGGCCACGGCCTCCCAGGCGTCCTCGGCGACGTCGGTGACGTGGTCCCACAGCTCCTCGGCCGCTCCCAGGGCGTCGTCGACGGCATCACCGAGCGCCTCGAGGGCATCGTCGACCGCGTCCTCGATGGCGTCGACTGCGTCCTCGGCGGCGTCACCGATGGCATCGACCGCGTCTTCGACCACGTCGCCGACCGCCTCAGCGGCGTCACCGATCGCGTCGCCGACCGCATCAACCGCGTCACCGACCGCATCGGCGGCGTCCTCAGCGGCGCCGGCGACCCAGTCCGCGCCCGCCTCGGCGGCGTCACCGACCGCGTCGACGACGTCGCCGAGGATGCCCCAGCCCATGGTCCTGGCTCCGGTCGTGCCGGGAGCCGGCTCAGTGGGCCCGCGCGCCGATATCGGCGAGCAGGATCTGCATGGCCTCCTCGCCGCTGAAGCCGGCGGCGACGAGGGAGTCCCGCTTCTTGGCCAGCAGCTCGGAGCGCTTGCGCAGCACCTCGTCCACCTCGTTGGACTGGCTGATGTGCCCGAGGCTGTCCGCCGCTACCTTGATCTTCTCGTCGAACCGGCTGGTGAGGTTCTTCCGGCCGACGTCGCGGGTGGCCTCCTCGGCGGCCCGGGCGACGCTCAGCTCGACGGCGGTGGCGGCGGCGGTCTTGGCGGTCGACTCCACCGCCTGCTTGACCTCTGCTGGCAGGTTGCCCTGCAGCGCGAGGTGGGTCTTGACGGCCGCCTCCATGTCCTTGCGGATCGTGTTCTCGACCGAGTCGACGCTCACTCGCCTGGCCGTCAGACCGGTGAGGTCGACGCCGGTTCGGCTGCGGATGTTGTCGATGTCCCGACGTGGCATGGCCGACTCCTCGCGCGGATCCTCGGCACCGCCCCGGAGAGGCGGGCTGTCCCCGCACCGTAGTGCCGTCTGAGCTCGCCCGACATGGGTACAACTGCCCATGACGGCACGCCACGGAGCCACCGCGGCTCCTCGGTCACCGGGCGGTCCTGCGGACCATGACCAGTGTCCAGACGCAGCCGCTCAGGGCGATGCCGGCCCCGGCACCGAACGCCCACGGGATCCCGGCGCTCTGCGCGACGAGGCCGAGCACGATCGGCCCCCCGCCCAGACCGACGTCGAGCGTCGCGGAGGCGGTCCCGGCGGCCGCCCCGCGCTGGGAAGGGGAGGCGGTGGCGAAGATGATGGAGAAGAAGGCCGGGGTGCTGAAGCTGACGCCGAGCCCCATCAGCGCTGCTCCCAGCAGCATCCCGGCCGGGGTGTGCCAGCTGGCGGCTAGCCCCAGCCCGAGCGCGATCGTGAGCAGCGCGGCGGCTCCGAGCGGCAACGGCGGGAACCGGTCCGGCACCGTGGCGAAGGCGATGCGGCACACCACCACGACCGAGCCGTACACCACCAGCGGCAGGCTCGTCCGCACGACGCCGACATCCTGGGCATGCAGTGCGGCGAAGGCGAGGAACCCACCCATGGCCACGATCGAGGTCAGGAAGGCCAGCGCCGGACCGAGCGCCGGCCCGTGGATGAGGGCAGCCTTCCCGTCAGACGGTAGCCGCGGTGCCCGGGTCTCACCGATGCTCGCGACGACGACGGCGGCGACCAGCAGGAGCACGGCGGCGCCGTACCACGCACCGGTGAAACCAAAGGAGCCCACGAGCAGCTCGCCCAGCGGGGGACCGAGGGTGAGGCCCAGGTAGAGGCCGAGCGAGTTGTAGCTCAGCGCCTCGCCCCGGCGGCTCGGCGGAGCCAGGTCCGCGAGCACCGCGAACGAGGCCACGAAGAACGCCGCCTCCGCGACACCGAAGAGCAGGCGGAGGAGGACGACCACCGCCAACGTCTCCGCATACGAGGTGAGGACCATGGTCGCCATCGCAAGCAGGGCCCCACCCACCAGGAGCGGCCGCCGGCCACGGGTGTCGCTGAACCGGCCGGCGAACGGCCGCAGCAGCAGCGCAGTGACAGCGAACGCGCCGAAGGCGAGACCGGCACCCGACTCATCCGAGCCGAGCGGGCCGGTCACGTAGGGAGGCAGCGCGTAGATCGAGACCCCGGCCGCGGTGAAGTAGGCGAGGTCGCCGAGGGAGAGCCGCACGAAGGCCGCGGTGAAGAGGGACGGGCGGAGCTCGTCCTGCTCGCGTGCTGCGCCGGAGGTTCTCGTCGAGGTGGTCATGCCGTCAGCCTGCTGACGGCAGCCGGTGGGCGTATGGGCAGACCTACCCAGGTTTGTCGAGCAGTCCGTGCTCCATCACGAACAGCGCGGCCGCCGCGCGGGAGGATGCGCCGATCTTGAGGTAGGCGTCCTGCAGGTGGTGCTCGGCGGTGCGGCGGGAGATGACGAGCCGTTGGGCGATCTCCTTGTTCGACAACCCGGCTGCGACCAGCACGAGCACCTCGAGCTGGCGGTCGGTGAGTCCTGCCGGGCGGCTGCGTCGTACCGCCGTTGGGATGCCGGCCGCCGCGAGTACTGCGTGGACGGCGTCACCGTCCAGGTGGCCGTGGTGCACCTCGCGCCGGAGGTGGGCTGCGGCGTCGGCGGCGGTGGCGGCCGGGCGGTGCGGACGGTCCTCGATGCGGCTCCGGTAACTGTCGGCCGCGGCGAGCACCCGCGCCGGCATGGTCAGCTGGGTGGCGCCGGCCCCTCGGTGGTAGCCGGTGCCGTCCAGCCGCTCGTGGTGGCGGCCCACCAGGTGAGCCACCGCAGCGAGGGCGGGTACCCGGGCGAGGACCCGCTCACCGTGGTAGGCGTGCAGCCGTGCCTGCTCCCGCTCCGCGGCGGTCAGCGGAGCGGGCTTGTCCCAGATGCGGCTGCTCACCGCCACCTTGCCGAGGTCGTGCAGGTACCCGGCGATGCGCACCGCACGCACCTCATCGAGCCCGAGCTGCTCACTGGCGCCCGAGGCCAGCTGCGCCACCCCCCGCGAGTGGCCGTGCAGCCAGGGGCTCTTGAGGTCCGCGAGATCTCCGAACGTGCGCGCCACCTCCTCGACCTGCTCCTCGGCCACCAGCCGCACCGGGTCCGGCTCGAGGTCGAGCAGCTCGTCATAGGGATCGATCTCGTCGAGGCCGGCGAGCAGCGCCTTCCGGTGGGTGAGGAAGGTGTCGGCCAGGCCGGGGTCCAGGTAGCTGCCCGAGCGGTTGCGTACGTGCGCGCAGGCGGCCTCGGGGCCTGCGAGCAGGGCGAACATCGCAGCAACCGAGGCGACGTGCGTCACCCGGATCGGCACCGGGATCAGCTCCCCGGCCACTCTCGGCCGTCCGTGGCCGTTCCACATCGTCAGCCCGTGGAACAGCGCGTCCTGCACCGACGGGGCGAGGCCCAGCCGCCGCGCCGCGTCCCGGGCGGTCTCGCAGGTCCCTGTCATCGCGGCCGTCTGGCCCTTCCGTCCGCTGACCACCCCGGTGGTGACGACGCGGAGCCGCGACTGCCCGGTGGACTCGGCGAGGCCGTGGACGTAGGTGCGCCACACGTCCTTCGGGTCGGTGAAGTCGGTGAGGAATGCGTGCCGCGTCACGGCAATGTCCTCGCCCCAGGTCTGTGCCCCCTCGTGTGCGGCGGCGGTGCAGCCGAGATGCTGGAGAAGGGAGGTGTAGAGGACGTCGCTGACCTCCTCGGGCCCGCACCCGCTGGTCCGGGCGAGCCGCACGGCCAGGACGGCCCGCTTCAGCGACTCCTCCATCGGCGCGCCGGCACCCAGGTCGGTGATCAGCGCCAGACCACCGAGCAGCTCCAGCAGCCGGAACATCTCCTCACCGTGGCACAGCAGCGCAGGGTGGGGAATGGCTACCCGGTGCCGTCACTGGTCGTCGCGCAGCACCTCCCGCAGTGTCCGCCCCGCCGCCTTGTCCAGCAGCTGCCGGGCATGCCGGGTGAGCCCGGCCAGCTCGGGGACCTCCTCGAGCGACGTCAGGGCGCGGTCGAAGTGGCTCGCGTCCTCGGCCGTCACCGCTTTGTCCAGGACCTCGTCCGGTGACCACAGCCCCTGCAGGAACGGTTCGAGGGCCTCCTGGACGATTCGGCGGTGACGTCGGGTAGCGGCCACGCGGGCCAGCGGCACGCGGTGCTGCTGCACCAGCGCGGCGATCTCCCGGCCGCGGGAGGTGTCCTTGATGGCCGCCTCCACGTCGCGGGCGATACCGCGGTGGCGCGGCAGGTGCACGAGGTCACCCCACCTGCGGCCCGAGCGGCCGCCGGGTGCCGCTACCACCTCACGCAGCTGCGGCGGCCACACCCGCGAGGGCTGCACCGGGTGGGCGGGCGGACGCACGCGGGGGAACTCCACCGCACGCGCGGCCGGAGGCAGCACGAACTCACGCTCCCGCGGGGCACGGACGAACAGGTTGTCGAGGAGCTGGCTGACCATGCCGGAGCAGATGGTGGTGAGGTCGAGGTCCTCGAACACGTCCGAGATCGGGTGGGCGTAGGCGTTGTACTCACTCGGCACGCCGCCCCACAGCAACCCGACCACGCGCCGCCAGGCCGCACCCTCGGGGTGGGTGCGCTCGACGATCAGCGACCCGGAGTCCCCGTAGTACGCCATCCGCAGCTGCCCCTCGTCCGGGAGCATCTCGAAGTCGCGTGTGGAGCCGTTGTGGCCCAGAGACAGGTCGATGGCGACGATCGTCCCGGTGGTGTGCTCGGTCGTGGCACCGGACTTCTCGACCTGCATCCCGAGGACGGGCTCGGTGATCTCGTAGACGGCGGGGGCGATGCCCTCGATCTCGTAGGCGATGTGGTCCGGGTCCGTCGGTGCTGCGATGGTCGCGTCCAGCGTCCCGGTGCGCACGTTGTCGGCGATCTGGTCGGCCGGCGAGGTCGAGCCCCAGGGTTGGTAGACGTTCGCGCCGACCGTCCCGCCCAGCACGTGGTTGTTGGACAGCAGGACGGGCCCGTCGTTGAGGTCGTCCCACACCCAGCCGCCGAGCGTGCCCCCACCGAGGCCGCCTTGGATGGAACGGCCGCCGGGCACGGGCCGGACCCGCGTGGCCAGGCTCCCGTCGGCGAGGTGCGGGTACTCGACCGCGCGGGGTCGCTGCACCACGTCGGTCCGCACCGGCTCTGCACCGGCGTCAAAGGGCTCGATCGACCTGGGCACGAGCCAGCCCGGGAGGAGCTGGTCCTCAGGGACCTTGCGGTCGACGTAGACGACGACGGAGACCTCGTCGGTCAGCTTGCCTCCGACGCGCTTGTATCCGATGCCCACGGCATGGACACCGGGGATGGCAAACAGGTCGACCTCGGCCTGGCTCTTGGCTGCGGAGACGCGCTGGACCTCTTCCGCGCTCGGCTGCCTGATCTCTTCCGGCATGCTGGCCCTCCTTTGAGGCCGGTCCCCTCAGGGACCTGCGGCACGGTGTCGCACCGCCCAGTCTGGCAGCGCTCGACTGACGGAGTCCATGCCCGCGGAGCTCAGCCCCGTTGCAAGTTTCCGGGTCAGGCGCATCACGACTCACCAGTCGTTGAGCGCGCCGTCCACGGCCCCGACCATCCGCTCGAAGCTGCCGTCGACCGGCTGTGCCAACCCGAAGCCGCCGGCGAGCTCGAGACTGACGAAGCCGTGCAGCGTGCTGCGCAGGAACCGGGCGGCGTCGACCGCGTCATCGCCGGAGAGCCCGTAGCCGGCGAACACGTCGTTGAGCAGCGCCATCACCTCCTCGGCGGCCCCAGCGAGGTCCTGATCCCCGGGTGCAGGTGCGCGCAGTAGGTACCCGTACCGGCCCGGGTGGGCGGTCGCGTAGTCGCGGTAGGCTCCGGCGACCGCCCGCAGCGCATCCGCGCCGGCCCTGCCGGTGGCGGCCCTGCGCAGGACGTCCGCGACCTCGGCCACCACGCGGACCGCCAGCAGCCGGTCCAGCGACTCCACCCCGGCGACGTGCTTGTAGAGGCTGGGCTGGGCGACGCCGAACCGCTTGGCCAACGCGGACAGCGTCAGCGACTCCCGTCCCTGCTCGTCGACCAGCACGGCGGCCTCGGCCACCACCTTGTCGGTGGACAGCCCCGCCCTAGGCACCGGTCACCCGCTCGATGAGGCGGGCGGTCGCCTCCGCGACGACCTCGGGTGCCTGCGCCTGCGGGTAGTGGCCCACGCCCGGGACCAGCACCAGCTCGGCGTGCAACTGCTCGGCCACCCACGCTCCCTCGGCCGCCGGGTCCTTCCAGTCGATGTCGGCCTCGCCCATCACCACCACGGCCGGTGCCTCCACCTGCGCAAGGCGACGCTCCGCCAGCTCGTGCGAGGTTCGGGTGGTCCGCACGAACGCCCGCCAATGGCCTGGGCGGCGCAGGTTGTCGCGGATCAGCGCCTTGTGCTCCTCGTAGCCCTCCGGCTTCTGACCGGGCAGCCACTGCGGGTAATAGGCCAGGAACGCGGCCGGTCCCCAGGGCTTGGTCAGCGCGGCCCGCAGCAGCAGCTTCTGCAGCCGCCCGGCCTGCGGGTCACGGACGAACGGGCCCAGCAGGACCAGCCCGCGGACCTGCTCCGGGGCCTCGGCCGCGGCGATCGCCGCGGCACCCGCCGCCATGGAGTTCCCGATGACGAACGCGGGCTCGCCGAGCTCGCGGATCAGTGCCAGTAGATCCTCGGCCAGCGCGGTGTCGTCATAGGACCCGAACGTCGCGTCACTGTCGCCGTGACCGCGCAGGTCCAGCGTCGCGACCCGGCAACCGAGCCCCGTCAGGCGCGGGATGAGCAACCGGTAGGTCTGCCGCAGGTCACCCATCCCGGGCGCGGCGATCACCAGCGGGCCGGCGTCGCCCGCGAGTTCGTAGGCGAGCCGGCCCTCGGGCCGCGCCAGGTAGCTAGTGCTCATAGCAGTAAAGCTAGGATATCTAGCCTAGGTCGTCAAGGGAGGCTTCTCGGGGGTCACCCGTGTCCGTCCATAGATTTCTGCGTGACAGGGTTGCTCGGTTCGTACAGGTGTGCGATACTGGGAGGGACGGTGGGCGAGCGGCTCTGCAGAGGGAGTCGCGCCGAGGGGCCGGAAGGGGTGACGGCGTGTCGGTCTCGGTGCTGGAGGAGGCGCTGTCATCCATGCTGACGACCGCCGGAGTGCCGGAGTCGGCCGTCGCTGGCCGTGGTCAAGGCCCCAGGCCGGTGCGCCCCGACACCCGGTGGCTGCGTCGACGACTCCTCGTGGTCCGGGACGCCGGCTCGACCCGGGACGAGGCACCCGCTGCGGAGGAGGGCCAGACCGCTGACCAGCGGTTGCGGGATGCGTTGGCAGACGTGGGGCTGGATCCCTCCGGCGTGGAGTGTTTGGCGCGTGCCGCGGAGGCGATGGGCGCTCTGCAGGGTGGCACGGAGACTGCGCCGCTGCGAGGCAGCGAGGGAGCGCCGGCGGACGGCGCGGACGGTGCGGTCCACACCGAAGCTGCCCGGGCGGTGCTGGACGGGATCGGCGCGCTAGTCGGGGCGAGCGCCCGGGCAGATGCTGCGGTGCTGACGGCAACCCGGAAGCTGACCGCCCGCAACGGGCAGGTGCTGCTGGCCCGCAAGGGCGTCACCGAGCCGGGGGAGCTCACCTCGGGGCAGCGGGAGAAGTGGCGCGCGCGGGCCAAGTCGGTCACCCGGCACGAGATCGAGGCGCTCACCGGGTGGGGGGCGGGGGAGGTACTCGACCTGGTTGGCGTGGCCAACGCCCCGCAGGCGGTCTCCGGCGTCGTGGTGGGCGCGATGGCCCGCGGTGTGGCCCCGTGGCGGTTGGTGCGCCGGTTCTGGCGGCAGAGTGCTCAGCTCGCCCACGAGGATGCGGCCCACGTGGCGAACACGCTCTTCGGCGCCGACCTGGCCACGGTCGCGGTGGAACGGCTGACCCCCGAGGGGGCCGTGTCGGAGGGGCCGTGGCGGCACCGGGAGTTCTACCTCGCGCTGGACCGGGAGGTGAGCAAGGTCGGCGGGCGGGACCCGGCCGCGTGCCGGGAGCGCCGCGAGCAGGCCCTGGCAGGACGGGACGTCCGCGCCACGGTGGATGCTGATGGCACCGGATGTGTGGTCATCAACGGCTCGGCGGTGCAGGTCGCCGCGCTCATGGACCGTCTGGAGCGGGCCGCTCGCCTGGCGCGCAAGCACGGCGATCCGCGCACGTTGGGACAGCTGCGTGCCGATGTCGCACTCAGCCTGCTGCTGCACGCCCGCCTGCCCCTCCCCGACCCACCCGCCGACGGTGATCCGGGGAGCGTGGCACACAGCGCCGCACTCGCGCAGGTCCTGCAGGCGCTGCCGAGCGCGGTGCTCAACGTCATCGTCCCCTACTCGGCCTTGCACGCGAGGGATCCCGGCCTGGTCGGCCCCGGCCGTGCGGGCGGGACGGGGAGCGCCTTCTGGTCGGACGCCCGGGCGTCGGGTAAGGCACCACGCCAGCCCGTTGGTAGGCCACCCGGCCAGCCAAGTACAGGGCCCCCGGCCGAGAGCCTGATGGTGGGGCAGGTCCAAGGCGCCTACCCGATGTTCGTGACGCCTGACCTCGTCCGCGACATGGCGTTGCTGCCGGGCACGGTGATGCACCGGTTGCTGGTCGATCCAGCTGACGGGCGCTGCGTGGAGCGTTCGGTCGCTGCCTACCGTCCGGATGCGGCGATGCGTGCCCAGATCCTGGCCGCGGACGTGACCTGCCGGGCGCCGGGGTGCATCAGGGCCGGGGAGGTGAGCCAGTACGACCACGCCCGGGAGTTCGCCGAGGGCGGCCCAACGGCCGAGTCGAACCTGGAGCTGCTGCACACGGCGCACCACGACCTGAAGACGCAGCGGTTCTGGGATGCGGCGCTGGACGGCAACCGGGACGTCACCTGGACCACCCTGCTGGGGCGGATCTACCGGACCCGGTGTCACGACTACCGGCAGTACCTCACCCTGGTCACCGAGAGCATCGCGGAGGTGCGGTCGGCTGCGGACGACGAGACGGACCTGGTGCAGGCAGTCAACCAGGCGGTGTATGCGGCGCTCTCCTACCGCGCCCCTACCGAGGTGCTCCAGGCCGAGGACGACGACCTCGATGCCGACCTGCGCTTCCACGGGTGGGACCTGATCAGCGTCACCCACACCGCCGACGACGGCCAGACTCGCTACCGCCCGCACCCCGACGTCGTGGCTGCAGAACGCCGGCGCGACGACGAGTCCCGTGGCCTGGAGCCTCGCCACGACACCGGCCGCGACGCCGGCTATGACGACGAGCCGCCGCCGTTCTGAGCTGGCGCCGCGGTGCTCCTGCTGTCACCCCCTGGGAGCGCCGGCGAGGATGGCACGGAAGCGGTCCAGCTCGATGTTCCCGCCGCTGACCACGGCGACGGTGTCGCCCCGCAGCCGCAGCTGCTCGGCGCGGAAGAGGTAGGCCGCAGTCGCCACGGCGCCGCTGGGCTCGGCGACCAGTCGCGACCGCGCGGCGAGCACCCGGACTGCCTCGCGGATCTGGTCTTCGCTGACCGTGACGATGTCATCGACGTAGCGGCGGATGTGCACCCAGGGCAGGTCACCGACGCGGTTCACCCGCAGCCCGTCAGCGATGGTGCGCTGGGTCCGCTCCGCCGGCCAGGTGACGGGCTCACCGCGTCGGAAGCTCTCGGCGGCGTCGGCGGCGAGCTCGGGCTCGACGCCGATGACTCGCACGTGGGGGAGGCGCTCCTTGATCGCCGTCGCGACGCCACTGATCAGGCCGCCGCCGCTGATCGGCACCAGGACCGTCGACAGCTGGGGGAGGTCCTCGGCGATCTCCAGGCCGACCGTGCCCTGCCCGGCGATGATCCACGGGTCGTCGTACGGCGGGATGGGGGTGTAGCCGTGGGCGTCGGCCAGCTCGTCGGCTCGGTGATAGCGCTCCGCCGGCGGCACCAGCACCACCTCGGCGCCGAGCCGGCGGGTCGCCTCGACCTTCATCCGCGGGGCGGTGTCCGGCATCACGACCACGGCCTTGACCCGGTGGGAGCGGGCGGCCTGCGCGACTGCCTGGGCGTGGTTGCCGCTGGAGTGAGCGACCAGACCGGTCTCGCGCTCGGCCTGGCTCAGTGCCGCGACCTTGGTGGTCGCCCCCCGGATCTTGAACGCGCCACCCGGCTGCAGGCTCTCCGGCTTCAGCCACAGCGGGCGGCCCTCCTCCGCCCAGGTCGCGGGAAGCAGCGGCGTGTGCACCGCGACGCCGCGGACGTGACCAGCTGCCTGCTCGATGTCGCGCAGACCCACCAGCTCCATGCGGCTCCTCCCGCCGTCGAGGTCCGACAATCTAGTTCGCGGCGGTGGCCCGCGGCCATCCGCTCCGACCGGGGCTCCCTACGGTCGAGGGCCCCGCCCTCGGGGGTGCCCGCCGAGCCACCGGGCCAGCAGCGGGGCGGTTAGCAGCATCACGAACAGCCGGAGCACCTGGACGGCGAGCACGAAGACCGCGTCGGCCTCGCTGTCCGTGGCCGTGGCCAGAACCGCGTACAGCCCGCCCGGCGTCGTGGCCAGGTAGCCCTCCAACGGGCTCACCCCCGTCACCCGAGACAGCACCATGCCCAGGCCCGCGCAGGTGACGATCAGCGCGATGATCAGGCCGGTCGCCAGCGGCAGGGTCGCGCCGATGGTGCGCAGCGAGGCGCGGGTGAAGCTCAGCCCCACGTCGATGCCGATCACCAGGAAGGCGGCCGCACCCAGGGCTCCCGGAACCTGCGCGCCGTGCGACAGGCCGCTCAGGTTGGCAGCTGCCGCGACCAGCATCGGTCCTAACAGCGTCGCCACCGGCAGCCGGGACAGCCGGCCGACGACCAGCCCGACAGCGGCGCAGCCGAGGGTGAGGAGGGCACCCGCGGCCCAGCCCGACGCGTCGAGCGAGGGCGGAGCAACCCGGCCGGAGGAGGCGCCGAAGAAGACTGCCGCTGCCACCGGCATCAGCAGCACGATCAGCAGCACCCGCAGGTACTGCAGCACGGCGACGAGACGCTCGTCAGCGCCCAGCTCACGTGCCATCACGATGATCCCCGAGGCGCCACCGGCCACCATCGCGAAGACGCCGGTCACCGGCGTGATGGCCGGGTGCAGTCGCAGCAGCAGGCCGGCGCCCACACTCAGCGCCAGGGTGGCGGCCACCACGAGTAGGATCCCGAACCAGTTGGCCGCGACGGTCTGCAGGGTGCCAACGGTCAGCAGGGCGCCGATCATCACTCCCATGACCGCGTGCGAGCCGGTGACCAGCGAGGGAGGTAACGCCGCTACGCCCGTGGCCGGACCCACCGCGAGTGCCCGCACCAGTCCGGCGAGCAGACCGGCGAACAGCAGCGCGGACGGGATGCCCAGCGCGCGCAGCGCCAGGCCGAGCAGGACGGCGACGGCGGCCACCACCACCAGGTCGACGGCGGAACCGGGTGCCGGGATGGGAACCCGCCAGCTGCTGCGACCCACCTGTCACCCCGGATATCGGCCCGACCACGGTCGGCCGCGACTCTACCGGCCCTGGCCAACGCCCCGATGCCCGGATCCGGGCTGTTCGGTGACTCGGCTCGCTCAGGTCCCGCAGAACGTCCGGTACGGGCCGAACCCCTCCGGCGCGGGGCTGGCGTAGCGCTCCAAGTCCGGGCGCTCCTCGTAGGGAGCGGTGACTGCCTCCAGCAGCCGGTGCAGCGGCGCGAGGTCGTCCTCGTAGGCGGCCGCTAGCGCCTCCTCGACCAGGTGGTTGCGTGGGATGTAGACCGGGTTGACCCGGTCCATCCGCTCCGCGTCCGGGTTGAGGGCACGCCAGCGCTGGAGCCACGCGTCGAGGGAGCCAGCGTCGGCGACCAGGCACCGGACCGGTTCGACGTCGCCTCGGGCAGCCGAGCCGAGCGCGCGGAAGAAGGACGTGTAGTCGACCCGGCTGCGCTCGAGCAGCGACATCAGCTCCTCCAGCAGCGGGGAGACCTGCTCGTCGGCCAGGTCGCCGGCCAGGCCGAGCTTGTCGCGCATCCCCACCACCCAGGCGGTGCCGTACTGCTCGGTGAACCGCTCGAGGGACTCGGTCGCGAGCTCGACCGCCTGCTCCTGGTCCTCGTGCAGCAGCGGCAGCAGCGTCTCGGCGAACCGCGCGAGGTTCCACGCCGCTACCGCCGGCTGGTTGCCGTAGGCGTAGCGGCCGCCCTCGTCGATCGAGCTGTAGAGGCTCCTCGGGTCGAACTCGTCCATGAAGGCGCACGGCCCGTAGTCGATGGTCTCGCCGGAGATGGTCATGTTGTCGGTGTTCATCACGCCGTGGACGAACCCGAGCAGCATCCACTGCGCGACCAGCGAGGCCTGCGCGGTGACGACCGCCTCGAACAGCGCGCGGTACGGGTTCTCGGCGTCCGCGGCCCCGGGGTAGTGGCGCTCGATCGCGTGGTCCGCCAGCCGCCGCAGCAGGTCGGTGTCGCCGGTGGCGCGGGCGTACTGGAAGGTGCCCACCCGCAGGTGGCTGCTGGCGACCCGGGTCAGCAGGGCGCCCGGCAGCACCGTCTCCCGCTGCACTCGGCGCCCGGTCGCCACGACCGCCAGCGACCGGGTGGTGGGGACGCCGAGGGCGTGCATCGCCTCGCTGACGAGGTACTCGCGCAGCATCGGGCCGACCACGGCCCAGCCGTCGCCGCCGCGGGCGAACGGCGTGCGCCCGGAGCCCTTCAGGTGGATGTCGCGCAGCCGGCCGTCAGAACCGGCGACCTCACCCAGCAGCAGCGCCCGGCCGTCGCCCAGCCGAGGGGAGTACATCCCGAACTGGTGCCCGGCGTAGGCCTGCGCCACCGGGGTGGCTCCGTCGGGGACGTGGGTGCCGAGCAGCAGCCCGATGCCGTCGGGCTCGCGCAGCGAGGCCGGGTCGAGCCCGAGCTCGGCCGCCAGCGGCTCGTTGAGCACCAGCAGCCGCGGCTCCGGCGCCTCAGCGGCCTGCCAGCGGACCGCCAGCTCCGGCAGCTCGGTGGCGAACCGCCCGGTCAGCGGGACGGTCGGGGCTGCGGCAAGGGTCATCCTTCGAGGATAAGGCGGGTGACGCCACAGGGCGCTCCGGCCGCTACCGCACCGGCGTGCAGCAGTCACCGGTTGGACAGGCGCCCGCTGGTCACAGCGCCCGGAGCGCGGAGACCACCAGCGACCAGAACCGCTCCCGGTCCAGGCAGACCGCCACCTGGCTGCGGCAGTTCTCGGGCTCGGGACCGCGGAGGTCGGCCACCGTCATCCCCGCGGTCAGCTCGCCCCGCAGCTCGACGTCCAGCGGCGCCCGGCGGGTCGTCAGGACGCCGGGGTCGAGGAGGTAGGCGATGGTGCAGGGGTCGTGCACCGGCGGGTCCGCGAAGCCCTGCTGCCGCTGGTAGGCCTGCCGGAAGAACCCGAGCAGGCCGACCACGAAGTCGCTGACCGGACTGCCGATGCCGGCGATCTCCCGCTCCACCGCCGGGGTCGCCAGGGCCTGGTGCGTCAGGTCGAGCCCGACCATGGTCACCGGCCAGTCCTCGTTGACGACGATGTGCGCCGCCTCGGGGTCGGTCCGGATGTTGAACTCGGCGACCGCGGTGGTGTTGCCCCGCTGGTAGCCGCCGCCCATCAGGACGACCTCGCGCACCCGGCCCGCCAGCCGCGGCTCCCGGCGCACCGCCAGCGCGATGTTGGTCAGCGGACCGGTGGGGACCAGCGTCACCGTGCCCGGGGGCCGCTTCATCACGGTGCGGACGATGAAGTCGACGGCGTGCTCGTCGCGGGGCGCGGCCGTCGGCACCGGCAGCTCCACGCCGTCCAGTCCCGACTCTCCGTGGATGTCCTCGGCGACCGCCAGCTCACGCACCAGCGGCCGTGCGCAGCCGGGATACACACCGACTCCCGCGCCGGCGTGGCCGCTCAGCGCGAGCACGCTGAGCGCGTTGCGGGTGACCTTCGCCAGGGTCTGGTTCCCGGCGACCGTGGTGACTCCCAGCAGGTCTATCGACGGGCTCCCCAACGCGAGCAGCATCGCGACGGCGTCGTCGTGGCCGGGGTCGCAGTCGAGGATGACCTGGTGGCTCATGGTCCTCAGTGTGACCGCCCCGGCGGCTAGGCTGGTGCAGCGGGGCGACGGTCGAGGAGGGTGCCATGGACAGCGAGCAGGGCAGCGGGGGCAGCGGTCACGGCGTCGCGGCCCGCACCCACACCGGCCACGTCCGCGAGCGCAACGAGGACAGCCTCCACGTCGGCGACGGCTTCTGGCTGGTCGCCGACGGCCTCGGGGGCCACGAGGGCGGGGCGATCGCCAGCGCGCTGGCCACGGCCGCCATCACGGCGCTGGCCCGGCTCTCGCCAGGATCGGCGGGACTGACCGCGGCCATCACCTCGGCCCACCACGTCCTCGTCGAGTTCGGCGCCAAGGTCGGGCTGGCCGGCATGGGCACCACGGTGGTCGCCGCCATGCAGGAGCAGGAAGAGGTCACCGTGGTCTGGGTGGGTGACAGCCGTGCCTACCAGCTCACCGAGACCGGGCTGCGCCAGCTGACCCGGGACCACAACCAGGCCGGCGAGCTGCTCGCCCAGGGGCTGATCTCGGAGGAGCAGGCCGCCTCCCACCCCGGGCAGACCCACCTGACACGTGCGCTGGGCACCGGCCGGGAGCAGCCCCCGGAGCCGGACACCGTCACGGCGCCCGCGCAGGGCCGGCTGCTGCTCTGCTCCGACGGCCTGACCGGTGAGCTCGACAACGCCCGCATCCAGGAGCTGCTGTCCCGCGGCAACGCCGAGGAGGCGGCCGACGCGCTCCTGGAGGCGGCCCTGGCCAGCGGCGCCGACGACAACGTCACCCTGGTCGTCATCGACCTCGGGAGCGGCCGGTAGCGGCTCGCACCGCCCGGCGGCCCTGTGCGGGTCCGCCGTCCCGGCACTACCCTCAGGACCCTTCGCGACGGACGGAGGGGAGCATGACCGCAACGCAGGAGTCCGCACGCAGCTCAGGCCTCATGTTCCGGATGCTCGACATGATCGAGCGAGCCGGGAACCGGATCCCGCACCCGTTCTGGCTGTTCCTCATCCTCGGCGGGATCGTCCTCGTGCTGAGCCTGGTGCTCTCGCTGCTGGACGTGAGCGTGGCCTCACCCAACGAGAACGAGACGATCGCGGTCGTCAACCTGCTGTCGGTGGACGGGATACGCCGGATCGTCACCGAGGCGATCAGCAACTTCACCGGCTTCCCGCCGCTGGGCATCGTGCTGGTCGTGATGATGGGGGTGGCGGTCGCCGAGGGCAGCGGGCTCATCTCCACGGCGGTGCGCAGCGTGGTCACCAGCGTCTCCGGGCGGTGGCTGACCTTCGCCGTGGCCATCACCGGCGTGTCCGGCTCCGTGGCCTCCGACGCCGTGGTCGTCGTGCTGCCGCCGCTGGCGGCACTGGCCTACCTCGCGGTGGGGCGCAGTCCGCTGTTCGGTATCGCGGTCGGGTTCGCCAGCGTCGACGCCGGGTTCAACGCCTCCCTGTTCATCACCGCAGGGGAGCCGCTGTACGCCGGCATCAGCACCAGCGCCGCGCAGATCCTGGACGAGGACTACGTCGTCTCCCCATTGGCGAACATCTATTTCACGATCCCCTCCGCGGTCTTCCTGGCCGCCCTCATCACCCTCGTCATGGAGCGCTACGTGGCCCCCCGCGTCGAGCGCATCGAGCTGGACGGCCCCTACGCGCCGGGCGCGACGACTGACGACGCCGAGGAGGCGAGCGAGGGCGGGGAGTTCGAGGACCTGGAGTCGATGCGGTTGAGCGCTGCGGAGAAGCGCGGCCTGCGGAACGCGGCGCTGGCGCTCGTGGCCTTCCTGGCGGCGATCGCGGCGCTGGTCGCCATCCCGGGCTCACCGCTGCGAGGGGAGGAGGGCGGCATCCTCACCGGCCCGGTGCTGCTGCACGTCTCGGTCCTCATCGCGCTGATGTTCGTGGCGCTGGGGGTGGCCTACGGCGTCACGGTCGGCACCATCTCCTCCTGGACCCAGCTGCCCGAGTTCATGGTCAACGGGATGAAGGACATCGCCCCGGTGCTGGTGCTGTTCTTCGCGGCCGCCCAGTTCATCGCGTGGTTCGAGTGGTCCAACATCGGCACCATCCTGGCCGTCTCGGGAGCCGACCTCATCGAGTCGATGGGCCTGGCCACGGTGGTGCTGTTCATCGTCGTCATCGTGATGACCTACCTGCTCAACCTGTTCATCACCAGCGGGTCGGCGCAGTGGACGCTGATGGCGCCGGTCATCGTGCCGGCGATGATGCTGCTGGGCGTGAGCCCCGAGGTGAGCCAGATGCTGTTCCGCATCGGTGACTCCGCCTCCAACCTGATCACCCCGCTGAACGTGTACTTCGCGCTGATGCTGACCTACCTGCAGCGCTACCGCCGCGACGCCGGGATCGGCACGCTGCTGTCGATGACGCTGCCCGTCTCCATCGCGGTGTTCTTCGGTTGGACCGCGTTCTTCCTGCTCTGGTACGCCCTCGGCATCCCGATCGGCCCCGGTGCCCCGGTCCGCTGAGCGGCGGTGACCGAGCCATGACCCGGTTCGTGCTGCAGGGCGGGGAGGTCTATGACGGCTCCCGGGCCGCACCGGCAGTCGCCGACGTGGCGGTGGAGGACGGCGTCATCGTCGACGTCGGCGTGGGTCTCGACGGTGACGAGGGCGTTGACTGCGCGGGGAAGGCGGTCCTGCCCGGGTTCTTCGACTGCCACGTCCACCTGACGATGAGCACCAACGACGTGGCCGAGGCCGCCCGGCAGCCGTTCTCGCTGCAGTTCTACGAGGCCGCGGCGAACATGCGCCGGACGCTCGCGGCGGGGGTGACGACGGCCAGGGACGCCGGTGGCGCCGACCACGGCATGCACGTCGCCCAGCAGCGGGGCCTCATCGCCGGCCCGGCCCTGCAGGTGTCGCTGAACGTGGTGACTCAGACGGGGGGCCACTGGGACCCGTGGCTGCCCTCGACCTGCGTCCTGGACTTCACGCCGCCCCACCCGGGCCGGCCGCGGGCGGTCGTGGACGGGCCCGAGCAGGTGCGCCACAAGGTGCGCGAGCTGGTGCGCGCGGGTGCGGGCGTGATCAAGGTGGCCACCAGTGGCGGGGTGATGTCAGCGGGGCCGGGAGCGGGCACGCCGCAGTTCCGCGACGACGAGATCGAGATGCTGGTGGCGGAGGCCAGCGCGGCCGGCCTGGGTGTCATGGCGCACGCCAGCGCAGCAGGGGCCAAGACCGCCGTCCGCCACGGCGTCCGCTCTATCGAGCACGGCCAGGACCTCGACGACGAGACGCTGGAGCTGATGGTGCAGCGCGGGACGTGGCTGGTCCCGACGCTGGCCGCCGGCGCGGGGCTGGCCAGGTCGGTCGAGGCGGGCGCCGGCTACCCGGCGCACGTGCTCGACAAGCTCGCCGAGACCGAGGCCAGCCGTGCCTCGACGATGCGGCGGGCGATCCAGGCGGGAGTCAGGTTCGCGGCGGGCTCGGACGCCCCGCTGTGGCCGCACGGGGACAACCTGACGGAGATCGAGCTGCTCGTGGAGTACGGGCTGCCCCCGGTGCAGGCGCTGCACGCGGCGACCGGTTCGGCCGCCGACCTGCTGGGTGTCGGTGACCGCGTCGGCTCGCTGCTGCCGGGCAAGCAGGCCGACCTCGTCATCGCGCGTGGGAAGGCGCTCGACGTCACCGGGCTGAGCTCACGGGTCGAGGCGGTCTACCAGGCCGGGCGGCAGGTGCTTCCCGCGGGCGCCGGTGCCGGGGTGCCCGGCTGAGCGGTCCCGGCCAGAGCTCCGGCCGGGACCGCCGTGAGGCCGCTAGGCCGCGGCCAGCTTGTTCACGTGGGCGTCGCCGGGCCGGGCGGTAGCGGTGGTCGCGGTGATCTTCGCCTTGCGGGTCAGCGCGGCGACCTCACCGGCCTGCTCGGGCAGGACGACCGTCACGACGGCACCGGCGGCACCGGCGCGGGCGGTGCGGCCGGAGCGGTGCAGGTAGGCCTTGTGCTCGGCGGGCGGGTCCACGTGCACGACCAGCTCGACGTCGTCGACGTGGATGCCGCGGGCCGCGATGTCGGTGGCGACCAGGACGCGGACCTGGCCGCTGCTGAACGCCGCCAGGTTTCGGGTCCGGGCGTTCTGGGCGAGGTTGCCGTGCAGGTCCACCGCCGGCACGCCCGACGCGGTCAGCTGCCGGGCCAGCTTCTTGGCCCCGTGCTTGGTGCGGGTGAACAGGATCCGCCGACCGGGGCCGGTGGCCAGCTGGGTGACGACCTGGCGCTTGTCGGCCTGCTCCACCCGCAGCAGGTGGTGGGTCATCGGGACCGGCGCCGCCGCTACCGCGTCGACGCTGTGGGTGACCGGGTTGCTCAGGTAGGTCCGCACCAGCTTGTCGATGGCGCCGTCGAGCGTGGCCGAGAACAGCAGCCGCTGCCCGCCGGCCGGCGTGGTGTCGAGCAGCCGCCGCACCACCGGTAGGAAGCCGAGGTCGGCCAGGTGGTCGCACTCGTCCAGCACGGTCACCCGGACCTGGCCCAGGCTGAGGTGCTGCTGTCGGACCAGATCCTCGATCCGGCCGGGACAGCCGATGACGAGCTCGACACCGGAGCGCAGCGCCGAGACCTGCGGGCCCTGCTTGACGCCGCCGTAGATGGTCGTGATGCGCACGCCCGAGGCGTCGGCCAGCGGCTTCAGGGTCGCGGCGATCTGGTTGGCCAGCTCGCGGGTGGGCGCCAGGATGAGCCCGAGCGGGGAGCCCGGGCGGGCCCGCTGACCGGTGAGGGCGTTGATGGTCGGCAGCGCGAACGCCACCGTCTTGCCGGAGCCGGTGCGGCCACGGCCCAGCACGTCACGGCCGGCCAGCGCGTCCGGCAGGGTAGCGGCCTGGATGGGGAACGGGGTGGTGATGCCGTCCCGGGCGAGGACGTCGGCCAGGGAGGCCGGGACGCCGAGGGCGGTGAAGCTGGTGGCGCCGGTCGGGCTGGGGGCAGCCGTCGCGGTCGCAGTCGCCGCGGCGGGCGCGGCGGCCGGCGTGGCCGGGGAGGCCCCGCCGCGACGGCGGCGGGAGCGGGCAGGACGGGACGTCACAGTCAAGGGTGCTCTTTCGGGCAGAAGCGGGCCACATCGCGGGTTCGCGGGAGTGGCGGTGCGGCGCTCGCAACAGGCTGTGCCGCGGGGCGGCGCCGGAGCGCCATACGAGCCTCACCGCCATCAGCGGGACGGGCCACCGGCCGAACCCGGCTGGGAACGGACACCACGCAACGGGCTGGCACCGGTGGCACCCGTGGGGACGGGGCCTGCGACCAGCCTACGGCATGAGTGCGCTGGTCACCGCATTGGCGCTCGGTGATCCGCGATCGCGTTCGGCTCCGATACCCTGAGCGGGTGGCGTCCCTAGCGCCCGGCGGCGTGACCGGGGGGCGGGAATGAAGCGACGAGTCGAGGGCCTGGTCGCCCGGCTGTCCGACCTGGGCGCGCGTCCGGGCGACTCCCGCGACGAACGCCTCCGCGCGGCCGCGCTCGTGCTCGCGTCGGTGCTCATCGCCCTCATCTCGGTGGTCTGGACGAGTACCTACCTGGCCTTCGGCCACCTGAGGTCAGCGGCGATCCCGCTGCTGTACCAGCTGGTCACGGTCACCGGACTCGTCCTCCTGGCGCGGACGCGCCGGTTCGACCTCTTCCGCACCACCCAGCTGGTCACGATGCTGGTGCTGCCGGCGCTGCTGCAGGCCTCGCTCGGCGGGTTCGTCGCCTCCAGCGGCATGTTCCTGTGGGGGATCTTCGTGCCGCTCGCGGCCCTGGCGCTCTTCGGGGTGAAGAAGTCGCTGGTGTGGCTGGCGGCGTTCCTGGGTCTGTTGCTGGTCCTGGCGGTGCTCGACCCGGTGCTGGCCCACGAACCGGCGGACCTGCCGCGCCGGGTCCGGGTCTTCTTCTTCGTCCTGAACGTCGTGGGCGCCACGGTGAGTGCGTACGCCATGCTCGCCTACTTCGTGGACCAGCGGGCTCGGGTGCACCGCGCCCTCGAGCTCGAGCGGGAGCGGTCGGAGCGGCTGCTGCTCAACGTGCTGCCCCAGCCGATCGCCAGCCGCCTGAAGAGCGAGACGGGGGTCATCGCGGAGCGCCACGACAGCGTCAGCGTGCTGTTCGCCGACCTGGTGGGGTTCACCCAGCGGGCGCTCGTGATGGCACCCGAGGACCTGGTGGCGCTGCTGGACCGTATCTTCACCGCGTTCGACTACCGCGCCGACGCCGAGGGGCTGGAGAAGATCAAGACCATCGGTGACGCCTACATGGTCGCCGGCGGGGTGCCGGAGGCGCGGGACGGGCACGTCCAGGCGGTCGCCCGGGTGGCGCTGGCGATGCGGGAGGACATGGCCTCGATCGCGGTGGAGACGGGGGAGTCCTGGCTCGACGTCCGGATCGGGATCGACACCGGCCCGGCCGTGGCCGGGGTGATCGGCCGCCGCAAGTTCAGCTACGACCTGTGGGGTGACACCGTCAACACGGCCAGCCGGATGCAGTCGCACGGCCGGCCGGGGGAGATCCAGGTCACGCCTCGGGTAGCGGCCGCCCTCGGCGAGGGCTTCGTCCTCCACAGCACAGGACTCGCCGAGGTCAAGGGCAAGGGGCCGGTGGAAATCTTCGTCCTCGACGGCATCCGAGCGGACGTCACACCGGCGTGATCAGCCGGTGGACTGGGACGGTGAGGACGGTTGGGAGATGAGCGGTCCCTGGAGCGATCTCCTGACGGTGGCGCTGAGCGCCACTCAGTGCGGCAAGTCCGACGGTGGGTCGCGGCTCAGACCACGTGGTGCTCGAATGCGAACGCCGCTGCCGCAGTCCGGGACCTCACGTCGAGCTTGGCGAAGATGTTCGACAGATGCCGGGCGACCGTCTTCTCCGACAGCACCAGCGCCGCCGCGATCTCGGGGTTGCTTTTGCCCGTGGCGACCAGCCGCAGCACCTCGATCTCACGCGGACTCAAGCCGCCGGGCGCCCGCGCATCCCCGAGGAGCACAGTGACATCGTGCTCGGCCGGTGCGGCGCCGAGACCGGCGAACGCCCTCCGCGCCTCCGCCAGCTCGGCCGCCGCCGACTCCGCGTCGCCGAGGAGTCGGAGCGCACGTCCGATCAGCACGCGACACCGGGCCACCTCGTACGGCGCGGACAACCGGGCCCAGGCGTCGGCGCCGCTCCGGGCGGCCGCAAGCGCGTCCTCGGCCTCGGCACGCGCGATGGCGACCGATGCTCTGGCGTACTCGCCGGCCGCTTGGAGCGCGGTGCAGCCGAAGGCCGATCCGAACCCGCAGAGCTGGTCCGCCAAAGATGCGGCGTCCTCGAGCTCCCCCACCTCTACCAGCACGTCGACAGCAGCCGCCAGCATCTGCGACCGGTGCACCGGATCCTGCACCTCGGCCACCACGCGGTGGATTGCGGCCGACGCCGCATCCGGTCGACCACGGGCCAGCCACAGCAGTGCCCGGCCGGGCTGGGCCGGGTGGCCGTACTCGGCTGCTTCCGTGTAGGCAGCCTCGGCAGCGTCGTACTCTCCCCCGATGCGCAGCGTCTCGCCACGCTCGTAATGGGCCTGTCCGACTGCGGGACTTCCCCCGGCCGCGGCATACCGCCCGGCCGCCTGTTCGAGCTCGCTGATCGCGTCACGATAGGCGCCGTGCAACCGCATCAACTGGCCACGGTGGACCGCACACTGACCGGTGAACGCGACCAGGCCGGGCTGGCTGTCGCACCAGAGGGTCAGCGCATGCGTCCATTCCCCCATCCGGCCGAAGTCGGAGACCTGCTGACAGGCTTCGACACACGAGCAGTAGATCACCCCGGAGAAGATGGGTGAGACCTCCCCGGCCAGGACCCACACCATCGCCTCGTCGAGGAGCCGGAGCCCGTCGGCGACCTGACCGGAGAAGATGGTCAGCCGACCCTCCATGTGGAGGCCCATGGCGGTCAGGTCGGGGTCGCCGAAGCGTCGGCCGTACTCGGTCACCTTTGGCGCGGCGGCGGCCGCCTCCGCGAACTCCCCGTTGGCGACGTGCCCGAACGTGGCCCGCTCGAGGAGATAGCCACGCTCCACCACATCCTCCGAGACACCCTCGAGCAGCCGCTCGCCCCGGGCCATCCAGCCGTTGCTGATGGCGGCCTCCCCGCCCTGCCACAGGGTCATCGCCAGCCAGTACGCCGCGCGGACCGCTCCCAGCGTGTCGTTCTCCCCGAGCTCGGCCTGGTGGGCACGCTGCAACGCCTGGACGCAGTCGTTGCGGCGGCCCAGGAGAAACGCGGTGATCGCCAGCGCAGCGAAGTCGTCCGCCTGCAGGTGGGTGTCGTCCAGGTCCGACAGCGCGCGGTACGCCGCCACCCACTCGCGGCGCTCGTAGGCTTGACGGGCCCGGTGCAGATCGTCGACCACGCTCATCGCGCCACCACCTCGATTCGAGGGTAGTCGTCCGCGCGCGAGGTCCGCAGCCTCATGGCCAGGAAGATCTGGCAGCGCATCATCAGACGGCAGCGGGGGCACGGGCCGCCGTTCGAGCCGCGATCTGGTGGGCGAGGTACGCCGCGTCGCGGCCCACGCCGTTGACCTCACCCGAGGCGAAGCAGTACTGGAAGGCCAGGCCGCAGAAGTAGAGGCCCGGCACCGAGTCGACGACGCCGCGATACTCCACCGGCCAACCGTCCTCGATCGGCAGCGGGAGGTCGATCCAGTCGTAGACCTGCCGGAACCCGGTGGCCCAGACGATGCTCGCGATGTCGAAGGTGCGCCCGTCCGCGAGACACGGCAGCCCCTCGGCGACGCCCACGACGTGCTCGGTGATCCAGTCCACGTCCCGCGCGCCGAGGTGGTGGCGCTTGACACGCAGCTGCGGGACACCGTGGTGGCGGAGTTGCTGCATCGTCTTACGTCCCATCGGCGTACGCCGGGTGAGCACGTGGTTGAAGGCGAACTCGATGACCGGGAACGCCGCGCGGAACCGGCGCGAGCCCCACTCGAGGGGGACGTTCCCGCGGTCGGGTCCGACGAGCGTCGTGGGCCGGGTCTCGGCCAGTTCGTAGGCGATGTCCAACCCGCTGTGCGAGGCGCCGACGACCAGCACCGGCCCGTCGGGCAGCTGAGAGGGTCGGCGGTACTCGCTGGAGTGGACCTGCCGGATCTGGGGATCGATCTCGGTGGCGAAGGCCGGGATCTGCGGCGTACGACCGAAAGTACCGGTGGCCACCACGACGTTCCCGCAGGTGATCTCCTCTGCCCCCAGGGTGGCGGCGAACCCGCCGGCCTCGCGGGCGGTCAGCCGGTCGACCCGGGTCCGTGTCCGGACGGGGAGGTCGTGCTCGACGGCGTACAGCTCCAGGTAGGCAGCGAACTCGTCCTTGGTCGGGAACGCCCACGGATCGCCGGGGAACGGCGTGCCATCCAGGCTGTTCGCCCGGGACGGGGTGAACAGCCTGAGGCTGTCGTAGTGACGGCGCCAGTTGTCTCCGACCCGGTCGAGCCCGTCGACGATGAGGCACTCCCGGTCCAGCTGCTTCAGGTGGTAGCCGGTGGACAGGCCGGCCTGGCCGGCGCCGATGATCAGGGTCTCGATGTGCTGTGTGGTCATGCCACCGACGCTAGGTACGGTGCACCGCACCCCACATCGGTCAGCACGCCCATCCGCTCACCCGTGTCGATGAGTGGATCCACCCATTGTCAACGCCGAGCGGCTCGGCTCTGGGTCCGTCGAATGCCGGCTCCGCTTCTCGAGACGAGCCGACCCTCCGTTGGACCAGGGCGCCGAGAGGTCAGCTAGGCCTTGTCGCCACCTGCGCCGGCCTTGGCGGTCTCCCAGACCTCGCCCCAGCCGAGCGCCAGCGCGGCGGCGCGCTCGGTGGCGAGCACCAGGCTGCCCTCGCGGGCAAGACCCTGCCCGGCGATGTCGAACGCGGTCCCGTGGTCGACGCTGACGCGGACCACGGGGAGCCCGACGGTGATGTTGACGCCGTCGTCGCCGTAGACCGCCTTGAACGGCGCGTGCCCCTGGTCGTGGTAGCAGACGACGACCATCTTCCACTTGTCGCGCACCGCCTGCGGGATGACGGCGTCGGCCGGGAGCGGCCCGCGGGCGTCGATGCCGCGCGCCACGGCGGCCTCGATCGCGGGGGTGAGCACGTCGGCGTCCTCGTCGCCGAAGAGCCGGTTCTCCCCGGCGTGGGGGTTCAGGCCGGTCACCGCGATCGGCTCGTCCGGTCGGCCCAGCGCCCGGCCGAACGCGTGCGCCAGGTCGATCACGGCCGTGGTCCGCTCCTCGGTGACCCGCTCGATCGCCTCCCGCAGCGAGACGTGCGTGGTGAGGTGGAAGAGGAACAGCTCGCCCGCCGAGAGCACCAGCGAGAAGTTGGTGACGTCGAACTGCTCGGCCAGCAGCTCGGTGTGCCCCGGGTACTTGTGGCCGCCCTGGTGCATCGCCGCCTTGTTCAGCGGCGCGGTGACGATGCCGTCGATCGCGCCCTCCTTGGCCAGGTCGCAGGCCGCGACCACGAACCGGTAGGAGCCGTCCCCGGCCTCGGAGCTGAGCTCGCCCCACGGGACCTCCGACATCCCCGGGCCGACCTGCACCACCTCGGCGAGTCCAGGGTCGTTGCTGGCCTGGCTGGGGTGCTCGAGGACGCGCACCTTGTCGGGGTCCTCGCCGATCGCCTGGCACCCGCGGCGGAGCGCGCCGGCGTCGCCGACGGCAACGGGCACCGACTTCTCGCGCAGCTCGGGGTGGTGCAGCAGGGTGCGGGCGGTGATCTCCGGGCCGATGCCGGCGACGTCGCCGAGCGTGATGCCGAGGACGGGCGTGCTGCTCACGGTGTCTCCTTCTGGTGGGGCTCCAGGGTCCGCAGGATGATGGTCAGGGTCTCAGCATCGCCGAACCCGCCGGCCTTGGTCACGACGGTCAGCCCGTCACGGTCGCCACCGGTGATCCGTCCGACCGGGACCCCCTCGGCCGCCGAACCGGTGACGCGCACCGCCGACGCGCCGAGCGCGGCCAGCACCGCGGCGGCACCGTCCCCGCCGACCAGGGCGAGCGACCCGAACCGGTCCGCGTCCTGGTGCAACATCAGCGTGCCGGCGGCCGCGGCGAGCGCGGCGGCGACCTCCCGCCCGGTCAGGGCCGGTGCGTCTGGCCTGGGGGAGGGAGCCGTGACCACCAGGGCGGTCCGGGTGCCGACCTCGTCGGCCACCCGTGCCGCCCAGTCCCGGGTAGCGGCGTGGTCGGCGAGCGTCTCGGCGGGCGGCGTCCGCACGGCGACCGCGGGGCCGAGCGCCTGCCCAGCCGCGCGCACCTGCTCCAGAGCCACGTCGTGCAGCGAGGACACCACCACCAGTGGCGGCGCCTCCACCCGGCCTGGCTCGCGGTCCTGGCGGGGCCCCGTCTGGTCATCGGGCGCGCCCTCCGACGACTCCGGTCGCCAGTGCCGCGCGACCCGCTGCGCCAGTCCGGCCGAGCCGGCGGGCACCGCCACCGGCCCCAGCAGCGTCAGCGCGGCCGCGAGAGCGTCCAGATGCTGCTCGGTGCTCGCCCCGACGCAGACCACGTCGTGGTGCCGGCCCAGCCGGCGCAGCGCGTGGGCGAGCTCGGCCGGGTCGGGTGAGGGCGCCGCGTACACCGCTCCTGGGAGCAGGTCCTCGACTCCCGAGCTGGTGACGGGCGTGACCGGGTCGCGGCCGGCGGGGCCGAGGTGCACCGGCTCGCCACGCACGAGGACCATCCCGTCCTCGACGGTGCGGCCCATCGCCGGGTACGCCGGGCAGACGACGGCGAAGGCGCCCCGGTGCCGCTCGCGCCACCCCTCCAGGGCGCCGGCCACCTGGGCGGCGACCGTGCCGCGCACCGTGGAGTCGACCTTCAGGTAGAGGCGGCCGTCCGGCGGGACCTGCCCCGTCACCGCCTCACGGGTGCGGGTCCGTGCGGTCTCGTCGTCGACGGCGCGGGTGTCCAGGCTGCGGGCGACGACCGCGCCGGGTCCGGTGCCCCCGACCGCTACCGGAGCGGGGGAGAGCACCAGGTAGGAGTCCCAGCCCGCGTCGGCGAACGCGACCACCGAGTCGGCTGCGCCGGTGAGGTCGTCGGCCAGCAGGGTGACGCCGCCGTGGGCGGCCTCGGCCGACCCGGGTGCTGGGGCGCTCGCCGGCTGCACCGCCACCTCCTGCGATTCGTCGGATGTCGGACATGCTGGCACAGCCGCCCGCTCCGTCGGCGGGGGCACCACGCGGTCGAGCCCGGTGGTCCCGGGTGCCATGCTGAGGAGGCGCACGCACCCGGCGAGAGGACGCCTCCCATGAGCGATCGTGACTTCTGGCAGGACGTGGAGCGGCACCTGGTGCGCTACGGGGCCGACTTCGTGCCGGCCGTCATCGACCGGGCCGAGGGCTCCTACGTCTACGACGCCGGTGGCCGGGCGATCCTGGACTTCACCTCGGGCCAGATGAGCGCCATCCTCGGCCACGGCCACCCCGAGGTCGTGCGCACGGTGCACGAGTGGGCCTCCCAGCTGGACCACCTCTTCAGCGGGATGCTCAGCCGTCCGGTGGTCGACCTGGCCCGCTCCCTGGCGGAGGTGACCCCCGAGCCGCTGCAGCGCTCGCTGTTGCTCACCACCGGCGCCGAGGCCAACGAGGCCGCGGTCAAGATGGCCAAGCTGGTGACCGGCGGCTACGAGGTGGTCAGCTTCGACCGCTCCTGGCACGGCATGACGTCGGCAGCGGCCGGCGCGACCTACAGCACCGGCCGGCGCGGGTACGGGCCGCCGCTGCCGGGCAACATCGCCATCCCGACCCCTGACCTGTACCGCGGGCGGTTCGGGTCCGCCGGCGGCGACGACTGGCGGGCCGAGCTGGACTACGCCTTCGACCTGGTGGACCGGCAGTCCACCGGCAGCCTGGCCGCGTGCCTCGTCGAGCCGATCCTCAGCTCCGGCGGCCTGATCGACCTGCCGCAGGGCTACCTGGCGGCCCTGCAGGCCAAGTGCCGCGAGCGCGGGATGCTGCTGATCCTGGACGAGGCGCAGACCGGGCTGGGCCGGACCGGCGCGATGTTCGCCTTCGAGCGCGACGGCATCGTCCCCGACATCCTCACCCTCTCCAAGACCCTGGGCGCCGGTCTGCCGCTCGCGGCGGTGGTCACCAGCGCGGAGATCGAGGAACGCTGCCACGACCGCGGCTACCTGTTCTTCACCACGCACGTGTCCGACCCGCTGCCGGCCGCCGTCGGCTGCACGGTGCTGCGGGTCATCGAGGAGCAGGGCCTGGCCCAGCGGGCCGAGGCGCTGGGGGACCGGCTGCGGGCCGGGCTGCTGGAGCTGCACCAGCGGTTCGAGTGCGTCGGGGACGTGCGAGGCCGGGGGCTGATGCAGGGCATCGAGCTGGTCACCGACCGGGAGACCAAGACCCCGGCCGAGGACCTCGGGCAGCGGGCCACCCGGGAGTGCCTGGAACTGGGCCTGCACATGAACATCGTCCAGCTGCCCGGCATGGGCGGCGTCTTCCGGATGGCGCCGCCGCTCACGATCAGTGAGGCGGAGCTGGACCTCGGGCTGGACATCCTGGACACCGCGCTCGGCAAGGCGCTGGCCGCGGGCTGACCACACGCACCGGTGCCGGCACCCGGGCCGCGAGACCCGTGGTGCCGGCACCGGGATCCGGCGTCAGTGAGCGGCGTCGGTCACTCGGTGACCTCGAAGGTGAGGGTCTCGGTGTAGGTCCGGCCGTGGACGTCGGTCGCGGTGACCTCGGCGGTGTGCTCGCCGACGGCCAGGTCGGCCGGCAGCGGCAGGCGCCACAGGTGCATCGTCCGGTCGACCACACCGCCGCCGTGGGGCAGCGTCTCCTGGTTGGCCACGGGGTCGGACCACTCGGCCCCGACGCGCACGGCCTCTCCCTCCATCGGCTGGGTGCGCTCGGCCGCTACCGGCTCGCCGCCGTCGATCGACACCTCCACGGTGGACCCGGTGGAGCCCATCCAGAAGTTGGTGGTGAGCCAGGTGCCGGACAGCGCGTCCTGGCCGACGGCCAGCGGGTCCTGGAACTGCGGCGCGGAGCCCGCGTCGCTCTCGTTCGCCTCGAACCAGTCGCGGTACCTCGGGCTGTTCAGGCCGAGCGCCAGCTGCCGGGACTCGTCCGCGCCGCGCACGGTGTAGCGCTCGGTGACCTCGGTGTTCTTGATGTCGAGGGTCAGCACGCCGGGGGGCGTGCCGTCGCGCTGGACGGCGGTCGGGTAGCCCTCCTCGAGCAGCCGGCCGGCGTACCAGTGGCCCGACACCGCCCCGACGGTCAGGTGCGGGAACGGCAGCCCCTCCTCGCCGACGAGCCCGGTCCAGCCGGCCATGAGGTCGCCCTCGCGCAGGTTCTCCGACATGTGGGTGTGCCCGCTGACGGCGACCACCTCACGGCCCTCGAGGATCTGGTAGATCTCCTGCAGCTGCTTGGTGCGGTGGGAGTCGCTGTACCAGAACTCCAGCAGCGGGCTGTGCGAAGCCAGCACGATGAGCCGGTTCTCGGGCACCGCCGCGATGTCGTTGCGCAGCCACTCCAGCTGGCGCTCACCGAGTCCGTAGGTGTAGTCGCCCTTGCTCGGCGGCCGCGTCGTCGGGTACTCGATCGAGCTCAGCGCGACGACGTGGGCCTTGCCGGAGTCGTAGGAGAAGTACTCCGGGCCCAGCTGGGCGCGGAAGGTGTCGAAGTTGTGCTCCCGGGCCGAGGAGTCGAAGTCCAGGTCGTGGTTGCCCGGCAGGAACCGGGCCGGACCGTTGAGCATGCTGGTGAGCTCGCGGGTCTGCGAGAACAGCGACAGGTCGTCGCCCACGACGTCGCCGATGAACAGCGCGCCGCAGCCGGCGTAGTCGCTCCGCTCGGCCAAGTCGGTGAAGACCCCGTTGCGGGCGTACTCCACCTGGTCCAGGTTGTAGGTCTGCACGTCCGCGCCGATCGCGCAGTGCTGCTCCGGTGACTGCGTGGACCTGCTCCTGGCCAGCGGGAAGTTGACCTCGTCGGGCAGTGGCCCGGTCGGGGCGATGCCGCCGTAGCGCAGCTCCGGCGAGCCCTCCGGCAGGTGGTGGTAGTGGAACTGCGCCACGTTGTGCTCGTCGACCGGCACCTGGTAGCCGCGGGGCTGGGTGACGGTGACCGTCATGTTGTCGTAGGCGGGCAGCTGGTAGCGGCCGTGGCTGTCGGTGGTGGTGACGTCGCGGCCGTTGGCCACGGTCACGCCGCCGAGGCCGCGCTCGTCCGCGTCCTGGACCGAGTCGTGGTCCTGGTCGACGAAGACGGTGCCGTCGACCGTCTCCTGGTCCCCGTCGGGGCCCTCGACGACGTCCACGGAGCCGCGGTAGGCGGCCTCGTCCCAGTCGGTCCCCGGGGAGGTGGGCGCGGGCGGGGCGCTGTCGGCGGGGGCGGCGCTGCTGATCGCCGGTGCCAGCAGCGCGGCGGAGCAGCTGAGCACCAGCGCGCCGGTGGTCAGCCGTACCGAGCGGGTGGATCGGGTCATCGGTGGTCCAGAGGTTGGGTTCACTGGGTCTCCTCGGTGCGTGTGCGCCGACCCCTTCGGCCGGCCACCCCGGACTGTGGTGAGGCCAGGTGAACCGCACGCTTCGTCCGGCCCACATCGACGCGAACCGGGGACAAGGGGCGACGGACGTGCTGGTCAACCCCAGGTCGCCACGACGTCAAGGACTGGTAGGGCTGCGGACCCTGCGGCTGGCGCGGTCGCGGGCTTTGGGGCGGGGCGCGGGGCAGTGGATGAGAGGGTGGGTGCCCACGAGCGTCCACGATGAGGAACGGCTATGGCTGGGCACGACCGCAAGACGACCGCAGCAGATCCCGGTCGCGATGGTGGCATCGACGTAGCGGAGCGGGAGCAGTTGGCCTATGCCCTGGACCTGCGCTTCGCCCCCCACCGCGACGCCGCAGACGCGACAGTGCGCGAGGCCGAGCGCGAGGTCGCCGACGCCCGGGACCGCCTGGCACGCGCCCTGGAGGAGAAGGCCGGGCGGTGGTACCAGTCAGACCCGCTCGTCTTCATGCGCGAGTCGGTCAAGGAGGAGGTGGGGGCGTTGGCTCGCAAGACGACACCGAAGAAGGCCAGGACGTCCTACCGGTGGCTGCTGGACCGGGCCGCGGAGCTGGCCGCAGCCGAGGTGGAGGGTTACCACGGCGACCAGGAGGCGGGCCGGCGGGACCGTGACCACGGTGTCGAGGCGTGTCGGGCGGCGGAGCAGCGCGCCATCGAGGCGCTCGAGGCCGCACGCGTCATGCAGGACCGGGTGCGGTGCGCCGAGGAGTCGGCCCGGCAGGGCCTCGCGGTGCTGGTGGACACGTGCGCAGCCGCGCGGTGAGGTGAGCCCATGTCAGGGGTCCGGCACCCGCCCGGACCGGGTTGGGACCGAGCGGGTGCCGGCTCGCAGTGGTTACCGACGGGCGTCGCTCACTCGGTGACCTCGAAGGTGAGGGTCTCGGTGTAGGTCCGGCCGTGGACGTCGGTCGCGGTGACCTCGGCGGTGTGCTCACCGGCGGCCAGGTCGGCCGGCAGCGGCAGGCGCCACAGGTGCATGCTCCGGTCGGCCAGGCTGCCGCCGTGGACGAGCTGCTCCTGGACGGCGACCGGGTCGGACCACTCGGCGCCCACGCGCACGGCCTCTCCCTCCATCGGCTGGGTGCGCTCGGCCGCTACCGGCTCGCCGCCGTCGATCGACACCTCCACGGTGGACCCGGTGGAGCCCATCCAGAAGTTGGTGGTCAGCCAGGTCGCGGACAGCTCATCCTGGTCGACGGCCAGCGGGTCCTGGAACTGCGGCGCGGAGCCCGCGTCGCTCTTGTTCGCCTCGAACCAGTCGCGGTAGCGCGGGGTGTTCAGGCCGAGCGCCAGCTGCTCGGCCTCGTCCTCTCCTCTGACAGTGAAGCGCTCGGTGACCTCGGTGTTCTTGATGTCCAGGGTCAGCACGCCAGGCCGGCCGCCGTCGCGCTGGATCGCGGTCGGGTAACCCTCCGCCAGCATCCGGCCGGAGTACCAGTCACCGGAGATGGCCCCGGAGGTGATGTGGGTGAACGGCAGCCCGTCGACCCCGAAGACGTCGGACCAGCCGGCCAGGCTGTCGCCCTCGCGCATGTTCTCGATGCTGTGCGTGTGCCCGCCCAGCGCGACGACCTCGCGACCCTCGAGGATTTGGTAGATCTCGCGGACCTGGTCCACCTGGTGCTTGGTGCTGGTGGAGTCGGCGAAGTCCAGCAGCGGGATGTGGGCGGCCAGCACGATGAGCCGGTTCTCCGGCACCTGGGCGATGTCGTTGCGCAGCCACTCCAGCTGCCGCTCGTCCAGCGCACCGTTGTAGCCGCCGGTGGTCGGGTAGTCGACCGTGTTCAGCGCCACGACGTGCACCTTGCCGGAGTCATAGGAGTAGTACTCCGGCGCGAGCTGCGCCTTGAAGGTGTCGAAGCTGTGCTCGCTGGTGGCCGCGTCGAAGTCCAGGTCGTGGTTGCCCGGGAGGAACCTGGCCGGACCGTTCAGCATGCTGGCCAGCTCCCGCGTCTGCGGGTAGAGCGAGAGGTCGTCACCGACGACGTCGCCGATGAAGAGCGCGCCGCAGCCGGTGTAGTCGCTGCGCTCGGCCAGGTCGGCGAACGCACCGTTGCGCGCGAACTCCACGTGCTGCTGGGTGTAGGTCTGCACGTCGCCGCCGATCAGGCAGTGCTGCTCGGGGAGGCGGGTCTCGGTGCGGGTCACCAGGGGGAAGTTCACCTGGTCAGGCGTCGGACCGGTGGGCTCGAGACCGCCGTAGCGCAGCTCGGGGCTGCCCTCGGGCAGGTGGTGGTAGTGGAACTGGGCGACGTTGTCCTCGTCGACCGGCACCTGGTAGCCGCGGGGCTGGGTGACGAAGACAGTCATGTTGTCCTCGACCGGGAGCTGGTAGCGGCCCTGGCTGTCCGTCGTGGTGACGTCCCGGCCGTTCGAGACCGTCACGCCAGCGAGGCCGCGCTCGTTGTCGTCCTGCACCGAGTTGCGGTTGCGGTCGACGAAGACGGTGCCGTCCAGGACGTCCTGGTCCTCGTCGGGCCCCTCCACGACGTCGACGCCGCCGCGGTAGGCGGTCTCCTCCCAGTCGGCGCCGGCCGCCGGGGCAGGCGGCGCGGCGCGCCCGGTGCCCGAGGGGACAGCGCTGCTGACCGCGGGTGCGAGCAGCGCGGCAGAGCAGGTGAGGACCAGGGCGCCCGTGGTCAGGTGGACCGACCGGCGGGGCGGGGTGCCGGCTGAGCCAGAGTTCGGGTTCACGTGGATCTCCTCCGTGTGATGTGCAGACCGGCCCCTGTGGCCGGCCCGCACTGGACTCTGGCGAGGACGGGTGAACCCGACGCAGCGACCTCCCCACATCGACGCGAACTGCTCGCAAGGACACGCGCACGTGCCGGTCAACGGGAGGTCGCCGCGACGTCAAGGCCCGGCAGAGAGCCCGCCCGGGAGCGGCTCTACGCGGATGTGGGCTGCAGCCGCGGACCGCTCAGCGCTGTGGGGAGCCTGCCGGGGGACTCAGCAGAAGGTCACCTGGAGGGTGCCGAACCGACCCCAGTCGCCGGTGACGGTGTCGCCGGGCGCGACCGGCATCGGGTCGATGCAGGTGCCCGTGGTCACCAGCTGCCCAGCCTGGAGCGTGATGCCGAGCCCGGAGACCTCGTTGACCAGCCAGGTCAGCGCCGCCTTCGGGTCGCCCAGGCAGCGGCTGCCGATGCCGTCGTGCACCCGGCCGGAGCTGCTGGACGCCCGGACGACCTGACTGGCCAGGTCGGCGTCCTTCCAGGCCTGCTCGGCCGCGGTCGAGTACGTCAGGTGGAACCCGCAGGCGTTGTCGGCGATGAGCTGGGCCTCACCGACGCTGGCCACGGCGTCGTAGCGGGTGCTGGGCACCTCCCATGCCAGCAGCAGCTCGGTGGTGGCCTCGAGCACCTCCTGCTGGCTGTAGTCGGTGGGACGCGGCGTGAGGTCGGCGCCCAGCCGGAAGGCGAACTCCAGCTCGACCAGGTGCATGAAGTTGCCCGCCAGCGAGATGGCCTCACTGGGCGCGATGACGCGCTCGCCGAGCACCCGACCGGCCAGCGGACCGCTGGTGCCGATGTGGCGTTGCCCGGCCTCGGAGGTGGCTGCGATCTTCCACCCGGCCAGGCCGTCGGTGACCGACTCGAAGTGCGCCTGCACGGCGTAGCCGTCCGCCCGGGTGCGCGGTCTCACCTCCTCGGGGATGGCCGGCACCGTGTGTCCCGACTGGTCGGCCCCCCACAGCACCTCGAACGCCCGCCGGCTCGCCGTCTCGGTCAGCACGCGGTCACCCCTGGTCACGGACGCCGGGGTCGAGGAGGCCGAGCGCCGCTACCGCGAGCGCGCCCGAGGAGCACAGCCGCGGGGCGCCGATGTAGATGACCTCCCGGTCCAGCCAGACGGTCCGCTCGACACCGTCCTGCTGTGCGACCGCGGCGTCGAGCTGCAGCGTCGCGTTGTCGCTGTAGCAGGGTCGGGTCTCGTCACCGAACCAGAGGTTCCAGTGGTACGGGCCGGTGCCGTCGGTGAGCGTCCGGTCGCCGACGTCCACCGGCTCGCACCCGAGGGCCTGGCAGTCGATGAGCTCGGCAACGGAGAGGGAGCCGACCTCCTCGGGCAGCCCGGCGTCTGGGGACAGGGGCACGACGGTGCCAAGGAGCTCGTCGTCGAGGTGACGGCGGCAGCCGCACGACCCCTCGGCAGGCGGTGACCACGGCCGGCGGTCGTTGTTCCTCCAGCGGTCGAGCAGTCCCATGACCGGTCACCCTACTGGGCAGGCGACCGGCCCGTCGGTCTCCAGCACGGCCGCGACCTCCACACGCAGGGGTTTGTTGTCTGCTGCCGTTCCGCCTGGGGTGTGAACAACGCGTAGCACCGTGGGGTCCTTCTGCGCAAAAAGGACTCCATGGGCAGCCTTTCTTGACCGCTACTTTAATTGCCATTGACCTGTCGTTAAACAAGAACTGCGAGACCGCCGGAACGTGCGCCCCAAACTTCATTGAGAAAATCCCCGGCGGCTCTAGACAGGCCAGAGAATTGTGAGCATTCTGTGAGGCGGCGTTCAGCCTCGTCGGTATTGCGACAGGCTGTCGGGGCGCTGCAGGGGCGGTAACGAGAGGGGCATCATGGCCATCGGGTCACGCGGCACGCGTATGCGTCGCGCTTTTTCTGCCGGATCGCAGGTTCCGGTCATCGGCGCTGCCGTGGGCGGACTGTCGATGATGGGTCACCGAACCGGTCGGGCCGGCCGCGCGTCGTGGGCGGCCCTGTTCCTGGTGCTGGTGCTGGTGACGAGCCTGGTGCCGTCGGTGCCGGTGATGGGCCAGCAGACGCCACCCGGTGGGACCGACGTGGCGCAGGACGAGGCCCAGGATGACCAGCTGTCGACCCAGGGGGAGAGTGATCCGGCCGACGCCGAGGAGGGGTCAGGCGACGCGGGGGACGTGGCCGAGGGTGATGACGTCACCACGCAGGGTGAGCAGGCGGCCGAGGGGGAGAGCGCTGCCGACACGGCGGAGGACAGCGGGGACGTCGAGAGCCAGACCGGCAGTGCGCCGTCGGCCACCGACGGCGCCACCGCCGACGAGGACACGGTAGAGAGTGATGAGGCGGACGGTGACGCGTCCGACTCTGCTGAGAAGACCTCTCAGGACACCACCCAGCCCGCGGACAAGACCGGGTCGCAACCCGACGGGCCGGCTGACGAGGGCAGCGAGGAACAAACCTCGGACGGCCAGCCGGTTGACGATGTCCAGAGCGGCACTGACCAGGAGCCGACGGCGACGAGCGAGCTCGGCGAGGCGGTCGGTGCCATCGGCAGCTTCGCCGTTGCCCCCTCGTCGGAGTGGGTGACGGACGTGAGCCGGCCGACCAACGGCGGTGTCGGCGTCGACGCGACGCGAACGCTCACCTTTGGTGGCGTGGGTGTCAGCGCGACCGAGACCACGACAGCGGTAACGCCCTCGCTGCCGCCCCCCATCTGCCAGATGATCGACAACACCGGCATCGATCCCTCCGGTCCCAACACAGCCGGTGAGTACACGGAGCCGGATCCCGATCCGGCGAGCTCGCAGTGGGCGGCGTCCGTCTGCGGGTCGGGGGCCGAGCGGCAGTCGACCGTCGAGTTCAGCGCGCCGGTGGTGGCGCCGATCCTGCACATCAACAACCTCGAAGCCTCCAGGCTCATCGTCGGCGGCACCGACATCGAGGGCAACCCGATCACCATCGAGACGATCGTCGCCAACGAGATCCTCGACGTGTCGGGAACCACGATCAACGACTCCTTCGACTCGTCGACGAACCAAGGCTGCTTCGGCAACGGCGCCGACACCAACGGTGGTTGCGGTTCGTTCCGCCTCGTCAGCCCGGCACCGATCGAGTCGTTCACGCTCACCAACAACAACCCGCCCAAGGGAGACCCGCCACCCCCAGGCTCCGGCGACTCCTGGAGCTGGACCATGTCGTTCCCCACGGCGCCCCTGACCAAGGCGTTCGCCCCCACCAGCATCGCCGCGGGCGAGACCAGCGAGCTGACCTTCAGCCTCAGCAACCCCGACGAGGCGGAGTCGATCACCCTCGCCCCACTGGACTTCACCGACACCCTCCCCAGCGGCCTCACGCTCGCCAACGAATCGGTGACCGACAACGGAAACTGTGGAGTTCCGGCTGTCAATATCACCACCGGTGGCACCAGCATCGAGGCCGCCGACATCAGCGTCGACCCAGGCGACGCCTGCACCATCACGGTCACCGTCACCGCTGACGAGGCCGGCACCTATGTCAACGACAACTCCAACGTCTCGACGGCCGTTGCCAATATCGTCCCGGATCTCGACGCCACCTTGACTGTGACCGCCGAGCAGCTGCCGGCGTTCGAGTGCGCCCCCACGGCATATCTGTTCCAGGACGTGCCCGTCGACGTGTGGGAAGGCGATCTGGTCACCGGCAGCTTTAGCGAGACCGCGTCCAACATTGAGGACACCCATCTCAATGGCATCGGTTACAACCCGCTCGACAACTACATCTACGGGTGGAGCAACAGCGCCCAGCCGGGCGGGACGTCCTATCCGACGGGACTGGTACGGGTCGGCTCGGACTACAGCGTGGAGTACCTCGGTATCCCCGACGGCCTGACGGAAGCCACTTTGATCGGGCATGGCGACGTCGACACGGATGGTCACTACTGGGCGAGGCGCACCGACACTGTTCCCGAGCAGTGGGTCGAGATCGACCTCGAGCCGGGCTCCCCGACCTTCGGCGAGGTGTTGGACAACGGCCCCTTGAGTCTGCCTACCGGCATCACCTTCTTGAACCCGGACTGGTCGTTCAACCCGACCGACGGTCTGCTCTATGGCATCGCAGACGGACCCGGAGGAGCGAAGCACCTCATCAGCTTCGACCGCTCGACGCACCAGGTGTCTGATGAGGGGGCCCTCGGCTTGCCCGGCGGGTTCTTCGGTGCCGCGTACATGGACGCCGACGGCTTCCTCTACGTCAGCGACAACGCCACCGGGGAGATCTACCGAATCGACACGGCCGACGCCACCGCATCGTTCTTCGCGCAGGGTCCTGGAGACACTGGCCAGAACGACGGTGCCCGGTGCGCGTTGGCACCGCTTCCGATCGACTTCGGTGACGCCCCGAACAGCTACGGCACGTTGCTCGCTGATGACGGTCCGCGGCATGCGGTCCCGGGCCTCGATGCGGGTACTGCGCCGTTGATGCTGGGGTCGTCCATCGACATCGAGTCCGACGGTGCTCCGGGAGCGGTTGCCGATGGTGACGGTGGCGACGACGATGGGGTGGCTGACCCGATCGTGTTGGTGGGTGGGCAGTCCACGACGGTGTCGGTGGACGTGACCAATGACACCGGTGAGCCGGCGACCCTGGCCGGGTGGATTGACCTGAACAACGATGGCGACTTCGACGACGCCGGCGAGCTGGTGTCGGCAGACGTGCCTGCCTCCTCCGGCCTCGACCCCTATGACCTGGTGTTCGACCCGGCCACCTTCCCCGCTGGGGGGACGTATGCCCGGTTCCGCCTGTTCCCGGGGGCCGTCGACGACGCCGACCTGTCTCCGGTTGGTCCGGCTGCCGCCGGCGAGGTCGAGGACTACCCGGTCGAGGGCCCGCTCCCGCCGCCGTTCCAGTGCGTCAGCGGCCAGCCTGGCCTGTTGTTCCAGTACCCGGCAGCGGGTGAGCCGACCAATATGCATGCGATCGACCTGGTGACTGGTGCCCAGACCACGCCGGCCACCGCCGATGCGTACTCGGTCAACGCGATCGGCTACAACGTTCTCGACGACTACGTCTACGGGTGGTCCACGACCACCCAGGAGCTGGTGCGAGTCGGCTCGGACGGCAGTGTGGACACCTCGATCCCGCAGCCGGACGGGGTGCCGGTGATGAACTTCCTGGTGGGCGATGTCGATGACCAGGGTCACTACTGGGTGTGGGGTAATGGGGCGTGGTACGACATCGACCTGGCGACCGGGGCGACCACCAGCCAGGCGACGCCGCTTCCGACCGGGTTGGTTGCTGGCTACGACTGGGCGTACGTGCCCGGTACCGACACGGTGTGGATGGTGGCCCGCAACGCTGACGATGAGTCGGTCCTGATCGGGCTGAACCGCTCCACCGGTGACTGGACGACCCCGGTCAACCTCGGCGTCATCGGTGACCAGGACGGCACGGATGTCAACGCGCTGGTCGGTGCGATGTTCGTGGACGCCGACGGCAACCTGTACGCCTCCTACAACGCCACCGGGGAGATCTGGCGGATCGACGTGGAAGCCGGCACCGCCGACTTCTTCTCGCCCGGTCCGTCTTCGGACGGCAACGACGGGGCCCGGTGCGCCGCCGCGCCGATCCTGGTCGACTTCGGTGACGCGCCGGACTCCTACGGAACCACGCTGGGTGCGGACGGGCCGCGGCACAGCGTCAACGGCTACGACGCCGACGCGAACACCGCCCCGTTGATGCTGGGCACGGCCATCGACCCGGACAACGACGGCCTGCCCGGCGGTGACGCCGCTGGTGACGACGCCGACGGCCCTCCTGACGAGGACGGTGTGGTCGAGCAGATCGTGACGGTGGTCGGGGAACCGACCGCGGTCGATGTCGAGGTCACCAACGACACCGGTGAGCTGGCGACGTTGGTCGGGTGGATCGACGGCAACGACAACGGCGTGTTCGAGGACAGCGAGCGGCAGTCCGTGGTGGTGCCTGCGAACTCGGGGACCACGACGCAGACGCTGACGTTCCCGGCGCCGGCTGGTCCGGGTGACGGCACGTTCGCCCGGTTCCGGTTGTTCCCTGGTGAGGTGACCGAGGTTGACCAGCTGCCGACCGGCCCGGCTGCTGGTGGCGAGGTCGAGGACTACGCGGTGGTCGGTCCGATCCCGGTGCAGATCTCCTGCCCGTCGGTGTATGCGGCTCAGGGCAGCAGCCCGTACAACTTCTATGAGATGGACACCGCCACGGGTGCGATGAGCAGTGTCGGGTCGTTGAACCTGGGGGGCGGCACTAACAACGCGTTGGGTTTCTCCGCGGGTGGCCAGTACTTGTTCAGCTACCTGTCCGGTAGCCCGGGCAGCGTGGTGCGCTACGACACCTTCACCGGTGACGTGGACCAGTGGTCGGGCAGCATCAACAGCGCGACGCACGGGGCGGTGGATGCCAGCACCGGGATCTACTACTACGGCACGGTGGGCACCGGTAGTGGCACGGTGTATGCCTTCGACACCAACACCGAGACGGACCTGGGCCAGGTCGCGACCATCGACTGGGACGTTGCCGCTGCGGGCGGTAACGGGGACTGGGCCTTTGACAGTCAGGGCAACCTGTATGTGGTGGCCGGCGCAGCGCCGACCAACCCGCTGTACGTGGTCAGTGAGGCGCTGCCCACGACGGCACAGGGGTCGCCGGTGACGGTGACCGGTCAGCAGCTGTCGGTGATCACCGGTGGCTCGGACGCGATCAACGGCGTGGCCTTCGATGGCGACGGGTACCTGTACCTGGCCAGCAACCAGAGCGTCCGCCAGGTGCACCCGAGCTCGGGGCAGGTGGAGGACACCCAGGGGCTCAGCCCGGCCGGGGAGAGCGTGGACCTGGGGTCGTGCGCCACGCCGGCGACGATCACGGTGGTCAAGGACATCGTGGAGCGGGCCGTCGACGGTGACCAGTTCGAGGTGAGCGTCACTGGTGGTGGCATCGCGCAGAACAACGTCGGGACCACGACCGGCAGCGACCTGGGCGTGCAGGACGAGCCGGCCGAGGAAGCCGGCCCGGTCCTCGCGCTGCCCGGGGAGACCTATGACATCGCCGAGGCCGGAGCCGCCGGCGCCACCCTGGGCAACTACGACATCGCCTGGGAGTGCGTGAACACCGGCAACAACGACGCGGTCGTGGCCAGCGGTACTGGTGCGGCGGGGTCGTTCACGATGCCGGCCTCGGTCGGTGGGTTCGGCGCCAGTGTGGTGTGCACGTTCACCAACGCCCCTGTCGAAACTGATATCGACAAGGAGCTGGTCGACACCGTGTCCAACGGCGACGGCAGCTACACGTTGACCTATGAGCTGACGGTGTCCCGGACCGGGGACGGCTCGCCGTACGACCTGGACGACGAGCTGACCTATGGCGATGCGGTCACAGTCGACGCGGTGACGGCCGCCAACACCCAGCCCGGCGGGATCGCCACCGAGACCGACTTCGACGGCCAGGGCAACACGCTGGTTGCCAACGACGTGCCGATCGCCGACGGCGAGACGCACGTCTACGAAGTGGTCGTCGACGCCACCGTCGACGGCGAGGCCGTGACGTTCGAGAACAGCGACTGTGACCTCGAACAGGGCGAATCCGGGACCGGCTTCGCCAACACGGCCACGGTGACGGTCAACGACGTCCAGGCCAGCGACGACGCCTGCGAGGAGATCCCTGCCACGCTGGTGGACAAGACCACCACGTCGGAGCCGGCGCCGACCGGCACCGGTACCTACGAGCTGGAGTACACGATCACCGCGACCAACAGCGGCGCGGCACCGGACACCTATGACCTGTCCGATGAGCTGCAGTACGGCGACGGCATCGATGTCGTCGACGCGCAGGTGGTCAACACCCAGCCGGGCACGATCACCCCGCGCACGCAGTGGAACGGCGAGACCGACACGCTGGTGGTGCAGGGCGAGCCGATCGCGGCCGCCACGGCCAGCGACCCCGCGGTGCACGTGTACACGGTGACGGTCGAGGTCGACATCGACCCCGACATCGACCCGGCTGCGGCCGACTGCACCGTCGGTGCCGGCGAGTCCGGCAGCGGGTTGCTGAACCTCGCCACGGTCAACGGTGACTCCGGTGAGTACAGCGATGACAACTGCCCGCCCACGCCGCGGTCCGACATCGACAAGGAGCTGCTGGACCGCGTCTCCAACGGTGACGGCACCTACACGGTGACGTATGAGTTGACGGTCGCCCGAGAGGGCACCGACGGCACCTACGACCTCCGCGACGAGCTGTTGCTGTCCGACGCGGTGAACGTGGCTGCCGGCCCGACAGCCGTCAACGTGACCCCGGGTGGGATCGCGGTCAACGGAGGGTTCGACGGGGTCGACGACACTCTGGTCGCCGGCGGGATCGACATCGCCGCCGGTGAGACGCACACCTACACGGTCGAGGTGGACGTCGCGGTGTCGCTGGACGACGTCACGCCCGAGAACTCCGACTGCACGCTGGAGCCCGGTGAGGCCGGGACCGGCGTGATGAACCAGGCCAACCTCGAGATCGACGGGCAGACCCTGGAGGACGAGGACTGTGAGGCGTTCCCGGCCACGACCATCGACAAGGAGGTCGCGTCCGGCCCGACCGCGCTGGGCAACGGCGAGTACGAGGTGGTCTACGAGCTGACGGTGACCAACAGCGGTGCCGGCGCCGACGTCTACGACCTGGACGACGAGCTGCGCTACGGCGGTGACGTCTCGATCGTGTCCACCACCGCGGTCAACACCGCGCCGGGTGGGATCACCACCAACGGGACCTGGGACGGCATCGGTGACATCTCGGTCGCCGACGACGTCCCGATCGCCGGGGCCACCCCGGGCAACCCCGTGGTCCACACCTACGAGGCAACCGTCGTCGTCGAGGTGCCGGCCGACCTGGCGCTCAGCGACGCCGACTGCACGCTAAATCCCGGTGAGTCCGGCACAGGCCTGGACAACGAGGCCACCGTGACCGGAGCCTCCGGTCCCTACTCGGACGAGGACTGCGTCCCGCTGCCCAGCACCGACATCGACAAGACCGTGGTGGACGTGGTCGGCAACGGTGACGGCACCTGGACGGCGACCTATGAGTTGGCCGTGTCGCGCACCGGCGACGGCCCCGGCTACAACCTGGTCGATGCGCTCCAGTACGGCGACGCGGTCTCGATCGACTCGGTGACCGCGGTCAACACCAGCCCGGGCGACATCGCGACCCGGACCGGCTATGACGGGCAGGGCGACACACTGGTGGTCGGCCGCGTGGCGATCGCCGACGGCGACGTCCACACCTACGAGGTCGCGGTCGTCTTCGAGGTCGAGGCCGAGCAGGTGACATTCGCCAACAGCGACTGCACCCTGGACCAGGACGAGTCGGGGACCGGCTTGCTGAACACCGCCTCGGTGGAGGTCAACGACACCACGGACGAGGACCGGGAGTGCCCGCCGCCACCGGCCGAGCCGGTCATCGAGAAGTCGGTCACCGCGGGCCCGACCCCGGTCGGTGGTGGGGAGTTCCAGATCAGCTACGAGATCACGGCGACCAACCCCGGCGCCGGGGACGGCACCTACACCATCGATGACGAGCTGCTGTACGGCGACGGGATCTCGGTGGTCTCCGCGAGCGTGACCAACACCGTCCCGGGCGGGGTCGCAACGGAGACTGACTGGGACGGTGTGGACCAGCTCCGGGTGGTCACCGACGTCCCGATCGCCGCGGCGACGACCATGGCCCCGACCGTGCACACCTACGTGGTGACGGTGGTGGCCGAGGTCGCAGCCGACATCACCATCGCCGACGCCGACTGCGACCCGCAGACTGGTGGCGCCGACGGCACCGGCTTCCTGAACGAGGCCACCCTGACCACCAACGGTGAGTCCAGTGTGGATGAGGACTGTGTGCCGCCGCCGGTGACCGACATCGACAAGGAACTGGTGTCGATGACCGCCAACGGTGACGGGACGTTCACCCTCGACTACGAGCTGTCGGTGACCCGCAGCAACGACGGGCCGGGCTACACCCTGGAGGACACGTTCACCTTCGGTGACGCCGTGACCGTCGACGCGGTGACCGTCGGCAACGTCAACCCAGGTGGGGTGGCCGTCAACGGTGGGTTCGACGGGGAATCTGACACCCGGATCGCGACCAACGTGGCGATCAACGACGGCGAGACCCACCTGTACGAGGTGAGCGTGGAGGTGACCGTCGACGGCGACGCCGCCACGTTCGCCGGCTCAGACTGTGACCTGCAGGGCGAGTCGGGCAGCGGGTTCGCCAACACCGCCTCGGCAACCTCCAACGGTTCGACGGTGTCTGATGCTGACTGTGAGGCCTTCCCGGTGATCGATGTGGACAAGTCCACCGTCGGGACGCCGACGGCGTTGGGTGATGGCCGGTTCGAGATCGTGTACGAGATCGACGTGGTCAACACCGGTGCCGGCGAGGGGGTCTACAACGTCAGCGACGAGCTGATGTACGGCGACGGGATCACCGTGCTGGACCAGTCGGTAACCAACACCGCCCCCGGCGGTATCGCGGTCAACACCGGCTGGGACGGCGACGGCGACACCGAGGTGGTCGCTGCTGAGGTGATCGGCGGGGCCAGCGACGGCTCGCGGGTGGTGCACACCTACACCGTCACCGTCGAGGCTGAGGTCGGTGGCAACCTGGCCCCGGAGGCCACCGACTGCACCCTGGGACAGGGTGAGGCCGGTACCGGGTTCATGAACCGGACCACGCTGACCGGGGACTCCGGTGAGCAGCAGGACGAGAGCTGCCCGCTGCCGCCGGTGACCTTGATCGACAAGGACCTGGCGGGAATCAACTCCCTGGAGGGCCGGCGGTTCGAGCTGGTCTATGACCTGACGGTGGAGCGGGTCCAGGGCGGTGAGGGCAGCTACACCCTGCGCGATGAGCTGCTGCTGGGCGAGTCGCTGACCATCGAGAATGTCTCGGCGGTCAACGTCGACCCCGGCGACATCGACACCAACGACGCGTTCGACGGCGTCAACGACGTCGTGGTCGCCGCGGGCAAGACGATCGATGACGGGCAGGTCCACCGCTACCAGGTGGTGGTGGAGGTCACCGTTGACATCGGCGCGGCCACCCCGGACAACGCCGACTGCACCCTGGGTCAGGGCGAGGCCGGCACCGGGACGATGAACCTGGCCAGCATGGAGATCGACGGGGTCGAGCCCAACCCGGTGGAGGACTGCAGCAACTTCCCGGCGACCACCCACTTCAAGGACGTCGTGGACGGGCCCACCCCGCTGGGTGACGGCAACTGGGGCATCACCTACGAGATCACCGTGATCAACGCCGGTGCCGCCCAGGACGTCTATGACCTGGAGGACACGTTGGCCTTCGGTGAGGGCATCGACGTCCTTGACCAGGAGGTCAGCAACACCGGCCCAGGTGTGATCGCCACCAACCCCGACTGGGATGGGATCGAGGAGGTCTCGATCGTGACCGGGGAGCCGATCCAGGCCGGCACCGACGCCGGCCCGGCGGTCCACACCTACCAGGTCGAGGTGGAAGCCCACGCCCCGGTGGGGATCGACCCGGCCGCGGTTGACTGCGACCTGGGTGCCGGTGGGTCCGGGACCGGGTTCGCCAACCAGTCCACGCTGAGTGTGGGACCCGAGGCCGAGACCGACGACGGGTGCGTGCCGGTGCCGGTGACCGACATCGACAAGGAGCTGGTTGAGGTCATCGACAACGGGGATGGCACCCAGACCCTGGACTACGAGCTGGTCGTGACGAGGACCGGCGACGGTCCTGGCTACGACCTGGTCGACGAGCTGGCCTTCGGTGAGGCCGTCACGGTGGAGTCGATCGACGTGGCCAACGTCGACCCCGGCAGCGTGGACCTCAACGAGGACTTCGACGGGGTCGAGGACACCGTGGTGGCCGAGGACGTCGACATCGCCGACGGCCAGAGCCACCGGTACGAGGTGTCGGTGGTGGCCTCGGTGGACGCCGCAGCGGTCACGCTGGCCAACTCCGACTGCGACCTGCAGGGCGAGGCGGGGTCTGGGTTCGCCAACACCGCGTCGGTGACCGTCAACGACACCACCCGCAGCGACCGGGCCTGTGAGTCGCTGGCCGGGGTGGGCGTCGACAAGGAGGTCATCGACGGCCCGACCGGTATCGGCAACGGACGCCACACCGTGACCTACTCGGTGACGGTGACCAACGACGGCGCCGGCGCCACCGTCTACGACATCGAGGACCGGCTGGCCTTCGGGGACGGCATCACCGTCCACGACGTGACGGCGGTCAACGACCAGCCCGGTGGCGTCGCGGTGAACGACGACTTCGACGGCACCGGCCAGCCGGTGATCGCTACCGAGGTGCCGATCGACGGGGCCACCGCCGACGGACCGGCCACCCACAGCTACACCGTGACAGCCACGGTGGAGGGCTTGTCCGAGGTCACCAACCAGGCGGCCGACTGCACCATCGACGACGGTGAGTCCGGGACCGGGCTGTCCAACACCGCCACCGTGACGGTCAACGGCCAGGACAGCGAGGACCGAGCCTGTGTCGAGATCGCCACCGCCGGGCAGCTGGCCATCGACAAGCAGGTCGACGCCCAGCAGGCCGGCCCCGGCGGGCAGGTGTCCTACACCGTCACGGTGCAGAACGTCGGCACCGCCGACTACACCGCGCAGGAGCCGGCCGAGATCGAGGACGACCTGACCGACGTGCTCGACGACGCCGACTGGGCCGGTGAGGCGGAGGCGACCTCCGGCACGGTGGACCGGGACGGCACCACGCTGACCTGGTCGGGTCCGCTGGCGGTCGGTGAGACCGTCACGCTGACCTACACCGTCACGGTCGACGAGGACGTCAACTCGGCGGCGGCCCTGGTCAACGTGGTGGCCTCCGCCGGCACCGACGCCAACTGTGACAGCGACGGCGGCAGCCCCGAGTGCACCACCGCCACCGACATCGTGGTCACCGAACCCGCACCGCCCCCGGCACCACCGGCACCGGTCACGCCCGACCCGGTCCCGGTCACCGGCTGACCCGCCTCCCGTCAACCGGTACCCACGCCCGACCCGGCCCGCCCGGGTCGGGCGTGGGGCCAGACCCGGCCCGGGGTCAGAAGCACCCGGGCCGGGTCCGGCCGAGCCGGGGGATGATCGCAAGCCACGTTGGCCCAAAGGAAGGACGCCGTGCAACTGTCCCGCACCAGGCTGCTCGTGGCCCTCGGTGGTGGCCTCACCCTCCTAGTGGCCCTGCTGGTGGTCCTCACCACCCAGGACGGTGACGACCAGGACCCCGGTCCGGCCGCCCCCGACGCCACCCAGGCACCCAGCGCCGGCCAAGGCGCCGAGCCCAGCGGGGGTGAGGACGCGGCCACGCCGCTTCCGGTCGTGGACACCCCGCCTGACTCGACGCTGGTGGTCACCCTGCCCGGGGATGTCGACCGGTACGCCGCCCCGGAGGCCGACAGCCAGCCCGAGGGCACCATCCCCGAGTCATGGCACGGCCGCCCCAGCGTGCTGCCGGTGATCGACCAACGGCCCGGCTGGCTGCAGGTGCGCCTGGCCCAGCGCCCCAACCAGTCCACCGGCTGGATCCGGCGCCAAGGCGTGGAGCTGGCCACCACGCCCTACCGCATCCAGATCGACGTCGGCCAGCGCCGGCTACGGTTGCTGAACGCCGGTGAGGTCGTGCTGGACGCCCCGGCCGGGATCGGCCGCGACAAGGCGCCCACCCCGCTGGGCAGCTACTTCGTCACCTTCCTGCAGCAGCCTCCGGACCCCACCTCGGGATGGGGGCCGTTCGTGGTCGTCACCAGCGCCCACTCCGAGACCATCTCCGACTTCGAGCAGTCCGGCGACGCCATCACCGCCATCCACGGCCCGCTCGGCGCCGAGGACGAGATCGGCGACGACGGCGCCAAGATCTCCCTCGGCTGCGTCCGGCTCCACCTCGACGACCTCGCCAAGCTCCGCGACGTCCCCGCCGGCACCCCCATCGACATCGTCAACACCACCGCAGACGAGACCGCCTAGCCCGCGACGCCCCAGGGACCGGCACTCAGTCCAGCACGATCACCGAGCGGCCCGCCGGCCCGCCGACCAGCCCGGCCAGCGCCTCCTCGGCCTGGTCGAGCCGGTACTCCCGGCCCAGCAGGGAGTCCAGCGGGATCCTGCCAGCCCGGTACAGGTCCAGCAGCTGGGGGATCTGGACGGTGAAGTTCGAGGAGCCGTAGAGGCTGCCCTGGACCGACTTCTCCTGCTGCACCATCGGGTTGAGCGGGGCGGTGACCTGGTCGCCGGCGGCCCCGAGGCCGGCCACGAACGTGGTGCCCCCCGGCCGCAGGCACGCCATGGCCTGCTCGATGGTGGCCTGCCGGCCGATCGCCTCGACCACCCAGTGCACCCCATTGCCGGTGATGTCACGCACCGCCTCGACCAGATCGGTCTGGGCGGAGTTGACCACGTGGGTGGCACCGAGCTCCCGGGCCCGGGTGAGCTTCTCGTCGTCGATGTCGGCCACGACGATGGGGTTGGCGCCGACCAGGCGAGCGCCGATGACGGAGGAGAGCCCGACGCCGCCGGCGCCGATGACCAGGACACCCTTGCCGGCCGGGTTCGGCATCCGGTTGAGCACCACGCCCATGCCGGTGATGACGGCGCAGCCGACGATGGCCGCGACCGGCGGCGGGATGTCGGCCGGGACCGGGATCACCGACTCCCGGGAGACGACGGCCTCCTCGGCGAAGCAGGAGACGCCCATCAGGTGGTGGACCGGCTGGCCATCCTTGGACAGCCGGGTGCCGCCCCGCAGCAACCCGTTGGTCTGTCCGTGGACCGCCCCCTTGACGCACAGCCCGGGCCGGCCGCCGGCACAGAACTCGCACTGCCCGCACCGGGGCCGCCAGGTCATCACGACGGTGTCGCCGGGCCCCACGTGGTCGACGCCAGCGCCGACCTCCTCGACGACGCCGGTGCCCTCGTGGCCCAGCGCGAGCGGCATCCGCGCGGCCAGGTCACCGCGCAGGTAGTGCAGGTCGCTGTGGCACACCCCCGCCGCGGTCACCTTCACCCGTACCTCGCCCGGGCCGGGCGGGGTCAGCTCGAGGTCCTCCACCCGTAGCGGCTCACCGGGGGCGTGCATGACGACGGCTCTCACGGTCGCGGTCTCCTTCGTGGTGTCGGCCGCCGGCTGGCGCGTGATGGCCGGCGCGTTCCGGTCCAGAGTGCCAGGGTCACGCCCGGAGCGGTCCCCGGGGTCGCGGCTCGCTCGCAGCGCGCGCCCAGCGCCACCGCCCTAGATTGCCGCTATGGCGGAGTGGACCGCGGGCGAGGTGCTCGCCGTGCTGCAGGCCGGCGGGCAGGGCGGCCGGATGGATGTGCTGACCCGGGAGCGGGCCAAGCCGGCGATGCCGTTCGCCGGAACCTTCCGGCTGATCGACTTCCCGATGTCGTGCGTGGCCCACAGCAGCATCCGGGACGTGTGGGTGTCGGTGCAGTACCAGGCAGCCAGCCTCGACCCCTACCTGTCCGGCGGGCGGCCCTGGGACCTGGACCGCACCCGCGGCGGGTTCCGCCGGGTGGTCCCGGAGGAGGGGTCCGGCCCGGCCGACACCGAGGGGTTCTCCCGGGGCAACGCCGACAACCTGCACCGGCTGCGCGAGCAGATCGCCGCCCACGGTGCGCGCACGGTCGTGGTGCTCAGCTGCGACCACGTCATCAACGTAGACCTGGACGAGCTGCTCCGGCGCCACCATGGCCACGGCGCCGAGTGCACCATCCTCACCGCCGAGGTGGGGGTGCGGGAGGCGCAGCACAACATGGTCGTCCGCGCCGCCGCCGACGGGACGGTGCGGGCAGTCGAGGACAAGCCGGCGCGGCTCCCGGAGACCGGCACCGTCGCCACCGAGGTGTTCGTCTACGACTCGGCGGTGCTGCTGGAGCAGCTGGAGCGGCTGCGTCGCGAGCTCGCCGAGACCAACGGCGACCCGTACGACACCGGGCTGGGTGACTTCGGCGAGCACCTGGTGCCCGCGCTGGTCGAGCGCGGCCGGACGCTCGCGGTCCTGGTCGAAGGCTACTGGCGGGACGCCGGTCGCCCGCAGACCTACCTGATGGCCCACCGGGACCTGGTCGCCGGGCGGGTGGACGTCTTCGACCACCGCGACCGGCCGGTGCTCAGCCACCCGGTGGACGGGCCGCCCGGCATGGTCGCCGCAGGCGCGGACGTCGAGGACAGCATGGTCGGCCCCGGGGCCGTGGTGCGCGGGACGGTGCGGCACAGCGTGCTAGGTCCCGGTGTCGTGGTCGAGCCGGGTGCGGTGGTGGAGGACGCCGTGCTGTTCGGCGAGGTGGTCGTCGAGCGGGACGCGCGGGTGGCCACGGCGGTCCTGGACACGCGGGTGCGGGTGGGCCGTCGCGCGGTGGTCGGGCAGCGGCACCGCCGCGGCACCGTCCCCGACGACGCGATCGTGCTGGTGGGGGCTGACGGCAACATCGCCGCTGGCGCCACGCTGGAGCCGGGCTCGCGGATGGAGCT
>NZ_WIQI01000079.1 GCF_009602535.1 Ornithinicoccus halotolerans | reverse complement strand
TGCACCTTGAGGTTCTTGAAGCGGTCCCACACCTGCTCCAGCCGCTCGATCTGCTGCTCGGCCCGGCGGCGGATGGCAGCCGCAGGTCCTCCTCCAGCAGCAGCGGCGCGCCCCAGAGCCGGCCGGTCCCGGGGTCGACGGCCGACCCGACCGCGTTGACCGCGACGAGCGCTGCCACCGTCCCGCCGCCGGGGAGCCGCTGGCTGGCCGAGCCGATCCCGCCCTTGAGGCCGCCGACCTGGGCGCCGGTGCCGGCACCGACCACTCCGAGGGCGGGCGGGGCCGTGGTCGCCCCGGCCATCGCGGCCTCGCCGAACGCCGCGTCGGGGGTGGCGGTGAACTCACCACCGCGTCCCAGGTCGAACAGCACCGCCGCCGGCACGATCGGCACGACCTGCCCGGGCTCGCCGCAGGGGAACCCCGCGCCGGTGGCCGCGCACGCCCGCATCACGCCGTCGGCGGCGGCCAGCCCGTAGGCGCTGCCGCCGCTGAGCAGCACGGCGTGCACCCGGTCGACGAGGTTGCGGGGGTCGAGCAGGTCGGTCTCGCGGGTGCCCGGCCCCCCGCCGCGCACGTCGACGCCCGCGACGGCCCCACCCTCGGGCGGGACCACGACGGTGGACCCGGTGAGCCAGCCGTCACCGGCCCGCTGGTGCTGGCCGACCCGGATCCCCGGGACGTCGACGAGGGAGTTGCTGGCCCCGGGCCGCGGCGCCGCCTCGCCGGCCGTCACGCCCGGGTCCCCTCTCCGGTGAGGAACCGGCGCGCGGTCTCGGCGTAGACCCGGGCGCAGCGGAGGAGGTCGGCGACCTCGACGACCTCGTCGGCCTGGTGGGCGATCCACTTGCCTCCCGGCCCGTAGACCACCGTGGCCATCCCGGCGTCCCGGGTCAGGATGGTCCCGTCGGTCGCGCCGGGCACGCCGCCGTAGCGGGCGGGCTCCCCGGTGACCTGCTCGTGCGCGGCCGCGAGCGCGGCCACCATCGGGTGGTCGACGGGGGTGGCGACCGGGGGCCGGTCGTCGACGACGGTGACCTCGGCCGCTACCCCGTCCTCGGCGCCGGCCTCCCGGGCGAGCACGGTGATCCGCTCCACCAGCGCGCCGTGGTCGACGCCGGGCACGGTACGCAGGTCCAGGCACACGGTCGTGCTGGCCGGGATGACGTTGATCTGGTCGGTGTCGCCGCCGAGCACGACGGTGGGCGTCAGGTACACCCGACCCAGGTGCTCGTGCTCCCCGTGCTCGGCCAGCAGCCGCTCCTGCAGGGTGCCGACCGCGGTGACGAACCGGGCCGCGACCGGCAGCGGGTTGCGCGCGTGCTGCGGCATCGCCCCGTGGGCCATCGCGCCGGTGAACGCGATCGACAGCCGTACCGCACCCTTGGACACCGCGCAGATCTCGCCCTCCTCCGGCTCGCAGCAGATCGCGCCGTCCACCTGCGCCGCCAGCGGGGTCGCGGCGAAGTGCTTGGCGCCGAGCATCAGCCCCTCCTCGTCGACCAGGGCCGCGACGACCAGCCGGCCCGGGAACGGCCCGGCCTGCTGCAGCGCGCGGGCCGCGTGCAGCATCGCCGCCACGCCCCCCTTCATGTCCGCGCTGCCCCGCCCGCGCAGCAGCCCGTCCACAAGGTCCCCGGCGTAGGGGTCGAAGCTCCACGTCGCCGCGTCGCCCTCGGTGACCACGTCGGTGTGGCCCTCCAGCATCAGCGTCGGCCCGGGCCCGCCGCCGCCCTCGAGGACGGCCACCACGTTGGGCCGGCCCGGGGCCACCTCGGTGACCTGCGGGTCCCACCCCCAGCCGCGCATGGTCTCGGCGACCAGCGCGGCGGCGGGCGCCTCGCTGCTGCCGCCGCCGGGGTCGTTGACCGAGCGGATCCGCACCAGCGCGGAGGTGAGCGCGACGACGCCCTCCTCGTCGATGACCAGCGGTGGCAGCTCACTCATCAGGCTGGCTCCGTTCCATGTCGGGTGGGTGGCTGCCGAGCGCGTCCGCCAGGTGGGGCACGGAGGCCAGCAGCTCTCGGGTGTAGGGATGCTGGGGGTCGCGGTACAGCTGCTCGGTCGGGGCGACCTCGACCAGCTCGCCCTGGCGCATCACCGCGACCCGGTCGCACACGTGGCGCACGACCGACAGGTCGTGGGAGACCAGCACCAGCGTCAGCCCGTAGCCGTCGACGACCTCGTCGACCAGGTTGAGCACCTGGGCGCGGACCGAGACGTCCAGCGCGCTGACCGGCTCGTCGCCGACGAGCACGTGCGGGCGCGGTGCGAGCGCCCGGGCGATCGAGATCCGCTGCCGCTGGCCGCCGGAGAACTGGTGGGGGTAGCGATCGGCCGCCTCCGCCGGGAGCCCGACCCGCTCCAGCAGCTCGGTGACGCGGGCGCGGCGCTCGGCGCGGCTGCCGATCCGTTGCGCGACCAGCGGCTCGGCCACGATCTGGCCCACCCGCATCCGCGGGTCGAGGGAGCCCATCGGGTCCTGGAACACCAGCTGCAGCTCACGCCGCAGCCAGCGCAGCCGGCGGGCCGGCTGGTCGTGCACGGGGCGGCCCTGCACGTACACCTCCCCCGAGGTCGGGGTGTCCAGCCCACACAGCAGCCGCAGCAGGGTGGTCTTGCCGGACCCCGACTCGCCGACGATGCCGACCCGCTCCCCGGCGGCGATGTCCAGGCTGACCCCCCGGACGGCGTGCACCACCGCGGGATCGTGCCGCAGCGAGGTGCGGGGCCGGCGGAACTCCCGGTGCACGTCGCGCAGGCTGACCGCCGCCGCGGCCGGCGTCCCCGCCGGCACCGTGGCGGCGCGAGGGCTGGCCGGCCCGGTCACCGGCCGGCCTCGGCGTCGGGGGCTGGCGAGGACCGTTCGCGCGGCACCAGGTCCGGGTCCCCGACCGGGTGGACGCAGGCGTGACCGTGGCCGGGGTGGCCGGTCCACACCCACGGCGGGAGCTCCTCGCAGGCGGGGTCGGCGTAGCGGCAGCGGGTGCGGAAGACGCAGCCGTCGGGGAACGAGCCCGCCGGGGGCACCGACCCGGGGATGGTGGGCAGCGGCCGGCGCCCGGCGGCGGGGTCGCGACCGGTCTCGGGGTCGTCGTAGCGGTCCAGGTCGCTGGCCGCCAGCAGGCCCTGCGTGTAGCGGTGCTGCGGGTGGCGGAACACCTCTCCGACGGGGCCGGCCTCGACCACCCGGCCGCCGTACATCACCAGCACCCGCTCGCACACCGAGGCCACGACGGCCAGGTCGTGGGTGATGAACAGCATCGCCGCACCCGCTGGGTGACTCCGTGCACGATCAGGTCGAGCACGCGTGCCTGCACGGTGACGTCCAGGGCGGTGGTGGGCTCGTCGCAGATGAGCAGCGCAGGGTCGTTGGCCAGCGCGATGGCGGTCACCACCCGCTGCCGCTGCCCACCGGAGAGCTGGTGCGGGTAGGCGCGGGCGACCGCGCCTGGCTCGGGGAGGCCGACCTGGTCCAGCAGCGCGACCGCGCGCTGCTGGGCCGCCCGGCCGCGGGCGGTGCCGTGGACCTGCAGCACCTCGGCGACCTGCCGGCCGACCCGCATCGTGGGGTTGAGCGCGCTCATCGGCTCCTGGAACACCATGGCGATCTCTCGGCCACGCAGCCGGGCGAGCGACCGCTCGCCGGCACGGAGCAGGTTGCCGTCGTGCCCGGCCAGCCGCACGTCACCGCCCGCGCGCACCTCGTCGCCGAGCAGCCCCATGACGGCGAGCGCGGTGAGGCTCTTGCCGGAGCCGGACTCCCCGATCAGGCCGACCCGCTCGCCGCGGCCGACGGTGAACGAGACGTCCTGCAGCAGCGGGACCTCGCCGGCAGCGACCGACATGTCAGCCACGCGCAGCACCGCGTCCCCGGCCGCGCTCGGGGCGCTGTCACCGGTCGTGGGGCGGGCCGGCGTCGTCACCGGCCCTCCAGCCTCGGGTCGAGCCAGTCCCGCAGCCCGTCACCGAGCAGGTTGAAGCCCAGCACGGCGGCGGCGATCGCCCCGCCCGGGATGAGCGCCAGGTGGGTGGCCGAGGCGAGCGTGGACTGCGCCTCGTAGAGCATCCGTCCCCAGGAGGCCTGCCCGGCGGGGGTCCCCAGTCCCAGGTAGGCCAGCGCGGCCTCGGCGAGGATGGCGATCGCGAACGAAACCGAGGCCTGCACGATGACCAGGCCGGTGACGTTGGGCAGCACGTGCCGGACGGCGATGGCCGGCCTGCCGCGGCCCGCGGCCCGGGCGGCGGTGACGTAGTCGGTGCGCAGCACCCCGAGGGTGCCGCTGCGGGTGATCCGGGCGAACGAGGGCACCGTCGCGATACCGATGGCCACCATCGCCACCCGCGTGCTGCCGCCGTAGAGCGCGGCGAACATGATGGCCAGCAGCAGCGCCGGGAACGCCAGCAGGATGTCGGTGCCGCGCATCAGCAGCGTGCCGACCCAGCCCGGCCCCATCGCTGCCAGGATGCCGAGGGGGACGCCGACCAGCGCCGCCACCCCGACGGCGATGACGCCGACGAGCAGGGTGGTGCGGGCACCGACGACGATCTGGGTGAAGACGTCGCGGCGCAGCCGGTCGGTGCCCAGCCAGTGCTCGGCGTTGGGGGTCTGGTAGGCCTCGACCGACAGCACCCGCATCGGCTGGTAGGGCGTCCAGACGTAGGACAGCAGCGCCAGCCCGACGACCAGCAGCACCAGCGCCCCGCCGATGACGAGGGAGGGGTTGATCCGGCGGCGGCTCATCGCGCCCCCGTCCGCAGCCGGGGGTCGATGAGGAGGTAGAGGGCGTCGACCACGAAGTTGATGACCAGCACCGCGACCACGAGCACCATGACCACGGCCTGCACCGTCAGCAGCTCCCGCTGCGCGACCGAGTCCAGCAGCAGCGACCCGATGCCGGGCACGACGAACACCCGCTCCACCACCACGGCACCGACCAGGAGCGTCGCCAGCTGCAGCCCCATGACGGTGACGACCGGCACCGCGGCGTTGCGCAGGCCGTGCCGGACCAGCGCCGGCATCGGCCGCAGCCCCTTGGCGCGGGCGGTGCGCAGGTAGTCCTCCCGCAGCACGTCCAGCACCGCGCTGCGCACGTAGCGGGACAGCACCGCCCCCTGCACCAGCGCCAGCGAGACCGCGGGCATCACCAGCCGCCGCAGGAACTCCACCGGGTCCTGGACGGGCGGCACCCAGCCCCCGGACGGCAGCCATCCCAACTGCACCGAGAACACCGCGATCAGCAGGATCGCGGCCAGGAACGCGGGGACCGCCACCCCCACCTGCGACAGCGCCGAGGCCAGCACGCCGTCCACGTGCCGGTGCCGCACCGCCATCCAGATGCCGAACGGGACCGCGGCCGCGACGGCCAGGACCATGGCCGCCGCGACCAGCCAGGCGGTGACCTGCAGCCGGTCGGCGATCTGCGGGCCGATCGCCGCCCGCGAGATGAACTCCACGCCCGGGTCCAGGGTGAGCAGGCCGGCCACCCAGTCCAGGTACTGCTCGACCAGCGGCCGGTCCAGCCCGAACTCGGCCCGCATCCGGGCGACCGACTCCTCCGAGGCGTTCACCCCGAGCGCGACCCGGGCCGGGTCACCGGGCAGCACCCGCATGAAGGCGAACACCGCCACCGAGCTCACGGCCAGGCTGGCCAGGAGCACGGCGAGGCGGTGCAACAGCCGGAGCGCCACTGGGTCAGGCCCGAATCAGCAACGCGGGCCTCACTCGGCCGCGAGCTGGGACAGGTCGAAGGACTCGGTGATGGCGTTCTCCGGCAGCCCGGTGATCCCCGGCTTGGCCACGATCAGGTTGGGCAGCAGGAACAGGAAGTCCGCGGCAGCGTCCTCGGAGATCAGCCGGGCCGCCTGCTTCATCTTGGCCACCTGCTCCTCCTCGGTGCCGGAGTCGGCCTCGTCCAGCAGGGTGGTCAGCTCCGCGGTGCCGTAGCGGGTGTAGTAGTCCGGGTTGCCGAACACGGCCGGCAGGTCCCGCGGCTCCACGTGCGCCACGATGGACATGTCGTAGTCGGCGTTGGTGAACACCACCTCCAGCCACTGCGAGGGGAACTCCAGCTCGTCCAGCCGCACGTCCAGCCCGACGTCCTCCAGCATCGACTCCACGACCGGCCCGCAGGCCTGGGCGTAGGGCAGCGTGGGGATCCGCAGCCGCACCGTCTCGCCGGCGGCGCCGGCATCCTGCAGCAGCTGCCGGGCGCGGTCAGGGTCGAACTCGTAGTCGCCGGTGCGGTCCTCGTACCAGGGGTCGGTCGGCGGGACCATGCTGCCGATGAGGGTGCCGCGCCCGGCCCAGCAGGTGTCCAGCAGCGCCTGGTGGTCGATGGCGTGCCGGACGGCCTGGCGGACGCTGCGGTCGGTGAACGGGCCGGACTCGTTGTTGAACGACAGCACCACCTCACCGTTGGTGGTGCCCTCGATGATCTGGTAGTCGCCGCCCTCGAACTGCTCGATCGACTCGGGGGCCTGCACGGTGCCGATGACGTCGATGCCGTCGGAGAGCAGCGCGTTGTTCAGCGCCGTCGGGTCCTGGAAGTAGCGCAGCGTCACGGTGTCGAAGTGCGGCTCCTCGCCCCAGTAGTCGGGGTTGCGCTCCAGGGTGATGGAGCTGCCGCGCTGCCAGGAGGAGAACGCGTACGGGCCGGTCCCGATCGGGTCCTCCGCCAGGTCGGACACGCCGTTCTGGTCGAACATCGCCCCGATGCGGGTGGTCATCGCGTACAGCCACGAGTTGCTGGGGCGGGACAGCCGCACCTGCACCTCGTGGTCACCGGTGGCCTCGACCGACTCGACGACGTCCATCTGGCTCTTCAGGCTGACCGTCCAGTCCTCGGACTGCACCCGCTCGATCGAGAACACCACGTCCTCGGCGGTGAACGGCTCCCCGTTGCTGAAGACCGCGTCCTCGACGAGCGTGAAGGTGTAGGTGCGGCGGTCCTCGCTGACCTCCCAGTCCGAGGCCAGCGCCCCGACCATGTCACCGTCCTGGTCGATCTTCACCAGCGTCTCGTACACGTTGTACAGCAGCGCCTGCGGGATCGCGGCCCCGTCGGTGGTGGTGAAGTCCAGGCTGGCCGGCTCGGCCACCAGCCCGATGGTCACCTCGTCCGTCTGCGGCCCGGCGGTGCCGGTCGCACCGCCGTCCCCGCCGCCGCTGCCGGCGTTGCAGGCAGCCAGCCCGAGGCTGCCGGCCAGGGCGAGCGCCAGCGCGCGCGCCCGCGGGCTGCGCGGTCGGGTGCCAGAGGTGGGACGGTGCGCCATGGTGTGCCTCTCTGCAGCGGCCGGTCGCGTGCTGACCCCCTGACCAGGCGTCGTGCGGGGTCAGCCCCGATCATGTCGCATGACGCGGCAGCCGCGACAGCAGCCCCGCCGGTGCCGGTACGGTCAGGCCCATGGACACGACCCACCGCCGTGTGCTGGCGGCCCCCGACAAGTTCCGCGGCACCCTGACCGCTCCTGAGGTGGTGACCGCGGTGGCGGCCGCGGCCGACCGCGCCGGGTGGCAGGTGACCGGCCAGCCCATGGCCGACGGCGGCGAGGGGATCCTCGACGCGTTCGGGGGCGCCAACCGCCGCAGCCGCGTCACCGGACCCGCGGGCCGGCCGGTCGAGGCGGCCTGGCGGCTGGACGAGGAGAGCGGGCTGGCGGTCGTGGAGAGCGCGGCGGCCTCCGGCCTGGCCATCGCCGGAGGCCGAGAGCGCAACGACCCCATGACCGCGACCTCGGCGGGCACCGGGGAGCTCATCGCCGAGGCGGTGCTGGCCGAGGCCCGCCGGGTCGTGGTCGGCCTGGGCGGGTCGGCGATGACCGACGGCGGGCTGGGCACCGTGGAGGCCGTCCTGGAGCGGCTCGACGGGGCGCGACCGGCCGACCGGGGGGTGGAGCTGCTGGCCGCCTGCGACGTGCAGACGGTGTTCACCGACGCCGCGCGCGTCTTCGGCCCGCAGAAGGGAGCCGGTCCCGCGCAGATCGAGGAGCTCACCCGCCGGCTGGAGGCGCTGCAGCGCGACTACCGGCAGCGGTTCGGGACCGACCTGGCCGGGCTGGCGGGCGGCGGGGCGGCCGGCGGGCTCGGCGGTGGCCTGCTGGTGCTGGGCGGCAGCCTGGTGCCGGGGCTGGACCTGGTCGCCGACCAGGTCGGCCTGGAGGACCAGCTGGCGCAGGCGGACCTGGTCGTGACCGGGGAGGGCGCCCTCGACGCCGAGAGCTTCCACGGCAAGGTGGTCGGCGGCGTGGTGGCCCGGGCCCGGGCGCGGCAGCTGCCGGTGCTGGTGCTCGCCGGGACGGTGCTGCCGGACGCCCCGGCGAGCGAGCTGGCCCAGCTGGCCGTCGTCGACCTGACGGCCACCTTCGGGGAGCGTTCCTCCTGGGAGCGCACCGCGGCCTGCGTCGAGCAGGCCGTCGCCGACCACCTGGCCGCGCTGGCCTGACCGGGGCTGGCGGCAGGTCTGGCTCGGTACAGCCGGTATCGGATACTGTCGGTATCGGGCACCGGTGCGCGCGAGCGGCACCGGCTGGTCGCTGGCAGCCGACGAGGGGATGCGATGAGGCACTACCGCAGCAACGTGCGCGACCTGGAGTTCACCCTGTTCGAGGTGCTCGACCGGGGGAAGGTGCTGGGCCAGGAGCCGTTCGGTGACCTGGACGAGGGGACCGCTCGCGACGTGCTGCGGCAGGTGGCCAGGCTGGCCGAGGAGCAGCTCGCGCCCAGCCTGCTGGAGTCCGACCGCACCCCGCCGGTGCTCGACCCGGCCACCGGGCAGGTGAGCATGCCGGAGTCGTTCGTCGGCTCCTACCGGGCCTGGGTGGACGCGGAGTGGTGGCGGCTGGAGCTGTCCGCCGAGCTGGGTGGCGCCGCGGCACCGCCCTCTCTCGGGTGGGCGGTGTCCGAGCTGGCCCTCGGCGCCAACCCGGCGGTGAAGATGTACGCCGCCGGGTTCACCTTCGCCGAGGTCCTCTACCAGCTCGGCACGGCGGAGCAGCAGCGGCTGGCCGAGCTCATGGTGGAGCACCGCTGGGGCGCGACCATGGTGCTGACCGAGCCCGACGCGGGCTCCGACGTGGGCGCCGGGCGCACCCGTGCGCGGGACGCCGGTGACGGCAGCTGGTGGCTGACCGGCGTTAAGCGCTTCATCACCTCCGGGACGGCGCCGTTCTACGACAACGTGGTGCACTTCGTGCTGGCCCGGCCGGAGGGGGCCGGCCCGGGGACGAAGGGGCTCTCGCTGTTCCTGGTCCCGCAGCGGCACGTCGACCTGGCGACCGGGGAGCTCGGGGAGCGCAACGGCGTCGATGTCACCGGCATCGAGCACAAGATGGGGCTGAAGGTCTCCACCACCTGTGAGCTCCACTTCGGCGAGGACCCGGCGCGGCCCGCCGTCGGCTACCTGGTCGGCGGCGTCCACGACGGCATCGCGCAGATGTTCCGCATCATCGAGTACGCCCGGATGCTGGTGGGCACCAAGGCGATCGCGACCCTGTCGACCGGGTACCTGAACGCCCTGGACTACGCCCGGCAGCGGGTGCAGGGCGGTGACCTGGCCCGGACCGGCGACCGGCACGCCCCGCGCGTCACCATCACCCACCATCCGGACGTGCGCCGCTCGCTGATGCTGCAGAAGTCCTACGCCGAGGGGCTGCGGGCGCTGATGCTCTACACCGCCTGCCAGCAGGACACCGTCCGGGCGGCGCAGCTGGCCACCGGGCGGGAGGAGGTCGAGCCCGGCAGCGAGGCCGACGCCGCCCGCCGCCTCAACGACCTGCTGCTGCCGGTGGTCAAGGGCTGCGGCTCCGAGCGCGCCTGGGCGCTGCTGGGCACCGAGTCGCTGCAGACCCTCGGCGGCTCCGGGTTCCTGCAGGACCACCCGCTGGAGCAGTACGTCCGCGACGCCAAGATCGACTCCCTCTACGAGGGGACCACCGCCATCCAGGCGCTGGACCTGTTCTTCCGCAAGATCGTCCGCGACCGCGGCGTGGCGCTGGGCCAGCTCGCCAGTGAGATCACCGTGACCCTCCGCCGCGCCCCGGACGACGACCCGCTGGCCACGGAGCGCGCTCGGGTGGGCCAGGCGCTGCAGGACGTGCAGGCGATGGTGGAGCACCTGCTGGGACGGGCCCGGGCGTGGCAGACCGGCGGGCCGGAGGACCCCGAGGCCGCCGGGGCCGTCTACGAGGTGGGGCTGCACACCACCCGATTGCTGCTGGCGGTCGGTGACCTGGTGGTGGGCTGGCTGCTGCTGCGCAGCGCGGAGGTGGCGGCGGCCGCGCTGGCGCAGGACCCGGGTGGCTCCGACGCGGACTTCTACCGGGGCAAGCTGGCCGCGGCCCGGTTCTTCACGCGGGAGGTGCTGCCGCGGCTGTCGGCGGACCGGGCGACCGTGCTCGACTCCGACAGCGAGCTGCTGGCGCTGCCGGAGTCGGCCTTCTAGGACGGCTCAGTCGACGCGGCGGTCCCGCCGGTCCACGTCGTCGTGGCGGTCCACCACCTCGCGGTGGGTGGTGTTGGCCCGCTGCTGGTTCAGCACCATCCCGAGGATGATCGACAGCACGCCGCCGCCCATCAGGATGTAGCCGATGATGTTGATGTTGAAGATGTCGAACTGCTCGGGGCTGAGCCCGAACGCCAGGATGGCCCCGATGACGATCAGTCCGATACCGAGTCCGAGTCCCATGGCACCTTCCTTCCCGCCGCGCCAGGTCGGCGTGGCTTCCAGCTCCCGACCCTAGTCGCGGCCGCCCCGGCCCGCCCGTCAGAGCCGGCGGTCTGCCAGCACCGGGAACGACTCACGCAGCTGCTCCACCTGGGCGGGGTCGATCTGCACGGAGAGCACCTCCTCGCCGTCGCCGGCCTCGGCCAGCACCTCGCCGGTCGGCGCGATGACCGCGCTGTGGCCGCCCATCTGGTGCCCGGCGTGGGTGCCGGCGGTGTTGCCGGCGACGACGAACGCCTGGTTCTCGATCGCGCGCGCCCGGGCCAGCAGCCGCCACGCCTCGACCCGCGCCATCGGCCAGGCCGCGGGGACGAGGAACAGCTGGGCGCCCCGGTCCACCTGGGCCCGGTAGAGCTCGGGGAAGCGCAGGTCGTAGCAGGTGGACAGGCCGACCGGCACCGCAGCCGCGCTCCCCGTCGCGGGCAGCTCGGCGACGACCACCTCCTCGCCGGCCTCGAGCAGCCGCGGCTCCCCGCTGCCGAAGCCGAACCGGTGCACCTTGCGGTACCGCGCCACCCGCTCCCCACGCCGGTCCAGCAGCACCGAGGTGTTCCACATCCCGTGCCCGTCCGGACCGGTCTCGTCCCCTGGCCGCTCGATGATCGACCCCGCGTGGACGACGGCACCGATCTCCCGGGCCGCATCGGCGACGGCGGCCACGACCGGGCCGTCCACCGGCTGGGCGCGCTCGGGCCAGGCCCGGTAGTCGAAGCCGCCGGCGCTCCACAGCTCCGGCAGCAGCACCAGGTCGTGCCCCGCCTGGGCGCGGACCAGGTCGGCCGCCCGCGCGGTGCGGTCGGCGACGCTCTCCTCGTCGCCGTAGGCCAGCTGGATCACTGCGATCCTCATCGTTCCTCCTCGGAGTCGGAGCGGTCGGCGGGCTCCACCCGGCCGCCGGGATCACCGGTGGCGGACTGGCGGCCCTGGGCCAGCCGCTGCAGGTGGGCGTTGTAGGCGGCCAGCTCGGCGTCGTCGTCGCGCTCGGCCCGGCGATCGTAGCGGCGGGCCTCCCGGGTGTCGGTGCGCAGCCAGTCGAGGGTCACCAGCAGCGCCAGCACCATCGTCGGCAGCTCCCCGACCCCCCAGGCGATGCTGCCGGCCAGCTGCTGGTCGGCCAGCAGGTCCGGCACCCACGGGACGGCGATGGTCTTGAAGTAGCCGGGGGCCAGCAGCCAGGTGCCCTGCATCATCGCCAGCCCGAAGAAGGCGTGCGCGGCGATCGTGCCCAGCAGCACGCACAGCCGCAGCGGGGCCGGCCAGCGCGGCGGCCCGGGGTCGCGGCCGACGAGCGACCACACGAAGGCGTACCCGGTCAGGCTGAAGTGGACGACCATCACCACGTGGCCCAGGTGGCTCGCCAGGGCCCACCCGAACAGGTCGGTCCAGTAGAAGGCCACCAGGCTGGCGAAGAACACCAGCCCGGCGACGACCGGGTTGCCGATGACCCGCGCCCAGCGGGAGTGCACCACCGCCAGCAGCAGCTCCCGCGGGCCCAGCGTGCGGTCCCGGCGCCGCGGCAGCGCCCGCAGCGCGAGCGTCACCGGCATGGCGGGCACCAGCAGCAGCGGCACGATCATCATCAGCGTCATGTGCTGCACCATGTGCATCGAGAACGTGGTCCGCCCGTAGATGCCCGGCGCGCCGTTGGTGACGTAGCCGAACACCGCCCAGCCCAGGACCCAGCACACGGTCCGCCCGACCGGCCACCGGTCGCCCCGCTGCCGGAGCCGGTGCTGCCAGACCAGGTACGTCGCGACCGCGACCACCGCCAGCGGCCCGAACAGCCACTCGACCTCCCACTGGGTGAGCAGCCGGCTCGGCTGGAACGGCGGCGGGGTGCGGTAGCCGGTCAGGTCGAACATCGGGTCGTCGCCGACGGTGCTCTCCAGCGCCGGCGGCGGGGTCCGGGAGAGCGCCACCGCGAGCCCGACCGTGGCCGCCATCACCGCCACCTCGGTGAGCGCGAGCCGCGCGAACCCCCACCGCCGCGCGAGCCCGTCCGCCAGCAGCTGGCGCCGGTGCCACCAGCCGAAGCCGCCCAGCACGACCAGGGCGGCGACCTTGGCCCACAGCACCCACCAGTAGCCGCTGGTGAGGTCGCCCAGGTCGTCGGCCTGCAGCACGGCGACGACCACTCCGGAGAGGGCCACCAGCACGTAGCAGCCCAGCGCGACCGTCGAGTAGCGGCTCACCGTGACCGGCAGCGCCCGGCCGAGGACGGGCCGCAGCACCAGCAGCGCCAGCAGCCCACCCACCCACAGCGTGACGCCCACCAGGTGCAGGAACATGCCGGTCATCGCCTGGTGGTGGCCCTCGGTCCCGCTGGCGTGCCCGGCGAAGCCCAGCGGCGCCAGCGCGACCAGGGCGGCGACCTTGGCCCACAGCACCCACCAGTAGCCGCTGGTGAGGTCGCCCAGGTCGTCGGCCTGCAGC
>NZ_WIQI01000078.1 GCF_009602535.1 Ornithinicoccus halotolerans | reverse complement strand
TGTGCACGAAGTCGACCCCGGCCACCGCCTCCTTCGGGTCCTCGGTGACCGTCACCCGAGCACCCGTGGTCGCGGCGATCTCGCGGCAGCGGCTGACCAGCCACTCCTCCGGCTGCAGCGCCGCGGGCGCGCCGATCCGCACGTCCATGCCGAGCTTGGCGCCGACGAGCAGCAGCGAGTTGCCCATGTTGTTGCGCGCGTCACCGACGTAGGCGTAGGCGACCTGCTGCAGCGGCCGGTCGCTGTGCTCGCGCATGGTGAGCAGGTCGGCCAGCATCTGGGTGGGATGCCAGTCGTCGGTGAGTCCGTTGTAGACCGGCACCCCGGCGTGCTCGGCCAGCAGCTCCACGGCTGACTGCGCCGACCCGCGGAACTGGATGGCGTCGTACATCCGCCCCAGCACCCGCGCGGTGTCCTTGATGGACTCCTTGTGGCCGATCTGGGTGGCGCCGGGGTCCAGGAACGTGGTCCTCGCGCCCTGGTGCGCTGCCGCTACCTCGAAGGCCGAGCGGGTGCGGGTCGAGGTCTTCTCGAAGACCAGGGCCACGGTGCGCCCGGTCAGCCGGGGCTGCTCCCGTCCCTGGCGCCGGGCGGCCTTGAGCTCGGCCGCCAGGTCCAGCAGGTGCATGATCTCCTCGGCGGTGTACTCCTGCAGGGACAGCAGGCTGCGGCCACGCAGGTCGACGGCCATAGGGACTCCTCGCACGGCTCGGGGATGGCTTTCCCCCAGGCTATGCCCTCCCCGATCGGAGCCAGTCCAGCTCCTCGAACATCGCGCGGGCGAAGTCGCCCAGGTCCAGGTCGGCCAGCTGCTCCGGCGCCACCCAGGCGACGGCACTGGTCTCGTCGTGGTCGGGCGCGGGCTCACCGGCGATGACCCGGGCCGCGTACACGGTGCTGACGTAGGCGGCCCGGTCGCCGTTGGGGTAGGTGATGCGGTACCGCGGGCCGCCGACGACGGCCAGGATCCCGGCGAGCTCCACCTCGACCCCCGCCTCCTCGCGCGCCTCGCGCACGGCGGCCTGGCCCGGCGACTCGTCCGGCTCGACGGCGCCCCCGATCGTCCCCCACTGCCCCCGGTCGGTCTGCAGCACCAGCAGGACCCGGCCCTGCTCGTCCCGGGGCAGCACGGCGACCGAGGGCAACAGCAGCAGGTCGTGACCGACCGACTCCCGCAGCCGGGCGATGTGGGGGGACACGGGCATGCCCCCACTCTGGCACCGCGCCGCCACCGGTGGGGCGGTTGCGGCCTGGTCGGCCCGCGGTCAGCCGCGACCCGTACGCTCCTGCGCAGCACCACCACCGCTGGGCACGCCGCGCCCGGCCGACGGGAGGAGCAACCGGTGCCCGATGTCAGGCCGCGACCGCCGCAACCTCCGGCGGTGCCGCCGGTGCGGATGCCGCTGCGCACCTTCGGGGCCCGCGACTTCGACTTCTCGCGGCGGGTCGCGGTCATGGCGATCGTCAACCGCACCCCGGACTCGTTCTACGACCGGGGGCGCACGTACGCGCTCGACGCCGCGGTCGCGGCCGCGCTGCGGGCGGTCGAGGAGGGCGCCGACTGGGTCGACGTGGGCGGCGTGCCGTTCTCCCCCGACACCGCGCGCGTCCCGGTGAGCGAGGAGCTGGACCGGGTGGTGCCCGTGGTCGCGGCGATCCGGGCCGCCTCCGACGCGGTGATCTCGGTCGACACCTCGCGCCCGGAGGTGGCCGCCCGGTGCGTCGAGGCCGGCGCCGACGTGGTCAACGACACCTACGGGCTGCGCGAGCAGGGGATGGTCGAGGTGGTCGCCGAGACCGGCGCGGGGGTGGTCGTGGCACACTCGCTGGCCGCGCCGCACGTGCACCTGCCGCGGCCCCGCTACGAGGACGTGGTCGCCGAGGTGGTCAGCTTCCTCGCCGAGCGGGTCGAGCAGGCCCTCGCCGGCGGGGTACGGCCCGAGCAGATCGTGGTCGACCCCGGCCACGACCTCAACAAGCACACCGGGCACTCCCTCGAGCTCGTCCGCCGGCTCGGGGAGGTCGTGGCGCTCGGGCACCCCACGCTCGTGGCGCTGTCGCGCAAGGACTTCGTCGGGGAGACCCTCGGCCGCGAGCGGGAGGACCGGCTGCCCGGCACGCTGGCCGCGACCGCGCTCTGCGTCGCGGCCGGGGCCCGCATCGTGCGCACGCACGACGTCGCGGCCACGGTGGACGCCGTCCGGATGGTCGAGGCGGTGCTGGGCCTGCGCGACCCCGTCCAGGCCCGGCACAACCGGTGAGCGCCGTGCCGCGCCCCGAGCTGCTGCTGGACCCCGAGGAGGTGCTGCGCCGCTACACGGTCCCCGACCGGGACCGGTGGCACCTGCGGGCCAACATGATCGCCTCCCTCGACGGGGCCGCCACGGCCGGCGGGCTGACCGGAGCGCTCAACAACCCCGACGACAAGCTGGTGCTAGACACGCTGCGGATGCTCACCGACGTGCTGCTGGTCGGGGCCGGCACGGTCCGGGAGGAGGGCTACGGCCCGATGCGGCTGGCCCCCCAGGAGGCGGCCTGGCGCCAGCAGCACGGCCTGCCTCCGCACCCGGTGCTGGCGCTGGTCAGCGGCCGGCTCGACCTGGACCCGGAGGCCCGCGTCCTCACCCAGGCGCCGGTACGCCCGCTGCTCCTGACCCACGCCGCCGCACCACGACGGGTCCGAGAGCGGCTCGCCCGCGTCGCCGACGTGGTCGACTGCGGCCGGGCCCGCGTTGAGCCCGCCCTGGTCCGGACGGAGCTGGAGGCCAGGGGGCTGCGGCAGGTGCTGTGCGAGGGCGGGCCGCGGCTGCTGGGCACGCTGCTGGAGGCCGACCTGCTCGACGAGCTGTGCCTGACGCTGAGCCCGGCGCTCGTCGGCGGCCAGGCTCCCCGCATCGCCAGGGGCACCCACGAGGTGCTGCGGGGCATGCGGCGGGTGCACGTGCTGTCCGCCGGTGACATGCTGCTGCTGCGCTACCGGCGCGAGCGGTGACTCAGTCGGCGACGAAGACGCAGAACGGGTGGCCGGCCGGGTCGGCGTAGACCCGCAGCGGCTCCTCGGGGTCCTCCGACCGGTCGAGCAGCAGCCGAGCACCCAGGCGCAGCGCCCGCCGGTGCGCGCCCTCGAGCTCCGTCAGGCTGCCCACGGTGAGGTCCAGGTGCAGCTGCTGCGGGACCCGCGGCTCGGGCCAGGTGGCCGCCGGCAGGGCCGCTACCTGCTGGAAGGCCAGGGCGCTGCTCCCGTCCGGGTGGCGCAGCACCAGCCAGTCGCGGCCTCGCTCGTCCGGCGCCCCCGGCCCTGGCGCCTCGTCCCCGGGCCGGTAGACCAGCCCGAGCAGCTCGCGGTAGAACTCCGCCAGCGCCCTCGCGTCGGTCGTGTCCAGGACCACCTGCCGCAGCCGCGGCCGCACCTCAGCGTTCACCTGTCCGACGGTAGGCAGCGGCGCCCGGTTCGTCCACGTCCTGCGTGTCTGGTCCCGGTGTGTCGGTGGCGCGGACAGGCAGCTCACCGGCGCGCGCGGTCGCGACTTCCCCGCCAGGCACCCATGCCGGGACTGCCTCGCGCCCACGGCCGGGCCAATCCACGAGCAGGGCCACCGCCTCGGTGGGCAGGGTCAGCGAGCCACGGTCAGTCCGTGTCGCTGCGAGCCTTCTGGGTGCGGCGCAACACGTCCCGCGCGTCCGCCACGGGACCGACGTGGCCAAGCTTGTCTGGATTGATGACAGCGCGAATCGTCTGAACCTGCCCCTCAGCGATGTCGAGTGCCATGGTGTTGACGACCTTGCCGTCCCGGTCCCGGAAGACCGCACCCGGTTGGCCATTCACCGACCGCAGTTCGACGGCGCCGCCGACCCTGTGGAACGGGGCGACCAGCGAGGCGAGCAGCCGGGCGACGTTCTCGGCCCCAACGATCCCGGCCCCCCACTGCGGGGCCTTGCCGCCTCCGTCGCTCACCATGCTCACGTCAGCCGCGAGCAGCTCCCTCAGCTCCTCGACCTGGCCATGCTTGAAGGCGTCGAAGAACCGGTCCGCGAGCAGCTCGCGCTCTCGTCGGTCGGCTTCGAACCTGGGCCTTCCTGCGTCCATGTGACGGCGTGCCCGCGCTGCGAGCTGGCGACACGCCGCCTCGGAGCGGCCTACAGCAGCCGCGATGTCGTCGTAGTCGTACCCGAAGACCTCGCGCAGCACGAAGACCGCGCGCTCCAGCGCGCTGAGCCGCTCGAGGAGCAACAACGACGCCATGGAGACCGAGTCAGCCAGCTCTGCTGATCGTTCGGGGTCCTGGAACGGGTCGTCCAGGAGCGGCTCGGGGAACCACGGCCCGACGTACTTCTCACGGCGGACCTTGGCAGAGTTGAGCACGTTGATCGACACCCGTGTGACAACGGCAGACAGGTATGCCTTGACAGAGTCGGGCGTTGTCTCCGATGACTCCCACCGTAGCCAGGTCTCTTGGACCGCGTCCTCGGCCTCGCTGACGCTGCTCAGGATTCGATAGGCGATCGAGAACAACAGCGGCCGTAGTTCCTCGAACTGCCTCAGCTGCTCGGTCCGGGTCATGCCAGCTCCTTCTCGAATCCCTGCCGCCAGCTCGGGTACTGCAACTCCCAGCCGAGCTCTCGCTTGGCCTTGGCGTTGGAGAAGCCACGCCCTTCGGTCATCATCGTCACCGCGAAGTCCCCCGCGAGCATCCGTGCCAGCCACACCGGGACGGGCATCGGAGGCTTCGCACCCGCCGAGGAAGCCAGATGCGGTAGCCACTCTCTTACCGGTGCGGGCTCGTCGTCGACGATGTTGAAGGTACCCCTGGCCGTCTGCTCAATAGCCAGGACGGTGGCGCTGGCCGCGTCGTCGAGATGCACCCAGGACGTGTACCCGTTCCCGCCACCGACGAGCGGGAACTGACGCTTGCGAACGACAGCGACCGTATCGTCCAAGGCTCCCGGCCCATAGAGCCAGCCATAGCGCAGGGACGCGCCACCGAGCTTGGCGACCGACTCCTCGACATGGCGAATCGCGTCCGCTCCCGGTCGCATCCTCCCGTCCCCGGGGTCCAACGGGTCCTCCTCCGTCTTGACCCACCCCCCGTCGCGGATGCCGTTCCAGCTGGCGTAGCTCTGCGCGACGAAGTGCGGTACGCGGGTCGCCTCAGCAGCGGCGACCAGATGGTCGGTGCCCTCCGTGCGCAGTCGGTTGGTGGTCGCGAACCACCGATCGGGATGCTTCATGTCCGGCTTGGCGGCGATCGAGGTCATCTGGTGCGCGATCGCATCCGGCCGCGCGGCGGCCACCGCCTCCCCGACCGATGCCGCGTCCAGTCCATCCATCACGACACCCGTTGCGCCCAGCTGCTCGAGCTGGCCGAGCTTCGCTTCGCTCGTCGTTGTTGCGGTCACTTGATGGCCCCGCGCCACCAGCTGCGGTACGAGCCGTCGTCCCAGTACCCCGGTGCCCCCGGCCACGAATACGTGCATGATGTTCCCTTCTCGAGTTCGGTCTGCCTGCTGTCGCTGTCAGCGAGTGCAGCGGGCCGAGTCATTCGTGTTCTGTTCCCTGAGCGACCGGTCCGTCACCACGGCACCGCACCTTCTTCACCGAAGAACCCGGCCGTGGGTCCGTTCGCATCGAGCATGGCCAGACGGACCAGCACGGCGGCTCCCTGCGCAACGGGCAGGAGCCCGGTGTGGTTGTTGCTGTCGGTGGCCACGAACCCCGGCGCCACGGCGTTGACGAGGATCCCGTCCTTCCGCAGCTCATTGGCATACTGGACGGTCAGAGCGGTCAGCGCCGACTTCGATGGCGTGTACGCGGCCGAGGGGATCAGTGCTGCAAAGGGACCGTCCGGCTCGCTCATGAGCGCCACGGACGCCGCGTGGCTGGCAACGTTGACGATGCGTGGCGCCGGTGACCGCCTGAGCAGCGGAAGCATCGCGTTGGTCACCGAGATGACGCCGAAGACGTTGGTCTCGAACACCGCCCTGACCATGTCCAGGTCGACCGAGCTGGGGATCTGATCTGTGGCGTCCTGGGGTGAGACCTGGCCGGACCCGGTGATGCCGGCGTTAGCGCTCATCGACGTGGCTGGCGGCCGCCTCGACAGTCGCGGGATCGGTCACGTCCAGGGTGATCGCATGCGCGTCACCGCCAGCCGCGCGCAGCGCCGCGGCGGCCTCCTCCCCGCGGCCGGCATCCCTCGCGCCGATCAGCACCGTCATGCCCCGCTCGGCGAGCTGCTCGGCCGCGCCACGACCGATCCCCTTGTTTGCCCCGGTGACCAGCGCTACGCGTCGGTGGGTGATCTGCTCGTTCATGAACACTTCCTTGCCTTGTGAGCGGTGTCCTTCTCGGAAACTTCTTCCGCCACGGAGACAAGACAGCCAAGGCCCCTGTGACATGGGAAGACGCGAGGACCGGTCGACGTCGAACGAGCCGCCGCGGGTCTCGAGGCCAGCGAGCGCCGCTACGACCTGGGGGCCGGGGTCCCCGGTCTGAAGCCTCGGACGGTCCGGAACCGCGCGAGATGATCACGACTGAGCTCTGCGGTGCCGTCCTGGCGCCGTCGAGTCGATGTTCAGTGGCATGGGACCACCGAGCGCCAGGCGGACTCAGCGTGGCGCAACGTCCTGCAGAGAGATACCGCGCAGGTCACCGTGATGTCACACGGGACCACCCGCCCTTGTCTCATGAGCGGACAGACAACTCAGGAGATGCGAGGAGATCATGGTGTTCGGCGCTCTGTGCTGGAACGCACGCGCCCGGGGTTGTACGGGATGGTCGGCGTGAAGATCAGACGAGCCACCGTGACGGACATGCCGCACGTGGCCGACATGAAGGCCGACCCCGCCATCAGCTCCGTGGACGCTGAGCGACTTGTCGGGGAGGTGACCGCCGGGCGGATGCGTCCGGAATGGTCATGGCTCGCGGAGTCTGACGACGGTGATCTGATCGGTCGCGCCCTGTGGTGGGGTCACGCCCACCGCGACTGGCCAATCACACTGGACGCGATCGATGTGGTCGGGGTCGCCGACCGTGCCGAGGTCGCGCGCAAGATGCTCACCGAAGCCCACCGCGCGTTCCTCGCCGGGGGATCAAGGGCAGTGCCCGAGTACCTGCTCAAGCTACCCCCTGACTGGCGCGAGCGGCCGGCGGTGCGCCGTGAGGTTGACTGGCGCGTCATGGCTGCACGGTCGGCGGGGCTGACGGAGGAGAACGAACGGCTGCAGTTCGAGTGGCGGACCGTCACCGGCGTACCTGCCCCGTCTCCGGGCGTCAGCTTCCGCCCCGGTGACGACGAGGAGTTCCTCGAGCTGTTTCGCCGCGTCGCCGTGGACTCACTCGACGTGGCCACGCGCCGCTCCCTGGCCGTCCTCGACCCCGTTGACCAGGCCCGTGACGACTTCGGGTTCTACCTCGCCAGCCCCGGGGAGCGTTCTTGGTGGCGCATTGCCACCGACAAGGCTGGGGAGGTGCTCGGCTTCGTTGTCCCGTCGGCCACCCCCTACGCCCGCAACGTGGGATACCTCGGCGTGCTCCCCGAGCACCGCGGCAACGGGCTGGTGGACGCGCTCCTCGCCGAGGCCGTGCACGGCCACACCTGCGACGGTGCGGACCGCATCACCGCCACGACCGACATGGCGAACGCCCCGATGGTCGCCTCCTTTGAGCGCATCGGGTTCCACGTTACCGAGCACCGTCTGGTGCTCGAGCCGCGCAGGCACATGACGTGACGTGCTGTACCTCCCCCGTCAGCACATCGACTCCGTGGGAGGGCGCTCACCCTCGAGGGGGAGCTCGGTGCAACGGGACAGGCCGAGCGGGGGCGAGCCCCCTCCTGACGTGAGCCCACGTGGACTGTCGTGGTTGACGGCGCGGCCGTATGTCACATCCCGGTGCCCACTCCGGTCTCATGGTCGAACACCACTGCTCACTCCCCCGCGCGCGACCCAGCGCCCCCGGCGCTCATGCCTGAACAGGAGCAAGTCGTGACTTTCCCAACGACATCGAGGTCGACCGAACGGCGCCCACCGGCAGCCGCACCTGAGCCAGGACCAGGAGTGACGGTGGTCGGATGGCTCATGGCGGTGTGGTGCGTGGGGTTCGCGATGGTCAACGTCGTGATGGAGGCTTCCGATCACCTCGCCTACGGGGAGTACGCGGAGTACACCGCCGCGTTCACGGTGATGAACTGGCTCGTGGCAGTACTGAAAGTGCTGGGGGCGGCTGTTGCCCTGCTCTCGGTATCACGCCGTCCGCCAAGGATCCCCGCCAGGCTCCTGGGCATGGCGGTGTGGGGCGTCTTCGCCACTCTTGCGGTCTACGTCGCCGGCAGCATGGTGCAGGCAGTCGGCATGTCGACCGGTCTGGCAGGGAGTGCAGACGAGCTCGATGTCGCCAGCGTGGCCTACCTGTGCATGTTCGTAGCGGCAGCGAGCGGGTGGGGCGTGCTGGCGATCGCCTACTCACGGCGCCACGACCTCGGCTGGGACGTGCCGGCCCTCGGCGTCCTCGCAGCACCGGTTCTCCTGGCGCTGCTCCTCCTGGTCGTGCCGACAGTGCTGGCTGAGTTCGGCTTCATGTCCACACCGTGACGCAGTCCTGAGCAGTCCGGTCAGAACGAGCCTGATCGCATGCTCGGCGGCGCGGCACTCGGCAGGTCGAGCCAAGCACAACCGTAGCCCCGCGGAGGAGGAGCTGCCGGGACCAGCCGCGCGGGTGAGGTTGCGCTGCCCGTTGCCTGAGGCAGGTGCAGCACCTTCGCCCCGCTGGCGACCGGCCAACCGCACCCAGGGTCTCGGCGTGGACGGTGCTGGCCAAACCGGCCACGAGAGTCAATGTCGTCAGTGCCCGCACTCGGGCGGCGCCGTACCAACGCGTCAGCGCGGCGAACGCGGGCGGGTACAGCACGGCAGCCTGCGCAAGCCCGGCGAGGAGCCAGCCCACGATGAAGGTCCGGGGATCGGGGGCCGCGGCGACGAGGAAGACGGCGGCAGTGCCGATCACCGAACCTGCAGTCATCACCAGGTGAGGACCGCGGCGGTCAAGGAGTCTCCCGACTCCGATGCCGGCGCCAGCGGCGCTGAGCAATCCCAGGGAGAACGCTCCCGAGACCATGGTGGAGGACCATCCGGTCTGCGCGACGATCTGCGGCGAGGCGACTGGGAACGCGTAGAAGAGCACCCCCCAGCTGGGGATCTGAGTCAGGCACAGCGTGGCCAGAACGAAGCGTGGAGGCGCGCCGTGATGTTCCGGCCGAGCGGAACCGAGTGCCTGGACGGCCCCCACCTCAAAGGCCGAGGGCGCCCAGGGCACCCCCGGCGTAGGCGACCAGTGCCGGCGCCAGCTCCTCGGCGTCGCGGCTCACCCCACGCAGGGTGTTCGACGAGAACGACCGCTGTCCCTCCAGGCCCAGATAGATGAGCCCCGGGTGCGTCGTGGAGATTCCCCCCACATGACGCGGCAGGCCGTGCTCATCCAGGGCGCCGAGGTCGTTCAGGTACCCGACGTCGGGCCGGTACCCGGTGGCGAGGATGATCGCGTCAACGCGTTCCCGGCGTCCGTCTGCCCACACGACTTCGTCATGATCGATTGCGGTGAACACCGGACGATGGTCGAGGAGTCCGGCCTCATAGGCGGCCCGGTAGTCACCGGTGTCGAGCACCAACGGCGCGTTCGCAAGGAGCGCCAGCCAGGCCCCGGGGATGTGGTCGAAACCGGTCACGTTGAACCAGTGGTGCACGTCGTACCCACGCACGACCTGGGGGACGAACTCGGGCACCCGCAGCCTGGCAACGCTTACCGTGGACTTCTCGGCCAGCTCGTGCGCCACCTGGATGGCCGAGTTCCCAGCGCCGAGAACTACGACCCGCTGCCCGGCGAAGGGGGCGGGGTTGCGGTACTCCGCGACGTGGATGATGCGGCCGCCGAAGCCCTCAGCACCGGTCAGTACCGGCCAGTACGGGTTGCCGAACGAGCCGCTGGCGACCACGACGCCGGAGGCCGGCAAACAGTCACCACCAGCGGTGTGTACACCGAAGCCAGGCCCGTCCGCGGTGACCCGTGTCACTCTCGTACCCGTTCGGATCTCCACGTCCTCGAGCCGGTCGGCGTAGGCCTCGAGGTAGCGGATGACTTCATCCCGGTGCGGGTAGCGATCTGGGTCACCGGGAAAGGGAAGCCCAGGCATTGCGCTGAATGCTGCTGGTGAGAACAGGTGCAGGCTGTCGTAGTAGTGCGGCCAGGAACCGGAGCGGTTGTGGCTGGCCTCCAGCACCAACGGGCGCAACCCGCGGGAGCGCACGGCCTTCGCGGCGGCCAGTCCGGACTGGCCGGCACCGACGATGATGACAGGGGCAAGGGCCGAGTTCATACCGGCAACATATCGTTACTTCGTAATATGTCAAAGAGTAAGAATGACTCGCTAGCATGAGGTCATGTCTCCACGGCTGGCCAGCCCAGAGCCGAGCGCTGGTCGGTGCGGTCCCGCTGACGCCACCGACACCGACCTGGAGTTGACGCCTGCCACCCACGAGTTCCTGAAGGCACTCGCCAGTCCCTCCCGCCAGGCAGTCATGATGCTCTTCGCTCGTGGCGCCGAGCTGTCCGTCGGTGAGGTGGCCGAGAAGGCCGGGTTGGGTCAGTCGACCGCCTCCCAGCAACTGGCATTCCTGCGCCGAGCTGGCATAGTCACCTCGCGGCGCCAGGGCAAGGTGGTGCTGTATCGCGCCAACCGCGACGGAGTCATGGCCGCCCTGGACGACCTGCAGACGTACTTACTCGCCTGCTGCTGAGCGGGCCTGGTGACGGCGTCGCCTGCGCTCCAACCCGGGACCGGCCCGAGCGACCGCGGAGGCGGCGTCGAGCTCCGGAGATGGGCGGCAAACCACACGGCCGTCGGTCTTGACTAGGGTCACCCCCATGCACGGGACCGGAGACGCTCGCCGTGGGGGGCTGGAGCGCAGGCATGACACGTGCGAGCGCCTCGCTGCGGAGCGCGACATCTGGATGTCGACGGCACACCCCGAGCACGGTCCGCACCAGGTCCCGCTCTGGTTCGCGTGGGATGGTCGAGCGGTATGGATGAGCACCAGCGCGACTTCCGCGACAGCGCGCAACGTGCGCGAGGAGCCGCGTGTGCGGCTCGCCCTGCCAGACACCGTCGACGTTGTTCTTCTGCAGGGGATAGCGGAGTGCTTCCCGGACGACGACGTACCCGGGAACGCTGCGGACTCGTTCGCCGACAAGTTTGGTTGGGATCCGCGGCGCGAAGACGCCGCTTTTGTGTACCTGCGTGTGGAGCCCACCACGGTGCGGGCATGGCGTGGGGAGCAGGAACTGAGCGGCAGAGTCATCATGCGCGACGGGGTCTGGCTGGAGTAACACTCGTCATTGCGGCCGAACTCGTCACGGCCGAGCCTCCGCTACGAGGAGTTATCCGACCGGGCAAGGCTGGCCGCCCACGTGAAGGCACTACGAGCCGACCATCACACCTGGGCGGCCTTGCGGCGTCTGAGCCAGCCACGCCACGCGGAGCTTCGAGCCCTGTGTGAGGCGGAGGTCGCCGATGTCATCGCGCAGCGTGCGGAGCACGTCGACTTGATCCTGGGCGCGAGCAATCGCGGCCTGGCGCCCTACGGCCCTTCCTTCGAAGAGGTTCGCGCCCCGGTTCCGCACGCAGCGGTCCATCAGTTGGCAGACCAGGGACCCCTGGCTCATGTCCAGGCTCCAACGGCACTCGCCCGGCGGCTCGACTCTCTCGGCGCCTCGTGACCGGAAGAAGACAGGGGCAAGGGGCCGGTGGTGGGGTGCGTTGTGTCGTCAGGCAGATCAACTGCGCCAGCCCGAGATCCGCCCCGACCGACCCGAGGATGACGCCGACCAACGGGTTTGGTGGAGCTGAGGGGATTCGAACCCCTGACCTTCTCATTGCGAACGAGACGCGCTACCAACTGCGCCACAGCCCCATGGGTGTCGTGCGGCTACGCACTGTAGCACCCGATCCCACGAGCCTCCGCATCGAGGGCTCGTCCCGTCAGAGCACGGCCAGGTCCTCCGCCGTCGGCGTCCACTGGCCGGCTTCGACGTTGGACCGCACCTGCTCGGGGCTGGTGACGCCGGCGATGACCGACGCGACCGCCGGCTGGGCCGCCAGCCCCCCGATGGCCACCTGCAGCATGCTGAGGTCGCGCTCGTGGGCGAACGACGCCACCGCTTCCACGGCGTCCCAGTCGGCCCGCTCCAGCCGCTGCTGCTGGGAGGGGTCTGCCAGCCGGCTGCCCTCCGGGGCGGCCTGGCCGCGGCGGTACTTGCCGGTGAGCAGGCCGTACTCCAGGGGGAAGAAGGGCAGGATGCCCACACCGACGCACTCGCAGGCCGGGACCAGCTCCTTCTCGATCGACCGGTCGGCCAGGGAGTACTTGTTCTGGGCGGACACGAACGGCGTGTACCCGGAGGTGCGGGCGGTCCAGTCGGCGTCGATGACCTGCCAGCCGGCGAGGTTCGAGGAGCCGACGTAGCGCACCTTGCCCTCCTGCACCAGCTCGTGCAGGGCAGCGAGGGTCTCCTCGATCGGCGTCACCGGGTCCGGCCGGTGCAGCTGGTAGAGGTCGATCCAGTCGGTGCCCAGCCGCCGCAGGCTCGCCTCGACGGCACGGCGGACGTAGCGGCGGGAGCCTCGGGCGCCCCAGTCGGGGCCGTTGGCGCCCTGCATGTCCATGCCGAACTTGGTGGCCACCACCACGTCGTCGCGGCGGGAGCCCAGCGCACGCCCGAGAAGCTCCTCACTGGCGCCCTGCCCGTAGACGTCGGCGGTGTCGAAGAAGGTGACACCTTCCTCGATCGCGGTGTCGACGACCTGCTGCACGGTGTCGACGTCGATGCGGCGGCCGAAGGCGTTGCAGCCGATGCCGACGGTGCTGACCATCAGGCCGGAGTTGCCGAGAGGACGGTAGCTGGTGGTCATGCACCCAACCTACGGGCGGCCTGGTGGCCCGGTCGAGGCGGGGCCGGGCTCAGCCGTGCACGGCCGGCAGGTCCTCGAACTCCTCCTCCAGCGCCAGCGCGTGGCCGTCGAACGGCAGCTCGTCCACCGGCGTGCGGTACGGCGTGCCCTGCACCGGCCGCCGCGCCGGAGCCTTCATCAGGTAGGTCGGGGTGGGCACCGGGACCGGCTGCCAGGTACCCGGAGCGGCCGGTTCCGGGGTCGCCGCCGGGGCCTCCGTGGCCCAGGCCGGGGCGGCGGTGCCCTCCGCCTGCTCGACGTCGTACAGCTCCGGCACGGGGCCAGCGGCCGGGGCGGCCGCGGCCACGGGTGCGCG
>NZ_WIQI01000077.1 GCF_009602535.1 Ornithinicoccus halotolerans | reverse complement strand
CCGCGAGCTCGGGGAGGACCCGGCGGTCCGGGAGGGGATCCTGGCCCGGCTGCAGCTGGTCGACGGCGGGGTCTACGACAACCTCGGGCTGGAGCCGGTCTGGAGCGACCACGCGTCGGTGCTGGTGAGCGACGGCGGCGCCGTGGCGCAGGGCCGTCCGGCCGGCTCGACCGTCGCCCGGATGTGGCGGCTGCTGGCGATCACCTCCGGCGGCGGCAAGACCACCCGGCTGCGGTGGCTGCACGCCGCCCACGCCGCCGGGCTGGTCGGCGGGGCCACCTGGTCACTGGGTTCGACGGCCGCCGGGGACCTGCCGGAGCAGGCGCTGGCGGCGATCCACCGGGTCCGCACCGACCTGGATGCCTTCACCGCCGAGGAGCAGGCGGTCCTGGAGCGGCACGGCTACCTCGCGGCCGAGGCCGCGCTGCACCGGCACGACCCGGGGCTGGCGCACCGGTACGCCCCCGCCCGGGCGCCGCACGACCCGGTCGGGGACGCCGCCACGGTGCTGCGCAGCCTGCAGCGGTCCGACCGGGTCACCCCGCTGGGCCGGCGCTCCTCCTGACCGGCCTACGGGGCACCGCTCAGCCCGTCTGGCGGCCGGTCAGCCGGTCGCGCAGCCGGTCCACCATGCCGACGCCCGGCCCGACCGCCTTGTGGAACAGCTCGGAGTGCGGGGCGCTCGGGTGCGGCCGGGTCGGGGCGAGCTCCTTGGCGCGGTTCACCTTGCGTCCCAGCTCGACCAGCTGCTCGTGCGGCACGTGCGTCCGCAGCTTCGGGAACTGGTCCTGCTCCTCGTCCTCGGCGTGGTGGCGCAGCAGGTCGGTCAGGCCACGGACCATCTCCAGGAACGCGGGGCTGGCCGCGTCCTGGCCCTCCAGCTTCTTCATCAGGTCCACGATCTGGTCGTGCTCCTGCTTGTCGTGCTCGACCTCGTCCGCGCCGTTGGGCACGTGCTCCTCGACGGCGGGGTAGACGTACATCTCCTCGGCGACCGAGTGCCGCATCACCTCCGCGATGAGGGTGTCGGCGAGGTCCCGGCGCTCCTGGCCGTCCTCGGTCTGCGGGATCTGCCCGAGGAGGTCCAGCATCGCCCGGTGATCCGCGGTGAGGATGTCGGTGACCAGCTCCCCCTGCTCACTGCCCGTCGTGGTCATCGGACACTCCTTTCCTGCCTGGTGCGACTGCGGTGTCCCCTCCGAGGCTACGGACGTGGTGCTGGCCCCGCAGCCTGAAAATGGGTCCTGCAGCATTCAGTCAGGCCTCTTTACCAGCAGCCCCTGGCAGCGGGACCATACGACTGTGGCGGACACCGGAACCGAGGCCCTCACCCTGGTCGTGCAGCTCGTCGGAGCGGCCAGTGCCGCCGGCACGCCCGAGGAGCGCAACGACGCGGTCATCGAGCGGCTCTCCGCGGCGGTGACCGCCCGGGTCGGGTTGCTGCTGCGGGTGGACCTGCTCCACCGGGACGCCGAGGTGCTGGGCGGTGCGGTCACGCCGCCCGCGGCCGCCACGCTGCGCCACCGGCTGCGCACGGGGGAGCGGCCGGGGCCGCTGCTGGACCGGGCCGTGGCGGGCCAGCTCGCCCCGTGGACCGCCGCGCGGGCGTACGGACCGGACTGGCGCGGCTCGACGCTGCAGCGGGAGTACCACCGGGACTGGGGGTGCGACCAGGTGGCGGTGCTGCCGGTCGTCGGCGGGCAGCGGCCGGTCGTCTACCTGCTGGGTCGGGAGGGCGTCGACTTCACCGCTGCCGAGCTGGACCTGCTCGCCGCGGTCCAGCCGGTGGTGCAGGGACTGGTCCGGCTGCTCCGGCTGCACGGTGACGACGCCGCCTGGGTCCAGGTCGCCGCGGGCCACGACGGGCGTGCCCGCTGTCACCTCACCGCCCGCGAGTCGGAGGTGCTGGCGCTGCTGGCGCGCGGCCACAAGGCGGCCACGATCGCGCGCATGGTGGGCTGCTCCGAACGCACCATCCACCGTCACCTCTCGAACGCCTACCACAAGCTGGGCGTGGGGGACCGGCTCTCCGCGGTGTCGGTGGCGCACCGGTGGGGGCTGCTGCCCGCCGCCGCTGATACTGGGTAGTTCTGCCCACACGATGGCTGCCGCAGCCTCTGGCGCCGGCGGCCCGGCTGCGGTGCAGTGTCCCCCGGGGCCCGGATGGACCGGGCTTATGAGGGAGAGGAACCACACTATGACCACAACTCGTCTGCGTCGTCGCCTGCTCGGCGTGGCCGCGGGGGCCGCCGCCGTGACGCTGGTGACCGCCACGACCGCCTCGGCTCACTTCTGTTACGTGGCCAACATGAGCGACGCGGCCCGCCAGGCGCTCGCCAGCAACAACAGCGTGTTCGTCGAGCTGAGCGATGTGGCCGAGATGTTCGTGCTGCCCCCGAGCTGCCAGGGCCTGGGGCTCGGCGATGCCGCGGTCGCCGAGTGGATGGCCGCCTTCGGGGTGGAGCAGGAGCCGATGATCCACAGCCGAGCCGTGATGGCCAAGGGCGCGATGGGCAAGAGCCAGGGGATCAACCACCTCAGCGACGCCGACTTCGCCTTCTTGGACGGCGCGCTCACAGACGGCGTCATGGAGGTCGGCTGCCTCTGACCCGGGGGGCGGCGACCGGTGAGCAGCCCGGTCGCCACGCACGAGGGGACCGCGCCCGGCGCGGTCCCCTCGTCGCGCGGCGCGGGTCGTGCGTGCGCGCGCAGCCGCTGCTGCGCCTACCCTCGGAGCGTGACGCTGACCGCCGAGCTGCCGCCTCGGGCGCCGGTCGACGAGGCCGCCTTCGCTGCCCTCGCCGACCTGGTGCGCCGCGGCCGGGTCGTCGCACTCACCGGCGCCGGGGTCTCGACCGGCTCGGGCATCCCCGACTACCGCGGCCCGGACGGGTCCCGCCGGGTCACCCCGATGCACCACGGCGACTTCCTGGCCTCGGCGGACAACCGGCGCCGCTACTGGGCCCGCAGCTACGCCGGGTGGACGCGCTTCCGCGCCGCCCGGCCCAACCCGGTGCACCACGCGCTGGCCCGGCTGGAGACCGCTGGGCTGGTGGAGCAGGTGATCACCCAGAACGTGGACGGCCTGCACCAGGCCGCCGGGTCCCGCCGGGTGCTGGACCTGCACGGCACGCTCGCCCGGGTCGGGTGCCTGCGGTGCGGGGAAAACTATGCCCGCGAGGTCGTGCACGAATGGATGACCGCGGCCAACCCCCGGTTCGGAGCCACCACCGATGAGGTCCGGCCCGATGGTGACGTCGTGCTCGACCCGCACCAGATCGGCGGCTTCCGGCTGGTGCACTGCGTGGTCTGCGGGTCCGACCTGCTCCAGCCCGACGTGGTGTTCTTCGGCGGGTCGGTGCCCAAGGCGCGCGTGGAGCGGGCGTTCGCTGCCGTCGAGGGGGCGGCCGCGCTGCTGGTGCTCGGTTCCTCGCTGCAGGTGATGAGCGGGTACCGGTTCGTGCGGCGGGCCGACCGGCTCGGGACGCCAGTGGCGGTCGTGACCCGCGGCCGCACCCGCGGCGACGCGGAGGCCACGCTGCGGCTGGACGCGCTCCTGCAGGACGTGCTGCCGCGGCTGGCCGACGAGGTCACCGGCGCTCCCCGCGCGACGGGCGCGACCGGCGCTCCCAGCGCCACCGGCGGTGCCGGCGTCGGCGCCCCTTAAGGTGACCCGCATGAGCAGCGTGCACCTGTGGATCCGCGAGGAGAGCCGGCCGACCGAGCAGCGGGTCCCGATCGTGCCCGAGGACGCTGCGCTGCTGGTGGCCGAGGGCGTGCGGGTGACGGTGGAGCGCTCGCAGCGTCGTGCCTACCGCGACGAGGAGTTCGCCGCGGCCGGCTGCGAGCTGGCCGACCCGGGCAGCTGGGTGGCCGCCCCGGAGGACGCCTACATCGTGGGCATCAAGGAGCTGCCGCCGGAGCCGGAGCCGCTGCACCACCACCACATCTTCTTCGCCCACGCCTACAAGGGCCAGGAGGGCGCCGAGCGCCTGCTGCACCGGTTCCGCAGCGGCGGCGGGGAGCTGCTGGACGTGGAGTACCTCACCGTCGACGGCCGCCGCGTCGTCGCGTTCGGGTACTGGGCCGGCTACGTCGGTGCCGCGCTGGGCGCGCTCGCCTGGCAGGACGCGCTGCGGCCACCGCTGCAGCCCACCACCCAGCAGGACCTGGACGACCGGATCGCGGCGGGCTCGCCGGGGCGCGCCGTGGTGATCGGTGCCGGCGGACGTAGCGGACGGGGGTCGGTCGCGGCCCTCACCGCCGCCGGGTGGGAGGTCACCCAGTGGGACCGCCGGCAGACCCAGCCGCTGGACAGGCCCGCGCTGCTCGACCACGACCTGCTGGTCAACTGCGTGATGACCAAGACGTCCACCCCGCCGTTCCTGACCCACGAGGACCTGGCCGGGGACGAGCACCGGCTGCGGGTCGTCGCGGACGTGACCTGTGACGTCACCTCCGAGCACAACCTGCTTCCGGTCAACACGGCGATCACCACCTGGGAGCTGCCGGTGCGGCGGGTGCACCAGGGCCAGCACCCGGTCGACGTGATCGCGATCGACAACCTGCCCTCGCTGCTGCCGCGGGAGGCCAGCCGCAGCTTCTCCGCCGAGCTGATCCCGCTGGTGCGCGACCTCCCCGCGCGCCGTGGCCCGTGGGCCGCCGCCAAGGAGGCGTTCTCCTCGGCGCTCGGCGCGCTGCGGCACTGAGGCCCTCTCGCGCCCGGGTGCCGACGCGGCTACCGTCGGCAGTGCTTGGGCAACCGCCGAAGGAGACGTGATGAGCATCCTGCGTGAGCAACTGGACCTGCTGGCCGGAGCCCCGGTGGTGGACCGGGACGGCAGGCCGCTGGGGACGGTGCAGCACATCTACCTCGACGACGACACCGGGGAACCGATCTGGGCCACCGTCGGGCGCGACGAGGGACTGGGCAGCTACGTACCGCTGCAGGCCGCCGAGGTGTCCGAGCGGGGCCTGCGCGTGGACTACCCCGCCGACCACGTCGCCGACGCGCCCACGCTGCGCCACCTCGAACACCTCGACGACCACGACCTCTGGGAGCTCTACCGCCACTACGACCTGGACGAGGTCATGGAGCACGACCGCCGCAGCTGGGAGGCGGTGGCGGAGCACAAGGCTCCGGAGGGCTTCAGCCTGCCGACGAGCGGGATCTCCGAGGACCGTCCCGCCTCCAGCCCGGCCGCGTACGAGGGCGGGGGTGACGCGGCGGCCCGGCTGCGGCTGCGCCGCCACGAGTGGCCCGAGCACCCCACCGGCATGGAGGAGCAGTAGCGGCAGCCCGTGCCGGGACGAGGCCGTGGGCCCAAGGGTTGGTGCCGCCCCGCCGGAGGGATGGGAGGGCCGGCGGGCGGCACCGGTCAGCGCGCCTGACCCGTCACCGCGGAGGATGACGCGCCGGCGGGTGCGGGAGGTCAGATGCGGCGCAGGACCGCGGTGACCTTGCCGAGGATGACGGCGTGGTCACCGTCGATGGGCTCGTACGACTCGTTCTGCGGCAGCAGCCAGACCTTGCCGTCGGTGCGCTTGAAGGTCTTGACGGTCGCCTCGTTGTCCAGCATCGCCGCGACGATCTCGCCGTTGTCGGCGGTCGGCTGCCGGCGCACCACCACCCAGTCGCCGTCGCAGATGGCGGCGTCCAGCATCGAGTCACCGACGACGTTGAGCAGGAACAGCTCGCCCTCGCCCACGATCTGCTTCGGCAGCGGGAAGACGTCCTCGACGGCCTCCTCGGCCAGGATCGGGCCGCCGGCGGCGATCCGCCCGACGACCGGGACGTAGGACGCGGCCGGCCGCTCGTCACCGATGCCGGTCTCGTCGACGTGCGACTCGCCGCCGCCGCGGCGGTACCCCTGCCGCACGCCGTCCTCGCCCTCGCCCGGGAGGACCACCTCGATGGCCCGTGGCCGGTGCGGGTCGCGGCGCAGGTAGCCCTTGCGCTCCAGCATCTTAAGCTGGTGGGCGACCGAGGAGGGTGAGGTCAGGCCGACCGCCTCGCCGATCTCCCGCAGGCTCGGCGGGTAGCCGCGCGCGTCCACCGAGTCGCGGATCACCCCCAGCACGCGCCGCTGGCGCGCGGTCAGCTCGGCGTCGACGCGGTCACGCATCTGGTGCACCGTGCCCTCGTGCTGGCCGGTGCGGCCCGAGCGGTCGTCGTCCTTCTCCGTGGCCATCTGTCCCATCCCTTCCGGCGGTCGAACCTGCAGGTCAACAGCATTGTCAGTGGCTGCTGGTTCAGTTGTTCACGTGACGACATCGTACGAGCATTCGACTCCCGCGACAAACACCTGTTCGAGCGGCGTGTCGACATCGTCGCACAACCGTGCTACACATTGGACAGGCGTCCGATCGCACACGCGTCCGACAGTGGTGAGCCAACGCGTGGCCTCGGACGGGCCGACCGAGACGGAGGAGAACTGATGAGCGCAGCACCCGCGGTGTTCCCGACGCCCGGCCCCGCCGTTCGCGGTACCGGCCCGGGCCCACGTCCCCGTCACCTGCGCCTGGTCCGGCCGGGGGAGCCGGTGCCGGAGCTGCCGCTGCCCGACCTGAGCCGTCCGTGGGGCCGGCCCGGGGAGGTGCCGGAGGAGTCGGCCCCGCCGCTCCACCCGGTCGCGCAGCAACGCGCGAGGGCAGGCGCGCGCCGTGCCGGTCGGCTGACCCGGCGCGGCCGGCTGGCGCTGACCCTGGGGACGACGACCGTGGCGGTGGCGCTGGTCACGGCGCTGGCCGTGGGCCTGCTGGGGCCGGCCGGCGCGGCGCAGCACCCGCAGACGGTGGTGGTGCAGCCGGGGCAGACGCTGTCCCAGGTCGCGGCCGAGGAGCTGGCCGAGCTGCCGCTGGACCGGGCCGTGGTGGAGATCCAGCTGGCCAACCGGCTCAGCACCAGCCAGGTGGCCGCTGGTCAGAAGCTGGTGATCCCCGAGCCGTGAGCCGATCGCGGCGAGGAGCGCCTCAGCGCTCCTCGCCGGAGGACAGCGGCCACTCGTTGGGACCGGTCTCCTCGCGCTCCTCCCGGGACGGGATCGGCTGGGAGGTTTCGGTCTCCGGTGACATGACCGCGTCCCAGACGATGGGCAGCTGCTCAGCGGGGATGTAGTAGCCGCTGATGTGCGCGTCGAAGATGAGGCCGCTGATGTTGGCGCGCTGGTAGGTGTCGGCCGCCTCGACCACCTCGTAGGGCTCCAGGGCGATCGCCCGCAGGTCGTCCTCGGGGGTGATCATGCCCTGCTCGAGGGCGAAGTGGCGGACGCGGTCGGCGTCGGTGAAGGCCAGCAGCATCTGCTGTCCCTCGATCTCGGCGGCGGCGGGGCTCTCCTGCTCCTCCTCGCCCACCGCCAGGAACCACCAGTTCTCCAGCTGCATCGTCACCCGCCACAGCGCGGCCATGCCGACCTGGTCCTCAGGCCCGGACACGGCGGCCGCGAGGCGGTCGGTCTCGGACTCCAGGATCGGGGCCTCCGTCGGGGTGCCGGGGGGCACGGCCGAGCCCTGCTCGGCCGGTTCCGGGGTCGCGCCGTCGGCCTGGTCGGGTCGCTCGGACGGTTCAGTCATGCTCACCATCCGACCACACCGACTCCCCGACGGCCCCATTCAGCCGCCCGGATGGGGGCAAAATGTGACAGATGGGACAGATGAGGGGCCCGCTCGGCCGGGTCGTGGCGGTGGCCGCCGACGGCACCCACCGGTTCAGCAAGGTCCCGCGCGACCGCGTCGAGCTGCGAGCCGGGCACGGCGTCGTGGGGGACGCCCATGCCGGCGCGACGGTGCGCCACCGCTCCCGGGTGCGGCGAGACCCCACGACGCCCAACCTGCGGCAGGTGCACCTGGTCGCGGTCGAGCAGCTGCGGGAGTGGCAGGCGTCCGGCCACCCGGTGCCACCGGGCGGGATCGGGGAGAACGTCCTCACCGAGGGCGTGGACCTGCTCGCGCTGCCGGAGGGCACCCTGCTGGCGCTGGGTGGGCAGGCCGTCGTGCGAGTGACCGGCCTGCGCAACCCGTGCCGGCAGATCGACGACTACCGCCCTGGCCTGCTGGCCGTGGTGCTGCCTCGCGACGAGCAGGGACACCCGCAGCTCCGGGTGGGGGTGATGGCCGTGGTGGAGCGCGACGGCGCGGTTGCGGCGGGTGACCCGGTGCAGGTCGGCTACCCGCCGCAGCCGCACCGGCCGCTGCGGCGGGTCTGAGCGGCTGCTACTGCTGCGGCTCCCGCTCCTCGTGCGGGTCCTCCTGCTCCCGCTCCTCGTGCGCGCGCTCGTGCTCGCGCTCCTGCTCGCGCTCCTCGTGCTCGTGCGGGACGACCTGCTGGATCTCCTCCTCGTCCTGCTCCTCGCCCGCGCTGGTCACGTCCACGGGCTGCACGGGGGGACGCTCGCTGGCGTCTCGCCAGGAGTGCGGCACGGTGGCGTTGATGTGCCGGCCGCCGGCCCGTTGCCGGGAGAGCCGTGGCCCGGAGTGGAGCACCTCTCGCACCCGCTCGCCCTGGTCGTCGAGGGGCACGCGCACCTCGTCCTCGCCGACCTTCATCTCCTCACCGCGCACCGCGACCGTCACCGGGTCGCCCTGCTCGACCCGCAGCAGGATCTCGTCCTGCCGGACGGTGACCCGCAGCCGGGAGCTGTGCCAGGACATCGGCCAGGTCAGCTCGGTCCAGTCCTCCGGCAGCCGGGGGTCGAAGGTGAGCTCCCCGTTGTGGTCGCGCATGCCACCGAACCCGCCGGTCAGCGCGCTCCACACGCCGCCGGCCGAGGCGACGTGGACGCCCTCCGTGGTGTTGCCGTGCCGGTCGTCCAGGTCGACGAACAGGCCGGCGTAGAAGTACCGCAGCGCCATCTCGTGGTAGCCGACCTCGGCGGCGACGATCGACTGCACCACCGCCGACAGCGTGGAGTCGCCGGTGGTGATGGGGTCGTAGTACTCGAAGTTGGCCCGCTTCTCCTCGAGGCTGAAGTGGCTGCCGGCGAGGTACATCGCCGCGACGACGTCGGCCTGCTTGAGCACCTGGAACCGGTAGATGACCAGCGGGTGGTAGTGCAGCAGCAGCGGCCGCTTGTCGTTCGGCGTGTTGTCCAGGTCCCACACCTCCCGCTCCAGGAAGTGGGAGTCCTGCGGGTGCACGCCGAGGACCTCGTCGAAGGGGATGTACATGTCCTCGGCCGCGCGGCGCCACTCTTCGATCTCGTGCTCGTCGAGGGTCAGCCGGGACTTGGCGCGCGCGTAGCCGTCCGGGTCGCTGGACTGCAGCTCGGTCACCGCCTCGACGGCGACGAACAGGTTGGCCCGGGCCATCACGTTGGTGAACAGGTTGTCGTTGACGACCGTCGTGTACTCGTCCGGCCCGGTCACCGAGTGGATGTGGAAGCTCTTGTCGCCGTTGAGCTGCCAGAACCCCAGGTCGGCCCACAGCCGCGCGGTCTCCACCAGCATGTCGACGCCCTCGTCGAGCAGGAACTCGTGGTCGCCGGTGGCGCGCACGTACTTGATGAGGGCGTGGGCGATGTCGGCGTTGATGTGGTACTGCGCGGTGCCGGCGGCGAAGAAGGCGCTGGCCTCCTTGCCGTTGATGGTGCGCCAGGGGAAGGTCGCCCCGTGCTGGGACATCTCCGCTGCGCGGTCGCGGGCGGGGTCGAGCATCAGGTGCCGGAAACGCAGCGCGCTGCGGGCCGCGTACGGCAGCGTGTAGGTCAGGAACGGCAGCACGTAGACCTCGGAGTCCCAGAAGTAGTGGCCGCCGTACCCGGAACCGGTCACCCCCTTGGCGGGCACGCCCAGCCCGTCGGCGCGGCCGGCCGCCTGCGCCAGCTGGAACAGGTTCCAGCGGACCGCCTGCTGCACCGCGGGCTGCCCGGCGACCTGCACGTCCGAGCGGTCCCAGAAGTCGTCCAGCCAGCGGCGGTGGTCCTCCTGCAGCCGGTCGGCGCCGCGTGCGACGACACGGTCCAGGGTGCGCCAGCAGCGGTCGGCGAGCTCCTGGACCGGGACCCCCCGGGAGGTGTGGAAGCTGACGTACTTCTCGATCCGGATGGGGCACCCGGCCTCGGCGTCGATGCGGAAGACGTGCTTGGCCTCGTCGTCCTCGGCGCTGATGTCCTCGTGGTGCGCGCACTCGGTCTCGATCCGGTGCTCGGCCGCGACCGCCAGCGTCATGCGGGACTCGCGGCAGCGGTAGCCCAGCAGCAGCCGGCTCTCGTCGCACACCTGACTGGCCTGCGGGTCCAGCACCCGGCGGTTGAACGCCTCGGCCTTGCGGGGGTCGAAGCCCTCGCCCATCGCGGCGGAGCTGACGTAGTACTCGTCGGTGCCGTCCTGCCGGTTGAGCAGCTGGGAGGAGACCACGATCGGCGCGTTGCCGTCGAGGAGCTCGATCTCCATGGTCATCAGCGCCAGGTGCCGCTCGGTCAGGCTGGCCATCCGGGTGGTGCGGATGCGCACCCGCTTGCCGTTGTTGGTGCGCCAGATCACCTCCCGGTGCAGCTGGCCGTCGCGGAAGTCGACCCAGCGCTGGTAGTGGCCGAGGTCGGCCGCCGCCAGCAGCAGCGGCTCGTCCTCGACGTAGATCTTCATGGTCTTGGGGTCGGGGACGTTGACCAGGGTCTGCCCGTCCCGGGCCAGGCCGAACGCCTCCTCGGCGTGCTCGATGCGCCAGGTCTCGTGGAAGCCGTTGACGTAGGTGCCGTGGGTGTGGGTGTCCCGCCCCTCCTCGGCGTTGCCGCGCATCCCCAGGTAGCCGTTGCCGGTGGCGAAGAGGGTCTCGGTCAGCCCCAGGTCCTCGGGGTCGTAGGCGGTCTCGACGAGCCGCCACTCGTCGATCGGCCATCGGGTGCGGTCCATCGGGTCGCGGACCGGCGGGGGGATGTGGGGGGAGGGGTACTTGTGCGCCACGGAAACTCCTTCGCGTCGTCGCTGGGCGAGGGCAGGTCAGGCGTTCCGGAGCGAGAGGCCGTCGCAGCCGGGCACGGCTGGGCGGCGGCGTCCTGCTCCCAGCCAACGAGCCTAGGGCAGGATCCGCCCGAGCGTGACCGTACGGCCCGAGTGTCCGGACCCCGGCCCGCTAGATGAGCTCGGCCAGGTCCTCGACGACCACGTCGGCGCCGTGGTCGAGCAGCGTCTGCCGGCCCGCGCCCCGGTCGACCCCCACGACCAGGCCGAACTCCCCGGCCCGGCCGGCCTGCACGCCGCTGACCGCGTCCTCCACCACCACCGAGCGGGCGTTGCTGGCGCCGACGGCCTTCGCGGCGTAGGCGTAGGTGTCGGGCCGGGGCTTGCCGGCCAGGCTCTCCTGCTGGGCGAGCGCCCCGTCGACCACGACGTCGAACCGGTCGGCGATGCCGGCGGTCTGCAGCACGTCGGGGGCGTTACGGGAGGAGGAGACCACCGCCACCTCGATGTCGCGCTCGGCGAGGGCGTCCAGCAGCCGCACCGAGCCCTCGTAGGCGCTGATGCCCTCCTCCTCGAGCACCGCGGCGAACAGGTCGTTCTTCTTGTTGCCGAGGCCACAGACGGTCAGCGCGTCCGGTGGGTCGGCCGGGTCCCCCTGCGGCAGCTCGATGTCGCGCGAGCCGAGGAAGTCGGCGACGCCCTCGTAGCGCGGCTTGCCGTCGACGTGGGCGAAGTAGTCGTCGTCGGTGTACGGCGAGAGGTCGGCGCCCTCCCCGGCGACCTCGCGCGCCGGCCCCTCCAGGAACTCGGTGAACATCCGTTCCCAGGCCCGCATGTGCACCTCGGCCGTGGGGGTGAGCACCCCGTCCAGGTCGAACAGCACCGCGTCGTAGTCTTCCCAGTTCACCTGGCTCACCCTAACGGCGTGCGCCCCGGCCCGCCTCTCGCTCGGGGTGGGCCATGATGGGTCCGCACCCCCGAGGAGGTCCGATGAGCCAGCCGCTCGACCCGGTGACCGAGACCAGCGTCGAGACCGCCGAGGCGTACGCGGCCAACCGCGCCAACTGGGACGACCGGGCCCGCGTCCACGCCGACAGCGGCGACTACGACCTCGCCGGGATGGCCCGGGACCCGGCGAGGGTCAGCACCGTGGTCCGGGAGGACCTGGCGATCCTCGCCCCGCACCTGCCGCGGGCCGGCGCGCAGCCACTGGCCGGCCTGGAGGTGTGCCACCTGCAGTGCCACATCGGCACCGACACGCTCTCTCTCGCTCGGCTCGGCGCGCGCGGGGTCACCGGCGTGGACCTGTCGCCGGCCTCCCTTGAGATCGCGCGCGACCTGGCCGCCCGTGCCGGCACCGACATCCGCTACGTCGAGGCGGAGGTGACCGGCGCCGCCGCGGCCGTGGGGCAGACGTTCGACCACGTGCACACCTCGATCGGGACCATCTGCTGGCTGGAGGACCTGACGGCCTGGGCGCGCACGATCGCCGCGCTGCTGCGGCCCGGGGGCACGTTCTTCCTGCGGGACCGGCACCCGGTGCTCGCCGCGTTCGACGACACGGTGGCGGGCGACGTGCGGCTGGGCTACCGCTACTGGTCGCTGCCGCCGGGACAGGCGCAGACCTATGACGAGGCGAGCACCTACACCGGTGGTGACCACACCCGGATCCGGGCGACCCGCAACTACGAGTGGCCGCACCCGGTCTCGGAGGTGCTGCAGGCGCTGCTCGACGCCGGGCTGCGGCTGGTCGCCGTCGGCGAGCACGACACGCTGCCCTGGCCTGCGCTGCCGGTGATGGAGCTGGAGGGGGACGGCTACGTGCTGCCGGCGCCGTGGCGGCAGCAGCTGCCGGTGGCCTTCTCCGTCGTGGCCCGCCGCGACTGAGGCGCGTTCCCTGGCACCATCGGGGGTGGAGGGTGCGGATGACCGAGCTCGACGAGGCGCTCATCGAGGCTCGCGAGGCGCTCGCCCGGCGGGACTGGGCGACGGCCCGTGAGCGGTTCCGCGCGGCCCGCGAGCCGGCCGCGGCCGATCTGGCGGGGCTGGCCACGGCGTGCTGGTGGCTGGGGCTGATCGACGAGTTCGTCGTCGTCACGGAGGAGGTCCACCAGCGGCGCCGGCAGGCCGGGGAGCTCGCCGGTGCGGCGATGGCCGCGCTGGAGATCGGCTTCTCGGAGGTGGTCCGCGGCCGGCAGGACGTCGGCGCGGGCTGGCTGGCGCGGGCCCGGCGGCTCCTGGAGGAGGTGCCCGAGGCCGCCGAGCACGGCTACCTGCTCGCGCTCGACGCCGACTGGGCGACCCAGGCCGGCGACCTGGAGCGGGCCGGGCAGCTGGTGGAGCGGCTGCTGACGTTGGCGGACCGCCACGGGGACCCGACGCTGCAGGCCCAGGGGCTGTTCGCCGCCGGTGTCCTGGCGCTGCGGCGTGGCGCGGTCGACGAGGCGATGCGGTGCCTGGACGAGGCGATGCTGCCGGTCCGCAGCGGTCGGGTGCTCCCGGAGTGGGCCGGGAACCTGTACTGCCGGATGATGCAGCTGTGCTACGAGCTCGGCGACCTGCCCCGGGCGCAGCGGTGGACCGACCTCACCGACCGCTGGTGGCGCGGGTACGCGCCCGCGGTGCTCTTCCGCGGCATCTGCCGGGTGCACCGGGTCCAGCTGCTCCAGGTCCACGGTGAGTGGGCCCGGGCCGAGCAGGAGGCCAGGCGGGCGACCTCGGAGCTGGCGGGGCTCGACGTCGTCGTGGTCGCGGAGGCGGAGTACCGGCTGGGGGAGCTGCACCGGCTGCGCGGGGACCTCGACGCCGCCGAGGCCGCGTACCGGCGGGCCCACGTCCACGGCCGGGACCCGCTGCCGGGCATGGCGCTGCTAGGGCTCGTCGAAGACGTAGGTGACGTCGGTCAGCGCCGAGCCGAGGTGGCGGATCATCTTGGTCCGCTGGGCCTCTC
>NZ_WIQI01000076.1 GCF_009602535.1 Ornithinicoccus halotolerans | reverse complement strand
GGGGAGGAGCCGCCCTACCACGCGCCGGTCTTCGTGCTCACCCACCGCCCCCGGGAGCCACTGGTGATGGCCGGCGGACACCCCCACGGGGGCGTCCTCGCCCTGGTCCGCCTCCGGCGCCTCGGCCTGGTCGGCAGCCGGAGTCGCGGGGACGTCCGCGGGCGCGACGGCCTGCGGGGCCGCGGCCTCGCTCGTGGCCGGGACCGGGACCTCGGCAGCGGTCTCGCCGGCCTCCCCCTCGCCCGCTGCGGGCACCGCCGCGAGCGAGAGCTTGCCGCGCGGGTCGATCTCCTTGAGCTCGACCTGCACCCGCTGCCCGACCGCGAGCACGTCCTCGACCGCGTCGATGCGCTTGCCGCCCACCAGCTTGCGGATCTCGGAGATGTGCAGCAGCCCGTCCTTGCCGGGCAGCAGCGAGATGAACGCACCGAAGGTGGTGGTCTTGACCACGGTCCCCAGGAAGCGCTCACCCACCTCTGGCATCTGCGGGTTGGCGATGGCGTTGATCGCCGAGCGGGCGGCCTCGGCCGAGGGCCCGTCGGTGGCGCCGATGTAGACGGTGCCGTCGTCCTCGATGGAGATGTCGGCGCCGGTGTCCTCCTGGATCTGGTTGATCATCTTGCCCTTGGGGCCGATGACCTCGCCGATCTTGTCGACCGGCACCTTCACCGTAATGACGCGCGGGGCGTAGGGGCTCATCTCGTCCGGCCCGTCGATCGCCTCGGTCATCACATCAAGGATGTGCAGCCGCGCGTCACGGGCCTGCGTCAGCGCACCGCCCAGGACCGAGGCCGGGATGCCGTCCAGCTTGGTGTCCAGCTGGATCGCAGTGATGAACTCCCGGGTGCCGGCGACCTTGAAGTCCATGTCGCCGAAGGCGTCCTCAGCTCCCAGGATGTCGGTCAGCGCCGCGTACCGGGTCTGGCCGTCGACCTCGTCGGAGACCAGGCCCATGGCGATGCCGGCGACGGGAGCCCGCAGCGGGACACCGGCGTTCCACAGCGACATCGTGGACGCGCACACCGAGCCCATCGAGGTGGAGCCGTTGGAGCCCAGCGCCTCGGAGACCTGCCGGATCGCGTACGGGAACTCCTCGCGCGTCGGCAGCACCGGCAGCAGCGCCCGCTCGGCGAGCGCGCCGTGGCCGATCTCGCGCCGCTTCGGCGACCCGACCCGGCCGGTCTCGCCGGTACTGAACGGCGGGAAGTTGTAGTTGTGCATGTAGCGCTTGCGAGTCACCGGCGACAGCGTGTCCAGCTGCTGCTCCATCCGCAGCATGTTCAGCGTGGTGACGCCCATGATCTGGGTCTCGCCGCGCTCGAAGATGGCCGATCCGTGGGCGCGCGGGATGACCTCGACCTCGGCCGAGAGCGCGCGGATGTCGGTCGGGCCGCGGCCGTCGATGCGGACCTGCTCGCGCAGGATGCGCTGCCGGATCTGCTGCTTCTGCACCGAGCGGTAGGCGGCGGAGAGCTCGGACTCGCGGCCGGCGAACGGGCCGGGGTTGTCCTCGTCGCCGGCGAGGGCGGCCGTCATGGCCACCTTGATCTCGGCGAGGCGGTCCTCGCGCTCGGCCTTCCCGGCGATCCGGAGCGCCTCCTGCAGCGGCTCGGTGGTCTCCGCCTCGACGGCCTGCAGGACGTCGTTCTGGTAGTCGAGGTAGATCGGGAAGTCACCGACCTCCTTGCCGGCCTTCTCGGTCAGCTCGGCCTGCGCCTCGCAGATGACGCGGATGAACTTCTTGGAGGCCTCCAGGCCCTCGGCCACGACCTCCTCGGTCGGCGCCTGCTTGCTCTCCAGGTTGACCAGGTCCCAGGTGGACTCGGTCGCCTCGGCCTCGACCATCATGATCGCGACGTCGTCACCGACGACGCGTCCGGCAACGACCATGTCGAAGGTGGAGCGCTGCACGTCGCTGTAGTCGGGGAAGGCCACCCACTGTCCGTCCAGCAGGGAGACACGCACCGCACCGATCGGGCCGTTGAACGGCAGGCCGGAGACCTGGGTGGAGGCCGACGCGGCGTTGATCGCGAGGACGTCGTACTGGTGGTCGGGGTGCAGCGACAGCACGGTCAGCACCACCTGCACCTCGTTGCGCAGCCCCTGCTTGAAGGTCGGCCGCAGCGGCCGGTCGGTCAGCCGGCAGGTCAGGATGGCCTCGGTCGAGGGCCGGCCCTCCCGCCGGAAGAAGCTGCCCGGGATGCGCCCGGCCGCATACATCCGCTCCTCGACGTCAACGGTGAGCGGGAAGAAGTCGAGGTGCTCCTTGGGGTGCCGGCTCGCCGTGGTGGTCGAGAGCAGCATGGTGTCCTCGTCCAGGTAGGCGGTGACCGCGCCGCCGGCCTGCCTGGCCAGTCGGCCCGTCTCGAAGCGGACGGTGCGGGTGCCGTGGCTGCCGTTGTCGATAACAGCCTCGGTCGATGTGATCTCTGGACCCTCCATCGAAGGCCCTCCTTTTCTCTCTGTTCACTCTCCAGCGCGGGTCATCATCGTTGTGCCCGGCTGTCATCGTGCCGGCGCGCGGCAGGGTGTCCTGCCGGTGGCCGCCACATGCAAAGGAGCGACCCCCGGGCGTCCGGGAGTCGCTCCCCTGCGAAGCGTGTCAGCGGCGCAGGCCGAGTCGCTTGATCAGCGACCGGTAGCGCTCGATGTCGGTCTGCTCCAGGTAGCGGAGCAGCCGCTTGCGGCGCCCGACCAGCAGCAGCAGCCCGCGGCGGCTGTGGTGGTCGTGCTTGTGCTCACGGGAGTGCTCGGTCAGGTGCTTGATGCGCGCGGTCAGCAGCGCGACCTGGACCTCCGGCGACCCGGTGTCGCCCTCGGCCGTGGCGTACTCCTCGATGGTCTGCTTCTTCACAGCAGCGTCCAGCCCCATGGGCGACTCCTTCTGATCGTTGCGCGGCGCTCCTGGGCAGGTCCACCAGGGCTCTCTGGCTCCGCGGCCGGTCGACGGCACAGGCCAATCTAGCAGCGGCCGGCCGCCCGTCCCTAATCCTGGCCGGCGCCGCGAGGGCCGCTCGGTTTGCGGGCGCGGCCGTGGCGGTCTGTGATGTGGCCATGGTCCGCCTGCGCACCGTCTCCCCCGGCGATCCCGGATGGCGCCGCCGCCGGGCTGGGCGCGGGTTCGTCTACCTGGACATGCAGGGGGACCGGCTGCCCGCGGCGGAGGTCGAGCGGATCCGCTCGCTCGTGATCCCGCCGGCGTGGCGCGACGTGTGGATCTGCCCCCACCCGCGGGGGCACATCCAGGCGGTCGGCACCGACGCCGCCGGCCGACGGCAGTACCTGTACCACCCCGAGTGGCGGGTGCAGCGGGACGCGCAGAAGTTCGACCGGGTGCTGGAGGCCGCCGAACGGCTGCCGGAGGCCCGGCGTCGCATCGCCGGGGACATGGCCAGGGAGGGGATGCCGCTGGAGCGCGCCAACGCCGTCGCGGTCCGGCTGCTCGACCTGGGCTACTTCCGGATCGGCAACGACGTCTACGCCGATGAGAACGGCAGCTTCGGCCTCACCACGCTGCAGCGCCAGCACGTGCGCAAGCGGTCGGGCGTGCTGGTCTTCAACTTCATCGGCAAGTCCGGTGTCAAGCACACGGTGCGGATCGACGACCACGACGTCATGGCCGCGCTGGACCGGATGAGACGCCGCCGGGACGGCAGCGAGCAGCTGATGGCCTACCAGCGGCGGCGGCGCTGGACGGAGCTGGACGCTGCCGCCGTGAACGCCTACCTGGCCGAGGTCTTCGACGGCGAGCTCACCGCCAAGGACTTCCGCACCTGGCACGCGACCGTGCTCGCCGCGACGGCCCTGGCCCTCGCCGACGAGGGGGACGACTCGGCCCGGGGACGCAGCCGAGCCGTCCGTGCCGCCCTGGACGAGGTGGCGCAGTACCTAGGGAACACCGCGACCGTCGCGCGCTCCTCCTACGTCGACCCGCGCGTCATCGACCTCTTCGAGAGGGGGACGACGATCGCCGCGGCCGCCCGCCGGCGCCACCGCGACCCGCTGCGACGCAAGGCCGCGCTGGAACGGGCCGTGCTGGCGATGCTGCGCGACGCCTGACCGCATGCCATCCGTAGCGGCGTGACGGTGCCCGCTGGCACGCTGGCCCCATGGCGCTCACCCCCTTCCCCGAGGACTGGCAGACCGCACTGTGCATCGCGGCCCACCCCGACGACCTGGAGTACGGCACCGCCGCGGCGGTCGCCAAGTGGACCGAACAGGGCAAGACGGTCAGCTACCTGCTGGCCACCCGCGGTGAGGCAGGCATCGACGGCATGGCGCCGGACCAGGCCGGCCCGCTGCGCGAGCAGGAGGAGCGTGACGGCGCGGCGAAGGTCGGCGTGGACGTGGTGGAGTTCCTGGGGCTGACCGACGGGGTCGTGGAGTACGGCGTGCCGCTGCGGCGGCTGATCGCCGCTGAGATCCGCCGCCGACGTCCTGACGTCCTCCTCACGGGCACCCACCGCGAGCGCTTCCCCGGTGGGTTCACCAACCAGGCCGACCACCGGGCGGTGGGCCTGGCGGTCATCGACGCCTCCGCCGACGCCGGCAACCGGTGGATCTTCCCCGAGCTGCTGGCCGAGGGGCTGGAACCGTGGTCGGGCGTGCGTCACGTCGCGCTCGCCGCCTCCCCCGAGCCCACCCACGTGGTCGACGTGAGCGACACGTTCGAGCCGGCCGTCGCCTCGCTGGAGGCGCACGGGGAGTACCTGGCCGCGCTCGGCCCCGACTACCCCAGCCCGCGCGACCTGCTCCAGCAGATCCTGGGCAGCGCCGACGACCCCGACCTCGGGGAGTACTCGCTGCGGCTGGAGGTCTTCGACCGCTGACCGGGTCCCGCCGCTACCGGCGCCGCTGGCAGGTGGCGCACCAGTAGAGGTTGCGTCCCGCGACGACCGCGGTGCGGATCGTCGACCCGCACCGGGGACAGGGCTCGCCGGTGCGCCGGTAGACGTTGGACACCCGCGGGCCGGCGTCCGGCACCCGGCCCGCCGCCAAGTCCTCCTCGACGGCGGCGACGTCCTCGGCCACGGTGACGATCCGGCCGCTGGCGACACCGAGCGGCATCAGCCGCACCAGGTCGTCCCAGACCGCCCGCCACGACCGTGCCCGCAGCTGCCGTCCCGGGGTGTGCGGGGACAACCGGTGCCGCCAGAGCACCTCGCTGCGGTACACGTTGCCGACCCCCGCCAGCACCTTCTGGTCCATGAGCAGCTCGGCCACGCGCCGGCTGCTGGTGCGCACCCGGGCCCACGCCAGCTCCGGGTCGGCGCCCGGCTGCAGCGGGTCGGGGCCCTGCCGGGCCAGCAGCGTCTCGACCTCCCGCGGGTCGACCACCCGGCACGCCATGGGTCCCCGCAGGTCGGCCACCCAGTCGGGGGTGAGCAGCCGGAGCCGGACGGCACCGACGACCGGCGGCTCGTCGCCGGGGCCCTCGCTGGCTGGTCGTCGCGCCACCCGGAAGGTGCCGTACAGCCCGAGGTGGACGTGGACGCTGCGTTCGCCGGCGAAGTCGACGAGCAGCAGCTTGCCGTGGGCACGGGCGCCCACCAGCACCGTGCCGTCCAGCAGGGCGGCGCCGTCGGCGAACCGTCCCTGCGGGCTGCTGACCCGCGGGCGGGTGCCGGCGAAGGCGCCGGTGAGGTCTCGGGCGAGGGCGTGCAGCGTGTGGCCCTCCGGCATGGCAGCCTCCCTACCTCAACCGGTGTTGCGCAGGCCGGCCGCGACCCCGTTGACCGTGATCAGCAGCGCCCGCTGCAGCGCCTCCTGCTCCTCGGCCCCGGTCTCCTCCTCCGCCCCTCGACTGTCGCGCAGCCGGCGCAGCAGCTCCACCTGCAGGTAGGAGATGGGGTCGAGGTACTGGTCCCGGACCGCCAGCGAGCGCCGCAGCACCGGCTGGTCGGCCAGCAGCTCCCGCTTGCCGGTGAGGCGGCCCACCTCCGCCTCGGTGAGGGCGAACTCCTCGCGGACCTGCTCGAACAGGTGCCGCAGCTCCTCGGGCACCAGTGTCTGGACGTAGTGGGAGGCCACGTCCAGGTCGGTCTTCGCCATCGTCATCTCGACGTTGGAGATCACCGCGGCGAAGAAGTGCCACTCGGCCAGCATCTCCGCCAGCGTCTCCTCGTGCCCGGCCTCACGCGCGGCCCGCAGGCCGGAGCCGACGCCGAACCAGCCGGGCACGATCTGCCGGGTCTGCGTCCAGCCGAACACCCACGGGATGGCCCGCAGCCCCTCCAGCCCTTTGCCGGTGTCCGGGCGCTTGCTCGGGCGGGAGCCGATGTTGAGGGCCCCCAGCTGGTCGACGGGGGTGGCCGCGACGAAGTACGCCGGCAGGTCCTCGTCGTCGATGAGGGCGCGGTAGCGGGCGTAGGCGGCGTCGCTGGCCACGTCCATCACCTCGCCCCAGCGCTGGATCTGCTCCGTGGACGAGCGTGGGTCACGGTGCAGCGCCGAGGCCCGCAGCACCGCGGCGAGGGACAGCTCGAGGTTCTCCCGCGCCAGCGCGGGAAGGGAGTACTTGTCGGAGATGACCTCGCCCTGCTCGGTGAACTTGATCTCCCCCTCGAGGACCCCCGGGGGCTGGGCGAGGATCGCGTCGTAGGTGGGGCCGCCGCCGCGGCCCACCGAGCCGCCGCGGCCGTGGAACAGCCGCAGCCGGACCCCGTGCCTGGCCGCGACGTCGCGCAGCGCCCGCTGCGCCTGGTGGATCCGCCACTGGCTGGTGAGCACGCCGGCCTGCTTGTTGGAGTCGGAGTAGCCGAGCATGACCTCCTGCACGTCGCCGCGGAGCGCGACTAGGCGCCGGTAGGTCGGGTCCGACAGCAGCGCGTCGACCAGCTCGGCGGCTCCCTGCAGCTCCTCCACCGTCTCCAGCAGCGGCGCGAACCCGATCTGGGCGAAGGCCCCCTCCCCCTCCGCGTCCCCGTGGACGTCGAGCAGTCCCGCCTCCCGTGCCAGCACCGCGGCGGCCAGCACGTCGTCGGGTCCCTGGGTCATGGAGATGATGTAGGTCTCCACGACGTCCGGCCCGTAGGTGGCGATCGCCTCCCTGATCTCGTCCAGCACCGCCAGCGTGGTGTCCCGGTGCGCGGCGGGGGCCAGCAGCGGCCGGCGAGAGGCGAGCTCGCGGGCCAGCACCGGGAACCGTTCCTGCCGGCCCAGCTCGGCGTAGCGGCCGGGCAGCTCCCCGGTCGCGTCCAGCATCGCCCCCACGGCCTCGTGGTGCTTCTCGGCGTGCTCGCGCACGTCCAGGGTGGCCAGGTGCAGCCCGGTCGCGGCCACGGTCTGGGTGGCGCGGGCCAGCCGCCCCTCGGCGACCAGCTCGCCACCGTGGCGCCGCAGCGACTCGGCGACCAGCCGCAGGTCGGCCATGATCTCCGCGGCGTTGCGGTAGTCGCGGCCCTCCTCGTGTGCGCTGCCCCGCTCCGCCCGGCGCCGGGTGTTGAGCAGCTTGGCCTTCACGCAGGTGAGCTTGAGCCGGTAGGGCTCGGCGGCGTTGAGCTCCTTGACCCGCGGGTCCAGCCCGGGCAGGTGTGCCAGGTCCCGCTCGAGGGAGTCCAGCAGGTCCTGCTCGGCCTCGACGATGACCGTGGAGGAGGACAGCTGCGAGATCAGCAGGTCGATGAGCGAGAGCGCGACGTCCACGGCGTGCTGGTGGTGCAGCCGCAGCACCGAGGCGGTGACGTCGGCGGTGACGTAGGGGTTGCCGTCCCGGTCCCCGCCGATCCAGGAGCCGAACCGCACCGGCGGCCGGGTCGGGTCCATCGTGACGTCGTGCTCCCCGAGCAGGTCGGCCAGGTCACCCAGCAGGTCGGGCACCGTCCGGGTGAGCACCTCGTCGAGGTAGTACATCGCGTTGCGCGCCTCGTCCAGCGGCGTCGGGCGGGTCTGCCGGAGCTCGTCGGTCTGCCAGATCAGGTCGATCAGCTCGGCGAGCCGGCGGTCCTGTCGCCGCCGCGCGATCGTGCCGGTGTCGGTGTCGCGGGCCAGCTCGTCGGACAGGTGCCGGATCTTGGTGAGTACCGACCGGCGGCTGGCCTCGGTGGGATGGGCGGTGAACACCGGCCGCACGTCGAGCTCCGCCACCGCTTCGGAGAGCAGCTCTGGCCCGCCGGCAGCGACGACGTCGCGCACCGCCTGCACCAGCCAGCCCTCCTCCTCCTCGCGACCGCCCAGGGTCCGCACCCGGTGCACCTGCTCGGCCGCGTTGGCCAGGTGGAAGTAGGAGGCGAAGGCCCGGACCAGGTCCGTTGCCGTGGTCAGCGGGAGCGCGGCCAGCAGCTCGCGAACCTCCTCGGCCGCCTCCGGCCGGCCCTCCTTGCTCGCCTTGGTGCGCAGCCGCACCTGCTCGACGCTCTCGAGCAGCTGCGGTCCGTGGTGGCGGACCAGCGACTGGCCGAGCAGGGTCGATACCCGGCGCACGTCGGCGCGCAGCTCAGCGCTGATGGGGTCGTGGCTGGAAGTCACGCGCCCGACACTACCGAGAGCCGCGGGCCGGGTCCGGACCGCACCAGGACTGGCCGGGCGCCTCCCGGCTCAGGGGAGGTCGACCACCCAGCCGCCCTCGAACGTGGCCAGGTCGAAGCGGGACAGCCCCTGCCAGTCCAGGGTCCACAGGTCGTCGCCGATCACCATGGTGCGCGTCGGTGGCTCTCCCCAGTCCTGGTTGGGGGCGGTCGTCGCCACCCGCGCGCCCTCGGCCAGCGTGCCGTTGCCGACGGTGAGCGTCACCACACCGCCGAACTGGTCCTGGGCCTTGCCGGTCTCGTCCCACTGCTGCGCGGGCAGGACGACCTGTCCGGTGGCCGGCCAGTGCAGGAAGGCACGGTGGTCGTGCTCCACCGGCGACCAGGTGTCCGGGTAGGTGATGACCTGCTCCTGCCGCGGCGTGGTCAGGTCCCGGATGTCGAAGAGGGAGACCTGCAGGCCACGGGTCTGCCCGGTGCTCTCGTCGGCGTCCTGGCCCACGCCGAGCAGCCAGCCGTCGGCGACAGGGTGCAGGTAGGCCGAGTAGCCGGGGATCTTCAGCTCGCCCGCGACGGACGGCGCCGACGGGTCGCTGGTGTCGATCAGGTAGAGGGGATCGGTCTGGCGGAACGTGACCACGGCCGCGACGTCCGGGCTCAGGTAGCGCACGGCCCGGATGTGCTCGGTGACCCCCAGGCCGTCCACCCGTCCGGTCTGGGTGAGCTGGTCACCGTCCTCGCGCAGCACGACCAGCGACGACTGCGAGCTCTGCGAGGCGCCGGGCGGGTCGGTGGTGGTGGCCACCCGGATGACCCCGTCCTGCTCGTCCAGGGCCCACTGGCTGAGCAGCCTCCCCGCCACGCTGCCGGAGGCCGTGTAGGACGTGGCGGCGGGGTCGGAGATGTCGAAGGCGTGCAGGTCGGTGCGGTTGCTCGGCTCCGGTCCCGGCCAGCTGCCGGCCCGACCTGCCCACAGCCACCTGTCCCACCCGCTGGTCGCCACGATCAGCCGGTCGGTGGAGGCGTAGACGGTGCTGCCCCCGGCCACGAGCCCGGTGCCGGACGTCGGGGCGGGGGTGGCCGAGCTCACGTCGAAGGTGAGGACGGACATGGTGGACAGGCCGGCGGGGTCCCGTGGGCGGGAGATCTGGTCACATCCCAGCAGCGGCTCGGTGGACAGGACCCGGCCCGCTGCGTCCAGCTGCTGCCGGTGCGGGACCCAGTCGTCGATCGTGGTGGCCCGGATCAGGTCCCGGTTGGCCTGCTCGGCCTCCGCCTCCGCGCTCAGCCGGCCAGAGCGCGGCTGGGTCTGCTCGACGCCGGGCGGCTCGGTCACCATGACCAGGCGCACGGTGTCCCCGACCATCCGCGCCGACCGGTAGGAGCCCTCCATGCGCACCGAGCCGATGGTCCGCGGCTGCGCCGGGTCGCTCAGGTCCACCGTGGTGACGACCGTGCGCGAGGCAGGGAACGCCAGCTGCCGGCCATCGACCGGCTGTCCGGGGCTATGCTCCTGGCCGAGCACGACGAGCGTCGACCCGTGCAGAAGCAGCTCGGCGGCGTGGACCTCCGCACCGCCCGGCAGCTCCACCGTCGCGAGCACCGCCTCGGTGGCCACGTCGACCACGCGCACCGTCCCGCCCGTCGCGGCCACGATGACCTTGCCGTCGGTCTTGACCAGGTCGGCCTCGTCGACACCCTCCTCCTGCACGTTGGTGCTGGAGTGGTCCGGGCCGGCGGCGTCCCGGGCGCCCGCATCGGCCTGCTGCTCCGCACCGCCAGCGACCGCGTCGAGGTCGGCGGCCCAGCCCCAGTGTCCGAGACCGTGCGGCCCGACCACCTCCAGGGCGTTGGCCTGGTAGTAGGTGAGCAGCTCCTGGCAGTCGTCGAAGTCGGCGAGGAACCCGGCCGACAGCGCGGTCACCGCTGCGGTGGCCTGCCCCTCGTCCCACGGCGCGGGCGGACCGGCGGGCTCGGCTGCCCCCGGATCCTCCGCCGGCGGGCGAGCACACCCGGTGAGGACGAGCGCGGTCGCCAGCGGCAGGGCCAGCAGCAGGTGAGTCGAACGGCGAGGCATCGGGGCCTCCTGGTGTCAGCGGCGGACGGCAGTGTCCCCCCTCGGACGGACCGACCCGACGTGTGGTTCCGCCGTCCACCGCGTGCGGGGCCGCCCGTGCTCACCGGTCCAGCCGGCGCAGCACCTCCCAGATGTCGCGGGCCGCCGGGGCGGCGACGGTGCCGCCGATGCCGCCCTGCTCGACCACGACGACCACGGCGTACCGGGGCTCGGGCAGCGGGCCGTAGGAGGCGTACCAGGCGGTGGCGCGGCGCCCGAACGACTCGGCGGAGCCGGTCTTCCCGGCCACCGGGTAAGAGTCCAGGTCGAACCCGGTGAACGCGGCCGCGCCGGTGCCGTCGGTGTTGACCCCGTCCAGGCCGTCCCGCAGCACCGCGAGCTCGCGGCGGGTCAGGCCGAGGTCACCGATCGGCTCCGGGTCCAGCTGGCTGACCACCTGCCCGCGCTGGTCCTGCAGCGCGGCGGCGACCTGCGGCTGCCACAGCGTCCCGCCGTTGGCCACGGCGGCGTAGGCGCTGGCGACCTGCAGCGGTGTCGCGGCCAGGTCGCCCTGCCCGATGGAGAGGTTGACGGCGTCCCCGGCGCGGTACTGCCAGCCGTCGGTGCAGTTCTCCTCGGCGAGCTGCTCCAGGAACTCCCGGCGCGCGCGGTCGGGCTCCTCCGGGTAGCCGCGCTCCGCGCGGGCGCAGGAGTCCTCCCGTGTCGCCTGCCAGTAGCCGCGCTTCCACTCCCGTCCGGGTACCCGGCCCGCCGCCTCGCCGGGCAGGTCCACGCCGGTCGGCTCGCCGAAGCCGAAGTCCTGCGCCAGCAGCACGTACGGGTCGCGCAGGTCGGCGTCCTGGTTGACGCCGCCGATGTCCTGCCAGTTGCGGTGCGCCCACCGGTAGAAGGCGGTGTCGCAGGAGACCTCGACGATCTCCTCGACCGTGAGTGGCCCGTGGGCCTCGGACTCGTAGTTGGTGAAGGTCCGGTCGCCGATGCGCACGCTGCCGGGGCAGGGGTACTCCCGCTCCGGGTCCACCCCGTGCCGCAGCGCCGCCGGCAATGAGACCACCTTGAAGGTGGAGGCCGGCGGGAAGGTGTCGCCCACCACCCGGTTGCGCAGCGGCGACCCGGCCTCGGGGTCCAGCAGCGCCTCGTACTGCTCGTGGCTGATACCACCGGTCCACACGTCCAGGTCGTAGTCGGGCCAGCTCGCGGCGGCGACGACGCCGCCGGTGCGGACGTCGAGCACCACCGCGGCGGCGGAGTCAGCGGGCCGCCCGGCGTCCCGCGCGGAGGAGACCGCGTCGGCGATGACCTCCTCGGCCCGTCGCTGCACCCGCGGCTCCAGGTGGGTGCGCACGTCCAGCCCGGGCACCGGGTCCTGGTGGTCCAGCCGGCCGGTGACCACCCCGCGCGGGTCGACGGTCACCGTGGTGCGCCCGTCGGTGCCGCGCAGCTGCTCGTCGTAGACCTGCTCCAGGCCGGCCCGCCCCACCAGCGCCTCGGGCGCCAGTCCCTGGTCGACCTCCTCGGCGGTGGGGCGGCCGAGGTAGCCCAGCACGTGGGTGGCGCTCGCCTCGGCGGGGTGGGCACGCACCGGCCGGGTCTCGACGGTCACGCCGGGGAAGTCCTCGGGCCGCTCCAGCACCGCCAGCGCCGCGACCGGGTCGACGTCGTAGGCCAGCGGGACCGGCTGGTAGGGCGAGCCGGTGAAGCAGGAGGGCGCCGGCGGGGCCTGCGGAGTGCCGCACACCCGGGTCCGGCCCCAGAGCCGGTCGGCCGGCAGGTCCAGCGCGGCGGCGACGTCGTCGACGAGGGCGCGCAGCTCCTCCTCGGGGAGCTCCACGAGCATGCTGGGATCCAGCGTCAGCACGGTCGTGGGGTCGTTGTCGGCCAGGACCGTCCCGTCGGCCGCGAGCAGCCGGCCGCGGAGGGCGGGCTCGGTGAGGGTGCGGGTGCTGACCGCTGCCGCCTGGTCGGCCAGCTCGGGATGGTCCAGCAGCTGCAGCTGCGCCAGCCTCCCGACCACACCCCCCAGGAGCAGCACCGCCACCAGCAGCATGGCCCACACCGCGCCGACGCTGGGCCGGTGCCGCGAGCTGGGTGGGTACGGGACCGGGCGCGGGACCCCGACCCTGGGGCGCGGCCTCACCCCCAGCCCCGCTCGACGACGGCCCGGTCGAGGGCGACCAGGAGCGGCACCAGCACCGCCCCGGCCACGACCGTGACCACCGCGGCCACCCCGAGGGTGCCCGCGGTGGCCCATCCCACCCCGGCCAGCGCGAGCACCCCGCGCAGCGCCTGCAGCCCGGCGGCGGCGAGGGCCGTGGCGACCAGCGGCAGCAGCGGTGACCAGGAGGCGTAGCGGCGCAGCGCGCCGACGACCGCGCCGGCCGCGCAGTAGGCCAGCGCACCCGCGCCCAACGGGTCGCCGCCGGGCGGGACGAGGTCCACGGCCCAGCCGCCGGCGAGTCCGGCGAGAGCCCCCGCGGTGGGCCCGTGCACCAGCGCCAGCGCGACCACCACGAGGAGCACGACGTCGGGCGCGACCGGCAGCACGGACGTCAGCGCCACCGGCAGGCAGGCCGCCACGCCGAGCAGCAGCCCGCGCAGCAGGTGGCCGGGGACGCGGTGCACGTCCAGGGTCGCCGGCGGGGCCACCTCAGCCCTCCCCCAGCACGACGGCCACGAGGTCGAGGGTGTCGGGGTCGACGTGCGGCTCCACGACCGCGGTGCGGTTCAGCTGCCCGCTGTCCGGGTCGACCCGGGTGACCGTGCCCAGCGGCACCCCGGCCACGTAGGGCCGCCCGTCCGGACTGCCGAGCGTGACCACCTCGTCCCCCTCGGTGACGGGGCTGTCCCCGACCACCGTCAGCGTCAGCTCGCCGGCGTCCCGGACCGGCAGCCCCGGGGCCGGGCGCGCCTCGACCATCCCGAGCGCCCCCTCCTCGCCGAACCGCACGCCCACGACGACGTCGGCGTCGCCCAGCAGCAGCACGTCGCTCGAGGCCTCGCTCACCCGCAGCACCCGGCCGACCAGCCCGGCACCGCTCACCACGGTGAGGGCGGGGCGGACTCCGTGCTCCCGGCCGGCGTCGATGGTCACGGTCCGGGCCGCCACGGGCGTGCCCACCGGGGCGATCCCGACCACCCGGGCCGTCACCAGCTCCCGGTCCTGGCCGGTCACCCCCGCGGAGATGTCCTCGCTGCCGCGCAGCTCGGCCAGCTCGCGCTCCAGTCGGTGGACGCGCGCGGCCAGCGCGTCACGCTCCCGGACCAGCTGGGTCTGTTGGGCGCCCGGCCCGGTCCAGCTGGCGAGGGCGGCCTGCACGGGACGGGCCGCCGCCGCGGACCTGGTGGCCTCCGCGGTGGCCCGCGGCTGGGGCGAGGAGGACCACTCGGTGCTCTACCGGGTGGTCG
>NZ_WIQI01000075.1 GCF_009602535.1 Ornithinicoccus halotolerans | reverse complement strand
CCACCACCCGCCGCAGCGCCACGTCGGTCAGCGACAGGTAGTCGCGCACCCGCGGGTCCTCCGGCGACTCCACCACGAGGACGCCCTCCGGCAGCCGGTCCGGGAGCGGCTCCGGCGCGGGCTCTCGCGGGCTCACGTCAGCAGCACCCCGATGGCGACGACGCCGATGACGACGATGACCGAGCGCAGCAGCCACGCCGGCATCGCCCGGCCGATGCGGGCGCCGACGAAGCCACCGGTCACCGACCCGAGCGCGATGAGGGCCGCGACCGGCCAGTTGATCTGCGCCGGGTCCACGATGAGGAAGGTGACCGCCGCGACCAGGTTCACGACCATGCCCAGCACGTTCTTGATCCCGTTGATGGCCTGCAGCTGCAGCGGCAGCAGCACGCTCATCAGGCCGATGAGCAGCACCCCCTGGGCCGCGCCGAAGTAGCCGCCGTACATGCCGGCCAGCACGATGCCGATCAGCAGCGCCACCCACCGCCCGGTGGTGAGCCGGTCGGGATGCTGGTGGGCCGCCCAGCGGCTCAGCCGCGGCCCGGTGACGACGAGCACGAGGGCCAGCCCGATCAGCACCGGCACGATCGTCTCGAACGCCTCCTCCGGCAGCACCAGCAGCAGCACCGCGCCCAGCACGGAGCCGGCGAAGGACGCGGGGACGAGCCGGCCCACGACACGCCGCAGCCCCACCATCTCGTGCCGGTAGCCCCAGGCACCGCTGACGCCGCCGGCCACCAGGCCGAGGCTGTTGGACACGTTCGCCGACACCGGGGCGTACCCGAAGAACAGCAGCGTCGGGAAGGTCACGAGGGTCCCGGACCCCACGATGGTATTGATGGTGCCGGCGGCCAGCCCGGCCAGGACGATGCAGACGGCCTCGAGCAGGCTCACTCCCCCACCTGCGCGGCGCGGGCGCTCCAGCGCGGGCCGTGCCGCTCCACCACCAGCGGGATCCCGAAGGTCGCCGACAGGTTCTCGGCGGTGAGCGTCAGCTCCAGCGGTCCCGCCGCGACGACCCGGCCCTCGCGCAGCATCAGGATGTCGGTGAAGCCCGGGGGGATCTCTTCGACATGGTGGGTGACCAGCACCATCGCCGGGGCGGCCAGGTCCTCGGCCAGCAGCTGCAGCCGGCCGACCAGGTCCTCCCGGCCACGCAGGTCCAGCCCGGCGGCAGGCTCGTCCAGCAGCATCAGCTCGGGGTCGGTCATCAGCGCCCGGGCGATCTGCACCCGCTTGCGCTCGCCCTCGCTGAGGGTGCCGTAGCGGCGCTCGGCTAGGTGGCCCACCGCCATGGCGTCGAGCAGCTCGTCGGCCCGGCCGAGGTCGACCGGGTCGTACTCCTCCCGCCACCGACCGGTGACCGCCCAGGACGCGGTCACGACGACGTCGCGGACCTGCTCCTCGGGCGGGATGCGGTCGGCCAGCGCAGCGCTGGAGACCCCGATGCGAGGGCGCAGCTCGAAGACGTCCACGGCGCCGAGCACCTCGCCCAGGACACCGGCCACGCCGGTGGTGGGGTGCATCCGGGCGGCGGCCAGCTGCAGCAGCGTGGTCTTGCCGGCCCCGTTGGGGCCGATGACCACCCAGCGCTCCCCCTCCTCGACCGACCAGGTGATCTCGCTCAGCAGCGCGCTGCCCGCGCGAGTCACCCCCACCCCGGCGAACTCCAGGACATCGCTCATGGCGGGCAAGACTAGTTCGTGGCGGGGCCGGCCACGGCTCCGGGTGGCGGTGTGCTCGCACCTTCGGTGCCGGCGCCTATCCTGCCGGGGTGTCCGTCCTGCCGGCCAGCGTCCGCGTCGCCCTCTGGGCCACCGCGGCGCTGCGCGACGGCTCCGACCTGGCCGAGGTCGCCGAGCGGGCGCTGCCGGACCTGGACCACTGCACCGGGCTGCTGGAGCGGCTGCAGCTGTGGCGCTCGCTGGGTGAGCAGGTGGTCCTCGCCGCGCTGGTGCGCCCGGGTGACCTGACCGCGATGCCCCACGGCCCGCAGCAGCTGGTCGCGGCCGCGACCGAGGCCGAGGAGCTGGTCTACGTGCCCGGCACCGGCGGCGCGCTGGTGCCGTGGATCGGGCCCTACGGCCCGGAGGTCGACCGGGGCTGGCGGGTGCACTGGGAGGCCTTCGACGCCGACCCGGTGCCGGTGCACCGGCTGGAGCAGCTCGACCTGGGTGACGTGGAGCTGCGGCTCCGCACCGAGCTGGCGGCGCTCACCGACGGCCTGGGGGACCTGCGCGGGGTCTTCGCGACCGTCCCGGGCCTGGAGCAGCAGGCCCGCCAGCAGCTGGCCGCCGGGTGGGGGCTGCCGCGAGGGCTGCCACGCCGGGCGGTGCGCACCCTGGACCTGGCGGCTACCGCCGGCATGCTGGCACGGGCCGCCCAGGACGAGCGGCTGCAGACCGTGGACGCGAGCACCTACAGCCGGCGTGAGGTGCTGCTCACCCGGCTCCGGGCGCGGGCGGACGAGGCGCTGGGGCTGGCCACCAACGTCGCCGTCATGCACCTGGCCGGCTGGCGCTGAGCACCTGCTCGTACACGGCCACGGTGCGCTCGGCCACCGCGGTCCAGGAGAAGTGCTCGATGGCCCGGCGGCGGCCCGCCTCCCCCATTGCCCGGGCCCGCTGCGGGTCGGCCAGGGCGTCGCGGAGCGCGGCCGCGAAGTCGGCGACGAACCGGTCCTCGTCCACCGGGGTGCCGGTGCCGTCGGCGACCTGCTCGACGGGCACCAGCCAGCCGGTCTCCCCCGGCACCACGACCTCGGGGATGCCGCCGGTCGCGGTCGCCACGACCGGCAGCCCGCAGGCCATCGCCTCCAGGTTGACGATGCCCAGCGGCTCGTAGACCGACGGGCACACGAACACCGACGCCGCCGACAGCACCGCCACCACCTCAGCGCGCGGCAGCATCCGGTCCACCCACAGCACCGCGTCCTCGGCGCGCCGTTCCTCCCGCAGCCGGGCCACCAACCCCTCCACCTCGGCGGCGATCTGTGGCGTGTCCGGGGCGCCGGCCAGCAGCACCACCTGCACGCCGTCGGGCAGCTCCCGCAGCGCGCGCAGGAGGTAGGGCAGTCCCTTCTGCCGGGTGATCCGGCCCAGGAACACCACGCTGGGCCGGTCCGGGTCCATGCCGAGCCCCCGTGCCACGGCCCGCGCCTGCTCGCTGACGTCCGGCTGCCACAGCGAGGCGTCGATGCCGTTGTGCACCACGTGGACCCGGTCGGGGTCCACCTGGGGGTAGCTGGCCAGCACGTCCTGGCGCATCCCCTCCGAGACGGCGATGACGGCCGCGGCGCCCTCGTAGGCGACCTGCTCGGCCATGCTGGAGACCCGGTAGCCGCCGCCGAGCTGCTCGGCCTTCCACGGCCGGAGCGGCTCCAGCGAGTGCGCGGTGACCACGTGCGGGATACCGGCCAGCAGGCTCCCGAGGTGGCCGGCCAGGTTGGCGTACCAGGTGTGGGAGTGCACCAGCCGCGCACCGGAGGACGCGACGTCGTGGGCCATGGTCAGGTCCACCCCGAGCGTGCGTAGCGCGGCGTTGGCGTCGGCGAGAGCCTCCGGCGTGGGGTAGCCATAGGTGTCCTCCTCGGTGCGGGGCTGGCCGAAGGCCCGCACCCGCACCCGCAGGCCTGGCCGTTCCCGCAGCGCGCGGGCCAGCTCGGCGACGTGCACCCCGGCGCCGCCGTACACGTTCGGCGGGTACTCGCGGGTGAGGATGTCCACGGCCAGGGGCGTCTCGGTGTCCACGCCGGTCACGCTACCGCTCGCGTCCGCCGACGGCCTGCCTCTAGGTTTGGGCCATGGCGCGCTACCCAGGCCGGACCAAGGTGCTCGCGATCGTGCTCGCGGGGGGTGAGGGCAAGCGGCTGATGCCACTCACCGCCGATCGGGCCAAGCCGGCGGTGCCGTTCGGTGGGATGTACCGGCTCATCGACTTCGCGCTGTCCAACATCGTCAACTCCGGCTACCTGAAGATCGTGGTCCTCACCCAGTACAAGTCCCACTCCCTGGACGCCCACGTCACCAAGACCTGGCGGATGTCGACGCTGCTGGGCAACTACGTCGCCCCGGTGCCGGCCCAGCAGCGCCGCGGCAAGCAGTGGTACCAGGGCAGCGCCGACGCGATCTACCAGAGCCTGAACCTGCTGCACGACGAGCGGCCCGACATCGTGGTGGTGGTCGGGGCCGACCACGTCTACCGGATGGACTTCTCGCAGATGGTGGCCCAGCACGAGCAGACCGGCGCCGGGGTCACCGTGGCCGCGATCCGGCAGCCGCGCTCGCTGGCCGACCAGTTCGGCGTCATCGACGTCGACCCGGCCGACCCGCGCCGCATCCACGAGTTCCTGGAGAAGCCGACCGATCCCCCCGGGCTGCCGGACAGCCCGGAGGAGGTGCTCGCCTCGATGGGCAACTACGTCTTCGACGCCGACGTGCTCGAGCGCGCCGTGACCGCCGACGCCGCCCGGGACGGCTCCAAGCACGACATGGGCGGCGACATCGTGCCCGCCTTCGTCGAGGCCGGCGACGCCTGGGTCTACGACTTCAAGGACAACGACATCCCCGGGGCGACCGACCGGGACCGGGCGTACTGGCGGGACGTCGGGACGCTGGACTCCTACTACGACGCCCACATGGACCTGGTCTCGATCCACCCGGTGTTCAACCTGTACAACGAGGCCTGGCCGATCTACACCGACCCGGGCTCGCACCCGCCGGCCAAGTTCGTGCACGGGTCCAAGGACCGGATCGGCACCGCGGTCAACTCCGCCGTGTCCAACGGCGTGGTCGTCAGCGGGGCGAGCGTGACCGGCTCGGTGCTGTCTCCCGGCGTCCGGGTGCACAGCTTCAGCTCGATCACCGACTCGGTCCTGATGGACGGGGTGGACGTGGGCCGCGGCTGCCAGGTGCACCGGGCCATCGTCGACAAGAACGTCGTGGTGCCGCCGGGCACCAACCTCGGGGTGGACCACGAGCAGGACCGCGCCCGGGGGCTGACGGTGACCGACTCCGGGCTGGTCGTGGTCGGCAAGGGCACCGTCCTGCCGGGGTGACGGCGGGGCGGGAGACCGCCCCCGCGGTGGCTCAGAAGCCGATCGCGTGGAACCCGCCGTCCACGTGCACGATCTCGCCGGTGGTGGCGGGGAACCAGTCCGAGAGCATCGCGACGCAGGCCTGCGCGGCCGGCACCGGGTTCTTCACGTCCCACCCCAGCGGCGCCCGCTCCCCCCAGCGCTCGAACTGCTCGAACATCGGGATCGACTTGGCCGCCGTCGTGGCCAGCGGCCCGGCGGAGACCAGGTTGCAGCGGATGCCCTTCGGCCCCAGGTCCCGGGCGAGGTAGCGGCTGGTGGACTCGAACGCGGCCTTGGCCACCCCCATCCAGTCGTAGACCGGCCAGGCCACGCTGGCGTCCAGCGTCAGGCCGACCACGCTGCCGCCCTCCCGCATCAGCGGCAGCGCGGCCACGGTGAGCGCCTTCAGCGAGTAGGCCGAGACGTGCAGCGCCGTCGCGGCGTCCTCCCACGAGGCGTTGAGGAAGTCGAAGGCGCCCTTGGGGGCGTAGCCGATGGAGTGCACCACCCCGTCCAGGCCGTCCACCTGCGCCCCGACCCGCTCGGCCAGGGTGTCCAGGTGCTCCTGGTTGGTGACGTCGAGCTCCACCACGTCGGCCGGCTGCGGGAGCCGGCGCGCGATCGCCTGGGTGATCCGCAGCGTGCGCCCGAAGGAGGTGAGCACCACCTGGGCGCCGTTCTCCTGGGCCAGCCGGGCCACGTGGAAGGCGATCGAGGAGTCCATCAGGACACCGGTGACGAGGAGCTTCTTGCCGTCGAGGAGCATGGCGGACACAGTAGCGGCCGGGGCGGCCTCGCTCAGTGACCCATGCCGAGGCCGCCGTCGACCGGGATGACCGCCCCGGAGACGTACCCGGCGTCGGGCCCGGCCAGCCACCGGACCACGCCGGCGACCTCCTCGGGGGCGGCGAACCGGCCGGCCGGGATGGCCTGCAGGTAGGCCTGCTTGCGGTCCTTCGGCAGCGCCGCGGTCATCTCCGTGTCGATGTAGCCCGGCGCGACCACGTTCGCGGTGATGCCCCGCCCGCCCAGCTCGCGGGTGATGGAGCGCGCCAGCCCCACCAGCCCAGCCTTCGAGGAGGCGTAGTTGGCCTGGCCGGGCGAGCCGTACAGCCCGACCACGGAGGAGACCAGGACGATCCGGCCGCGCCGGGCGCGGATCATGCCCTTGACCGCCCGGCGGGCGCACCGGAAGGCGCCGGTGAGGTTGGTCCCCAGGACCGCCTCGAAGTCCTCGTCACTCATCCGCATCAGCAGCCCGTCCTTGGTGACGCCGGCGTTGGCGACCAGGACCTCCACCGGCCGGCCCAGCAGCTGCTCGGCCTCGTCGAACGCGGCGTCCACGCTGGCGGCGTCGGTGACGTCGGCGCGCACCCCGCGCAGCCCCTCCGGCGGCTCCCCCGAGCGGTACGTGATGAGCACGTCGTCGCCGGCCTCGGCGAAGCCGCGGGCGATGGCCAGCCCGATCCCCCGGTTGCCCCCGGTGACCAGGACGGCCCGGGGCTGCTCGGTGCGCTGCGTTGTGTCGGTCACGGCGCCACCGTAGTCGTATCGTGGAGAGGTGCGCATCCACATCCCGGCCCACCGTCCGGGGCGCCGCCGACCGGACACCGTGCACGCGGTGACCACCGCGCGGCCCTCCCGGCAGCAGGACCGGCGCCGACGCACCCGCCACTACCTGTGGGCGATGGGGTTCCGCACCGTGGCGTTCCCGCTGGCGGTCTGGGCGCTGGTCAGCGGCTGGCAGGTGGTCGGCTGGATCCTCGCCGGCGCGGCCGTCGTGCTGCCCTCCATCGCGGTGATGATCGCCAACGCCGTCGACGTGCGCACCAGCACGCAGGGGGTCCACGGGCCCGGGTCCCGGCTGCCGGCCCGCCGTGACCCCGCCCGGGACGACCGCGACCAGCGCGGCCCCGGCCACGACGATCCCGGTCCCTCGCCCCGGTGACCCCGCTCGTCTGCAGCGCGCGGGCCTGCCGCGCGCCCGCCGAGTGGGCCGTGGTGTGGAACAACCCGAAGGTGCACCACGCGGGCCGGCGCAAGGTGTGGCTGGCCTGCGCCGAGCACCAGGAGCAGCTGACCACGTTCGTGCAGGTCCGGGGGTTCCTGCTCGAGGTGAAGCCCGTCTCCGCGCTCACCCCTGAGGAGGGGTGAGGCGGCGGTGTCGCTGCTGTCCACGCTCGGCACCCGCCGCTGGCTCACCGCCACCGCGCTCGCCGTTGCGTTCGCGGTCGCCGCCGGCTTCCTCGGCGCGTGGCAGTGGTCCCGGCACGAGGACAAGGTCGCCGCGCGGGACCGTGTCGAGGCCCACTACACCGCCGAACCCCGCCCGCTGGCCCAGGTGGTGACCGGGACCGACGGGCGGGTCAGCGCGGACCAGGAGTGGCTGCGGGTCGAGGCGGAGGGCCGCTACCTGACCGAGGAGCAGTTGCTCGTCCGCAACCGGCCCCACCACGGCGTCTACGGGTACGAGGTGCTGGTCCCGCTGCGCCTCACCGGTCCTGACGGCGGCACCGGGTCCCCGCTCACCGTCCTGGTGGACCGGGGCTGGGTCCGCAACGCCGCGGACGCCACCACCCTGCCCGAGGTGCCGCCCGCCCCGGAGGGGCCGGTGACCGTCCGGGGGTGGCTACGGCCCGGCGAGCAGGACCTGGGCCGGCAGCTGCCGGCCGGGCAGCTCGCCTCGGTCAACCCGGCGGCCGCCGAGGCAGCCACCGGTCTGTCGCTGCTGGACGGCTACCTCGTGCTGGAGGCCGAACAGCCCCAGCAGGGCGGCGGTGCCGGTGCGGAGGCAGCGCCTGCCCGCCCGGAGCCGCTGCAGCCACCGCGCACCGAGCTGGGCACCCACCTGGCCTACGCGATCCAGTGGTGGCTGACCGCGCCGGTGGGGCTGGTCCTGGTCGGGGTGCTGGCCCGCCGGGAGCACCGGGAGGCCACCGGGGCCGCCAGCAGCCAGCCGCGGCCCCGCAGGCGGCGGCGGATCTGGGACGACGAGGACGAGTAGCGACCCGGGCGCGGCAGCGGCATCGCCCCTGCCAGGATGGGGGCATGGATCTTGGACTCGCTGGCAACGTCTACCTGCTCACCGGCGCCTCGCGCGGGCTGGGGCTGGCCACCGCCCGGCACCTGGTCGCCGACGGGGCCCACGTCGTGCTCGCCGCCCGTGACGAGGCGACGGTGACCCGTGCTGCCGAGGAGCTGACCGCGGCGGGGCCCGGCCGGGCGCATCCGGTCGCGGCCGACCTGGGCGCCGAGGAGACCCCGCAGCGCCTGGTCGCCGCCGCCCGCGAGGAGTTCGGCCGGCTGGACGGCGCGGTGCTCAGCGTCGGCGGGCCGCCCGGCGGCGCGCTGCGCGACACCACGGACGAGCAGTGGCGGCAGGCCTTCGAGACGGTCCACCTCGGCCCGTTGCGGCTGGCCCGCGCCGTGCTGGACGGTGCCCAGCCCGGCTCTCCGGTGGCGGTCACCGTGGTGCTGTCCACGTCGGTGCGCGCACCGCTCCCGAACCTGGCGATCTCCAACGGGCTGCGTCCGGGGCTGGCGATGGCCGCCAAGACGCTGGCGGACGAGTACGGCCCCGAGGGACACCGGGTGAACCTGATCCTGCCCGGCCGCATCAGCACCGACCGGGTCCGCGAGATCGATGCCGCCACCGGCGACGCCGACGCCGCGCGGGCCCGCTCCGAGGCGGGGATCCCGCTGCGCCGCTACGGCGAGCCGGAGGAGTTCGGCGCGGTCGCGGCCTTCATCACCTCGCCGCGGGCCTCCTACATGAGCGGGGCGGTCACCACCGTCGACGGCGGGCTCACCCGCGCGCTGTGACCCGCTCGGCCTCCGGGCGGAACTGCGTCTCGTACAACGTCCGGTAGAGGCCGTCGCGGGCGAGCAGCTCCTCGTGGCTGCCCTGCTGGACTACCCGGCCGCGATCGAGCACCACGATCCGGTCGGCGTGGCGCACGGTGGACAGCCGGTGGGCGATCACCAGCGCCGTGCGGTCCTTGAGCGCCCGGTCCAGGGCCTCCTGCACGGCCGCCTCGGACTCGCTGTCCAGGTGGGCGGTGGCCTCGTCTAGCACCACCAGGCGTGGCGACTTCAGCAGCAGCCGGGCGATCGCCAGCCGCTGCTTCTCCCCGCCGGAGAGCCGGTGGCCGCGGTCGCCGACCACGGTGTCCAGGCCGTCCGGCAGGTCGGCCACCAGGTCGGCGATGCGGGCGTCCGTCAGCGCCTGCCACATCGCCGGCTCGTCCGCGTCGGGGCGGGCGTAGGCGAGGTTGGCGCGGATGCTGTCGTTGAACAGGTGCGCCTCCTGGGTGACCACCCCGACGGCGTCACGCACCGAGGACAGCCGTGCCTGCCGCAGGTCCACGCCCCCGACGCGCACCGTGCCCTGGGTCGGGTCGTACAGCCGGGCGACCAGGCCGGTCAGCGTGGTCTTGCCGGCCCCGCTGGGACCGACCAGGGCGACCAGCTGGCCGGGCTCCACGGTGAGGTCGACGCCGTGCAGCACCGGCACCCCGTCGCGCTCCTCGGCGAACGGACGCTGCTCCAGCGAGGCGACCGAGACCTCCTCGGCGGAGGGGTAGGCGAAGCTGACGCCGTCCAGCTCGACCCCCAGCGGCCGTGCCGGCAGGTCCACGGGGTCCTCGGCCTCGGTCACCAGCGGCGGAAGGTCGAGCACCTCGAAGATGCGCTCGAACGACACCAGCGCGGTCATCACGTCCACGCGGGCGTTGGACAGCGCCGTCAGCGGCCCGTAGAGGCGGCCCAGCAGCATGGCCATCGCCACCAGCGCGCCGACGGACAGCTGCCCGGCGACCGCCATCAGCCCGCCCAGCCCGTAGACCAGCGCGGTCGCCAGCGCGGCGACCAGTCCCAGACCGGCCATGAACACCACCCGGTTGACGGCGATCGCCACGCCCGAGTCGCGCACCCCTCGCGCCCGCTCGGCGTACTCGGCGTCCTCCTGCTCGGGGCGGCCGAACAGCCGCACCAGCAGCGCCCCGCCGACGTTGAACCGCTCGGTCATCCGGCTGGCGAGGTCGGCGTTCAGCCCCATCTGCCGGCGGGTGAGCGCGGAGAGCCGGTCGCCCATCAGCCTCGCCGGGAGCAGGAAGAGCGGGAGCAGCAGCAACGCCAGCAGGGTGATCTGCCAGCTGCGGGTCAGCAGCGCCCCGATGATCAGCGCGGCGGCGAACACGTTGCTGACCAGGCCGGCCAGGATCGAGGTGAACGCCTGCTGGGCGCCGATGACGTCGGTGTTGAGCCGGTTGACCAGCGACCCGGTCTGCGCCCGGGTGAAGAAGGCGATCGGCTGCCGGAGCACGTGCGTGAAGACCTCGCGGCGCAGCTCCAGGATGAGCCCCTCGCCGATCCGGGCGGAGAACCACCGGTTCACCACGGTGAGCACCGCCTCCACCACCGCCAGCGCCGCGACCAGGGAGCCGAACAGGATGACCACCTGCCGGTTCCCGGGCGTCACGCCGTCGTCGATGATGCGCTGCAGCAGCAGCGGCGTGGCGATCACCAGGCCCGCGCCCAGCAGCGTCAGCGCCAGGAAGATCGCGATCTCGGTGCGGAACGGCCGCCCGTAGAACAGCACCCGGCGCACCGTCTCCCGTTGCACCTTGTGCCGGACGACCTCGGGGTCGTGCGTGAAGTGCCGGTACATCCCGCCCGGCATCCCCTGTCGCATGAGCAGCTCCTGTCCGAGGAGACGGCCCCGTCCTCCGCCGGCGCCGGCCTCGCCGTGTCCAACCCCGCCCCGCGGGGGGCTATTCCGTCGCTGCAGGTCAGGCGAGGCTGATCAGGTCGCCGTAGTCGGCGCCCCACAGGTCCTCGACCCCGTCGGGCAGCAGCAGCACCCGCTCCGGGTCGAGGGCCGCGACGGCACCCTCGTCGTGGCTGACCAGCACCACCGCGCCTTCGTAGGAGCGCAGCGCCGCCAGCACCTCCTCGCGGCTGGCCGGGTCCAGGTTGTTGGTCGGCTCATCCAGCAGCAGCACGTTCGCGGCCGAGACCACCAGCATGGCCAGCGCCAGCCGGGTCTTCTCGCCGCCGGAGAGCACCCCGGCCGGCTTGTCCACGTCGTCGCCGGTGAACAGGAACGACCCCAGCACCTTGCGGGTCTCGGTGTCGTCCAGCCCCGGGGCGGCCGAGCGCATGTTCTCCAGCACGGTCCGGTCCACGTCGAGGGTCTCGTGCTCCTGGGCGTAGTAGCCCAGCCGCAGCCCGTGCCCGGGCACCACCTGGCCGGTGTCGGGCTCGTCGAGGCCGGCCAGGATCCGCAGCAGCGTGGTCTTGCCGGCGCCGTTGAGGCCGAGCACGACCACCCGCGAGCCGCGGTCGACGGCCAGGTCGACGTCGGTGAAGACCTCCAGCGACCCGTAGGAGCGCGACAGCCCCTCGGCGGTCAGCGGGGTCCGGCCGCAGGGCGCCGGGCTCGGGAACCGCAGCCGGGCCACCTTGTCCGGGGCCCGCTCGGCCTCCAGACCGGCCAGCATCCGCTCGGCGCGGCGGGCCATGTTCTGCGCGGCGACCGCCTTGGTGGCCTTGGCCCGCATCTTGTCGGCCTGGGCCAGCAGCGCGGAGGCCTTCTTCTCGACGTTGACCCGCTCCCGGCGGCGGCGCCGCTCGTCGGCCTCGCGCTGGGCCAGGTAGGCCCGCCAGCCCATGTTGTAGACGTCCAGCTCGGCACGGGCCGCGTCCAGGTGGAACACCCGGTTCACGACGGTCTCGACCAGGTCGACGTCGTGGGAGATGACCAGCAGCCCGCCCGGGTAGGAGCGCAGGTAGTCCCGCAACCAGGCCACCGAGTCGGCGTCCAGGTGGTTGGTGGGCTCGTCCAGCAGCAGCGTCTCGGCACCGGAGAACAGGATCCGGGCCAGCTCCACGCGGCGGCGCTGGCCGCCGGACAGGGTGTGCAGCGGCTGGCCCAGGATCCGCTCCTGCAGCCCGAGGCTGGAGGCGATGGCGGCGGCCTCGGACTCGGCCGCGTAGCCGCCGCGGGCGTCGAACTCCGCCTGCAGCCGGTCATAGCGGCCCATCGCCCGGGCCCGGCGGGTCTCGTCCTCCCCGGCCATGGCCTCCTCGGCGGCGCGCAGCTGCTGCAGGGCGGTGTCCAGCCCGCGGGCGGACAGCACCCGGTCCCGGGCCAGCACGCCTAGGTCGCCGGTGCGGGGGTCCTGCGGCAGGTAGCCGACCGCACCGGAGCGGGTGACGGTCCCGGCCGCCGGCTGCGCCTCCCCGGCCAGCACCTTGGTGAGGGTGGTCTTGCCGGCTCCGTTGCGGCCGACCAGGCCGACCCGGTCTCCGGGTGAGACCCGCAGCGAGACGTCCTCCATCAGCAGCCGGGCGCCAGCACGCAGCTCCACTCCCGAGGCGACGATCACGGGCAGGGCTCCTGTCGGACGGCGGGCGGGAGGGCGACTGGCTACTCTACGGCAAGGTCCGCGCACCCTCGAACCGTTTCCCGCACCGCCCGGAGCAGCCATGACCTTCAAGGACAGCGCCCGACTGGACACCAGCCAGGTCGGCGGCGGTCGCCGGGGCCGGGGCGGTGGCGGGCTGGCGGCCGGTGGCGGGCTGGGCGGCTTGCTGCTCCTGGTGCTGTACCTGTTCTTCGGCGGCGACCTCGGCGGGGGCGGCAGCCAGGGTGGCGGGGCCGGCGGGGGCACCACGCCGTGGACCTTCGACACCGGCCGGGTGCAGCAGGAGGGAGCGCAGGGCGACTTCTCCCACTGCCGGACGGGCGCCGACGCCAACGAGCACCTGGACTGCCGGGTCGTCGGCACGGTCAACAGCGTGCAGCGGTTCTGGGGTGGCACACAGGGCTACGAGCCGGCCCGCACCATCATCTTCACCGACGTGGTCAGCACCGGCTGCGGCACCGCGGACCGCCGCGTCGGGCCGTTCTACTGCCCGCTGGACTCCCAGGTCTACCTCGACGTCAGCTTCTTCGAGCAGCTCGAGGCGATGGGCGGGGACGGCGGCGCGCTGTCGCAGATGTACGTCGTCGCCCACGAGTACGGCCACCACGTGCAGAACCTCGCCGGGGTGCTGTCCCGCTCCCAGCAGGACCCCCGGGGGCCGGAGTCCGGCGCGGTCCGGGTCGAGCTGCAGGCCGACTGCTACGCCGGGGTGTGGGTCGCCCACGCCGACGGCACCCGCACCGGGAGCACCGCCGAGGCGATGCTGCAGCCGATCACCCGGGACCAGCTGGAGTCGGCGCTGTCGGCGGCCGAGGCGGTGGGTGACGACCGGATCCAGGAGCGCGCCCAGGGCCGGGTCCGGCCGGAGAACTGGACCCACGGCTCCTCCGCGCAGCGGCGGCAGTGGTTCCTCACCGGCTACGAGTCGGGGGACCCGAGCGCCTGCGACACCTTCGCCGCCGACGACCTCGGCCGCTGACGTCCGCGGGGCACCGGGCACGGTGCGCGGGCTGCGCTGCGCGGTCCGCTAGCTGCCGGTGCCGCGGTCCCCGTCGGGCTCGGAGACCTCGACCCGCAGCGCGCGCCCGCGCCGCACCGCCTGCTGCAGTACCGTCAGCCGCGGGTCCGGCAGGTCGTAGCAGCCCCGCCGGGGCAGCGCGGCCAGCCGGCTGAGCCTGGGGTCCTCCAGCACGGCGGCGGCAAGGCGGCGGTCTCCGCCGAGCACCAGCGCGTCAGCAGGGACGCCGGCCCGCAGCACCCGGGCCGCCTGGTCGGCGACCTTCGCCACCAGGGCGTCGGCCTGGTGGCCACGCCGCCGGGCGTACCGCTGCTGGCTCCAGCCGCCCTTGCTGGTGCGGCCCTGCACGTAGCGGGTACCGCAGTGGTGGTCGACCAGCTGGTCCCCGTCGGCCCGGCCGACGGCGTAGCCGCCGCGACGCACCAGTAGCAGCGCCAGCCGTGGCGGTGGGGCCGCCCACGCGGCGAGGACCTCCTCCAGCCGGCCGAACTTCGGCTCGGTCATCCCGGCCGGTGACAACAAGTTCGCCTCGCTGAACACCGCGGTGTGGAGCGGTG
>NZ_WIQI01000074.1 GCF_009602535.1 Ornithinicoccus halotolerans | reverse complement strand
CCCGCCGGCCGGCCCGGCGGCGCGCGGCGGCCCTCACCACCCGGGACCTGCCGGGCCTGGTGTTCGTCGTCGTGGTCGCCGGTGCCGTCACGCTGGGCGGGATCGACGGCGTGCAGAGCCTGGTGCAGCCGGTGCTGGAGGTGCTCTTCCGCCCGCCGTCCTCGCCCTGACCCGCGCTGCCCGGGTAGTTGCCCTGAACGGTCGTTTAGTCCTATCCTGACTGAACAGTCGTTCAGCATCTTGCTGGGCGCTGAGTCACCGTCACGGAGGGTGAGGAAGAGATGAGCGGGAGCGCACCAGTGATCTCCGCATCGGGCCTGGTCAAGACGTTCGGCAAGACCCGCGCGCTGGACGGGCTGGATCTCGAGGTCGCCCAGGGCGAGGTGCACGGCTACCTGGGTCCCAACGGTGCCGGCAAGTCCACCACGATGCGGGTGCTGCTGGGCATGCTCCGCCCCGACGAGGGCCGGGTCCGGATGCTCGGCGGTGACCCGTGGGCGGACGCCGTCGCGCTGCACGCTCGGCTGGCCTACGTGCCCGGTGACGTGGAGCTGTGGCCCAACCTCACCGGCGGGGAGGCGATCGACCTGCTGGCGCGGCTGCGCGGCCACTTCGACCGCGCCCGCCGGGACGAGCTGTGCGAGCGGTTCCAGCTGGACCCGACCAAGAAGGCCCGCACCTACTCCAAGGGCAACCGGCAGAAGGTGGCGCTGATCTCGGCGCTGGCCTCCGACGTCGAGCTGCTGCTGCTGGACGAGCCGACCGCCGGGCTGGACCCGCTCATGGAGGTGGTGTTCCAGCAGGCCATCCGGGAGGCCAAGGAGGCCGGCCGCACGGTGCTGCTGTCCAGCCACATCCTGGCCCAGGTGGAGGTGCTCGCCGACCGGATCTCCATCGTCCGGCAGGGCACGGTCGTCGAGACCGGCAGCCTGCGCGACCTGCGGCACATGACCCGCACCACGGTCATCGCCGACCTGGGCCGACCGGCCGACGGGCTGGGCCGGCTGGCCGGCGTGCACGAGCTGACCACCGACGAGGACGGGCAGGTCCGGTTCCAGGTGGACGGCGACCACGTCGACGAGGTCGTCCGCGCGCTGGCCCCGCTAGGTGTGCGCGCCCTGGTGGCGCACCCGCCGACGCTGGAGCAGCTGCTGATGCGCCACTACGGCGACGCCGTCGAGCCGCGGGACGAGCCGGTGGAGGTGGCGCGATGAGCGCGACCGTCGCCACCACGGTTCCCCGGCGCAGCCGGCACGCCCACGGCCGGTCGGCCACGCTGGCCGGCACCGGCACGCTGGTGCGGTTCATGCTGCGCCGGGACCGGATCAAGCTGCCCGCCTGGGTCGGCGGCATGGGGTTGTACGTCGTCTACATCGGCGCCGCGCTGCCGGTGCTGGCCCCGACGGAGGAGGACCTCGCGGCGGTCACGCCCATGCTCGAGCAGCCGGTCGGGCGCATGTTCACCGGGCCGGCCTACGGGATGGACTCGCCCACCTACGAGACGTTCTTCGCCGGCGGCTACGCCCCCTACCTGTTCCTCATCGCGGCGCTGATGAGCATCATGCTCGTCACCCGCCACCTGCGGGTGGAGGAGCAGACCGGGCGGGCCGAGCTGGTGCGCGCCAACGTCACCGGCCGGCACGCCCCGCTGACCGCCGCGCTGGTCGTCGCGCTGATCACCAACGCGGTCGCGGCCGTCGTGGTCTCGGTGCTCGCGATGGCCTACGGGTTCGGGGCCGAGGGTTCCTGGCTGGTGGGCGTCGGCACCGGGACGACCGGGCTGGCGTTCGCCGGTGTCGCCGCGGTGACCGTGCAGCTGGCCGAGCACTCTCGCTCCGCGGCCGGCATGGCCGGGGCGGTCCTGGCCGGCGCCTACGTGCTGCGGGCCCTCGGTGACATGGCCGCCGTCGGCGGCAGCGCGCTCTCCTGGGTCTCACCGCTGGGCTGGCCCGCGCAGACCGCCCCCTACGTGCTCGACCGGTGGTGGCCGCTGCTGCTGCACCTCGCGCTGGCTGTGGCCGGCGCGGTAGCGGCGTACGCGCTGCAGGCGCGGCGCGACCTGGGTGCGGGGCTGTTGTCGGCTCGGCCGGGAGCCCCCTACGCCCGTCCCGCGCTGGGCACCCCTCTCGGGCTGGCGGCCCGGCTGCAGCGCGGCGCGGTGATCGGCTGGGGCGTCGGCATCCTGGCGATCGGCGCGGTCGACGGGGCGTTCACCGACGTGATGGCCGACTCGGTCGAGTCGATGCCGGCGGCCGTGCAGGAGATGTTCGGCATGGAGGCGCTGGTCAACGGCTACCTGGCCTTCCTGGCGGTGTTCACCGGCTACCTGACCGCGGCGTACGTGGTGTTCGCCGTGCAGGGGCTGCGGTCGGAGGAGGGCAGCGGCCGCGCCGAGGCGGTGCTGGCGACCTCCACCAGCCGGACCGCCTGGGTCGGGTCGCACCTGCTGGTCATCGCGGCCGGGGCCGCGCTCATCTCGGTCGTCACCGGCCTGGGCACCGGGCTGGCGGTCGCCACGGTGATGGACGACTGGGCACTGCTGGGCGAGGTGCTGTGGGCGCACCTGAACCTGCTGCCGGCGGTGCTGGTGGTGCTCGGCCTGTGCGCCGTGCTGTTCGGGTGGGCCCCGCCGCTGCTGGCGCCGGTCGGCTGGGCCGTGGTCGGGCTGATGATCTTCGTCGGCAACTTCGGCGAGCTGCTCGACCTCCCGGACTGGATCGCGTCGCTGTCACCGCTGAGCCACCCGGCGCAGATCCCCGCCGAGGAGTTCGCCGCCGGGCCGCTGGTGGTGCTGGCCGCGCTGGCGGTGGTCGGTGTGGCTCTCGGGCTGCTCGGCTTCCGCCGCCGGGAGGTCCAGGCCCGCTGAGTTCCGGAGCCGAGCGGGGTCTGTCACCGGTAGCGGCCACCCTGGCCGTGGCGAAGGGAGACGACAATGGACACCAGCGCGACCGACGGCGGCGCCACCACCCCGCGGCTGGTCACAACCGAGACCGTCCCGACCGCGGTGGTCCGCGGCGACGCCGTGCCGATGACGGAGCTGACCGGCTTCTACGACCGGTCCTTCGGCCAGGTGAGCGAGGCGATCGAGTCGCAGGGGCTGCGGCGGACGACGGCCGGGTTGGGCCGCTACTTCGGCCAGCCGACCGACACCGTGGACCTGGAGGTGGGCTTCGGCACCGAGCCCGGGGTGAGCGCCACCGGCGACGTCGTGGCCAGCACACTGCCGGGTGGTCGGGCGGCACAAGTCACCCACGTCGGCGGCTACGAGGGGCTGGGCGAGAGCTGGCAGCGGCTCTACGCGTGGATCGACAGCCAGGGGCTGGCCCCGGCCGGCTGGATGTGGGAGGAGTACGTCACCATGCCCACGCCCGACACCGACCCCGCCACGATCCGGACCGTGCTCACCTGGCCGCTGGCCGACTGAGTCGGCGGCCAGGAGTCACTCGCCGGGCATCCCCCACGCCTGGGCGAGCAGCTCGAACGAGCGCCGCCGCATCGCCGGGTCGTAGGTGTAGGTGGTGACGATCAGCTCGTCCAGCGCGTATGCGTCGACGAACGCCTGCATCCTCGCCACGACCTGCTCCTGGGTGCCGACCGCGCTCACCGCGTGGTGCTCGGCGGTCAGCGCCAGCAGCTCCTCGGGCACCACAGCGCGGATGTCGTCGACCGGCGGGTCCAGCGGGCCGGGGCGGCCGCTGCGGATCCGGGCGGCCATCTGCCGGGCCGTGGTGAACAGGTACTCGGCCTCGACGTCGGTCGGGGCGACCAGCACGTTGATGCCGGCCATGACGGTGGGCCGGTCCACCTGGGCGGTGGGCACGTCGGCCCGGAACCGGTCCCGGTAGATCGCGATCGCCTCCCGGATCTGCTGCGGCGCGAAGTGGCTGGCGAAGCTGAACGGCAGCCCGAGCGCGGCCGCGACCTGCGCCCCGCCGGTGGAGGAGCCCAGCATCCACAGCGGCACCCGGGTGCCCTCGCCGGGGATGGCGCGGACCCGGCGGCCCTGGTCGGGCTCGCCGAGGTAGTCGACCAGGTCGAGCACGTCCTGGGCGAACCGGTCCAGCTGGCCGTCGCCGCGCTGCAGGGCGGCCGCGGTCATCGGGTCGGTGCCGGGTGCGCGGCCGAGCCCCAGGTCGAACCGGTCACCGTGGAGGGTGGCCAGCGTGCCGTAGTACTCGGCGACCATGAGCGGGGCGTGGTTGGGCAGCATGACGCCGCCGGAGCCGAGCCGAATGCGCGAGGTGTGCTCGGCGAAGTGGCCCAGGATCAGCGAGGTGGCCGAGGACATGAACGCCTCGGTGTTGTGGTGCTCGGCCACCCAGAGCCGCTCGTAGCCGAGCCGGTCGACCAGCCGCGCGAGCTCGGTGCTCTCCCGCAGCGCGTCGGCCTGGGTCATCCCCTGCGAGCGGGGCACCAGCTCCAGGACCGACAGCGGGACGCGGGCTTGCTGGGACGCGGACGACGTGGTGGTCATGTCATCGCCAACACCGCCGGTAGCGGCCGGACTTCCCGGCTATGGCGCGCGCCACACGCCGGTACTGGGGGCAGGGTGCTCAGCAGGGTGGTTGACCCTCGTCGGCTCGCCGACCAGCACCATCCCGGCGGGGAACTGGCCTTGACGACCCCGCGCACCCGCTCGCCGGCCGCTACCGGCTGCTCCCACGTCTCGTCCCGCGGGTTGGGTGCGTGGCCGCGGGTACCCTTCCCGCGGCACGGCCGGCTTCCCGCGGGGCTGCTCGAAACCCGCGCGGGAGCGGGCCGGCCCGGCCGGGCTCAGACGGTGACGATGATCTTGCCGGCGGGGTGGCCGGTCTCGGACTCCCGGTGCGCCTCGGCGATCTGCTCCAGCGGGTAGCGGCTGCCGACGTCCACCCGCAGCTTCCCCTCGTCGGCGAGCGAGGCGAGGGCGTCCAGGTGCTGGCGCTCGGGCCGCACGAAGACGTACCGGCCGCCGAGCCCCAGCACCGTCTGCGGGTCGATGACCGAGGTGATGCGGGCGGGGTCGCGCACCTGGTTCGGGGCGTCCTCCAGGGCGTCGCCGCCGATGAGGTCCAGCACCGCGTCGACGGGGGAGGACAGCTGCTCGCTGACCGGGCCGGCGTGGTAGTCGATCACCTCGCTGGCCCCGAGCGCGCGCACGTCGTCGTGGTTGTCGGGGCTGGCGGTGCCAATGACGGTGGCCCCGAGGGCGGCGGCGATCTGGACGGCGAACCGGCCCACCCCACCGGAGGCGGCGTGCACGAGCACCCGGTCACCGGACTGCACCCGCATCGCCTCGACGAGGGACTGGTAGGCGGTCAGGCCGGCGAGCGGCAGGCCGGCGGCCTCCTCCATCGACAGGGACCGCGGCTTGCGGGTGACCGTGCGCTCGGGCGCGGGCACCAGCTCGGCCGCCGTGCCCCAGCAGACGTCGTCGCGGCGGACGTACCCGTAGACCTCGTCGCCTTCGCGCAGCCCGGTGACCACGGCCGGGCCGACCGCCTCCACCACGCCGGCGACGTCCCAGCCCGGGATGATCGGCAGGTGGTGGGGGTAGGCGCCCTGCAGGTAGCCCTGCCGGACCTTCCAGTCGACCGGGTTCACGCTGCTGGCCCGGGCGCGCACCAGGACCGTGTCCGGCCCGACCGGCGGGTCCTCGTGCTCGCGGACGTCCAGGACGTCCGCCTCGCCGTACTGCTCGTAGACCGCTGCGCGCACGTGTCCTCCTGGGGGGGGGGGTGGGGGTGCTTCCGCCTGCCAGGCTAGGACGGTTCAGGCGGCTGCGCGCGGCGCCAGCTCGGCCTCCGCGGCCGGCACGACGTCCGCGGCCGTTCCCTCGCCACGCAGCCGCTCGCGGACCAGTTGCCACGTCGGTCCGACGTCGCGCGCGTCCCACACGCTGTGGCGGGCGCCGCGGCCCCAGCGCAGCGTGTCCACCAGGTCGGCCGCCAGGCCGCCACGGCGCTCGATGCGGGCCCGGCGCAGGTCGCCGGCCCACCAGGCGTAGCGGCGGCCGGGCTCGCCGTCGGGCAGCGCCGGGACCGGCTCGCCCAGTACCTGACGGGCCCAGGCGTCCACCAAACCGGGCCGGGCGTCCTCGGCCAGCGAGAGCGACCCGTAGAACCGGCCGTTGAGGTCGATCAGGTGCGGCACGCCGTCGTCGTCGGTGAGGAACTGCAGCTCGACCAGCCCTTCCCAGCCGATGCGTGCCAGCAGCGCCTCGGCACCGGTGGCGAGCACGTCGTCGACGGGGACGGTCTCGGCCCGCGCGGACATCCCGTTGGGCGTGGGCCACAGCCGGGGCGTCCGCTGCTGCACCCGGCCGTGCAGCCGGCCGTCGCGGAAGAGCCCGATCAGCGCGCCGAGGTGGCCGTGCACGGGCTGCTGCAGCACGGGCTCGCCGCCGGCGGCGGTGATCCGGGCGACCCGGCCGCGGGCGGCGGCTGCGCTGGGGAACAGCCGGGCGTCGAGCCGGTGCGGCCGGGTCTGCCCGGGCGACCAGTGCGCCCGGCACTTGACCACGACTGGTCCCTCCCAGCCGACCAGCGCACGACAGCTGGCGGGCACGGTGCGCGGGCTGGCGAGCCCCGCCAGTCCGGCCTGCTGCCCGAGCGCCACCTTGTCCAGCGCGGTCCGCACCACCGGGTAGGGCGGGTGCGCCACCGGGACGGGCACCTGGTCGCGGTAGGCGGCCAGCGCCGCCATCCAGTCGTCGCCGCCGCCGAACACCACGTCGTAGCGGCCCGCGCGCACCGCCTCGACGACACCGGCGACGAACGCGCTGCCGTCGCGCCGTGGCTTGGGGACCACATGCGTCGCGGAGACGGCGTTGGAGGCGGCGAGCATGCCGCTACCGTCCGGGGTGCCCACCCCGACCTGCCAGCCGGCGCGGGCCAGTGCTCGGACCCCTGCGAGCGCCCCCCGGTCCCGGCCGGTGCTGACCACGAGAACGCGTCGTCGGTCGCCCATGTCCAGCGAAGGTACCGGCGACGACGGGTCCGGTTGCGGACGTCGGTGCTGGTCGGCGGGTCGGGTGCGCTCACCACCCGGCGGCGACACTCCGTGCCGTGGCCAGGTCCTCCTCTCCGACCACGAGCACCAGGCGGTGGTCGTGGTCGCTGTACTGGGTGTGGATGCTGACCCCGGCCTCGGCCATCCATCGTGCGAGCGCGCCGAGCTGTCCGGGCACCCCCTGCTGCAGGCGGAGGGTGACGACGTCGTGCACCCCGGCGACGTGCAGCCCCGCCGACTCCAGCGCTGCCCGGGCCGCGGGTCCGTCGGCGACGAGGAAGTGGGCGAGTCCGACGCCGGCGTGGCTGAACACCCCGCCGCCCTCGAGGCTGACGCCCGCGGCGCCCAGCGCCTCGCCCAGCTCGGCCAGTGCCCCCGGTCGGTCGGGGAGGTGGACCTCGACGTCGTGCACCTCAGCCCTCCCGGCCGTCGTCGGCCGCCGTTTCGATGCTCGGGTCGATCTCGATCCTCGAGTTGAGCGAGTTGGCGATGAAGCAGTTGCGGTGGCCCTCCTCGACCAGCTCCCGCACCTGCTCGTGGTCGGTGCCGGCTGCCACGCCGATTCGGGGGCGCAGCCTGATCTCGGTGATGCTCATCGGACCCCGGGTCACCGGCATCGTGCCGAGGGCCTGGTCCTCGTAGGACAACACGTCCACCCCGGCGCGGGCGGCCGCGCCGAGGAAGGACAGCAGCTGGCAGCTGCTGGCGGCCAGCACCAGCAGCTGCTCGGGGTTGAGCCGGTCGGGGTCGCCGCGGAAGTGGGGGTCGGCGGTGACCTCCAGCTCGATGCCGGGGTCCACGACGGCGCGGTGGGTGCGGCTGAAGTGGCGGATGCCGGCGCCGGTCGAACCGGCCCAGCTGATGGTGGTGCGGTAGGTGTGGTCGCGCATGTCACGAGTGTGGCCGCGGGACGGTTCGGTGCCCACCGAAACGGCTCGCCGGGATACTGGGGCGGTGGGCGACACCGACCTCGCGGCACTCGGGCGGCTGCTGGCCGACTCGAGCCGGGCGACGATGTGCACGGTCATGCTGGACGGGCGGTTCCACACCGCCGGGGAGTTGGCGCGTGCTGCCGAGGTCGCGCCGTCGACGGCGAGTGAGCACCTGACACGGCTGGTGAGCGGGGGCCTGGTGGAGGGCGACCGGCAGGGGAGACACCGCTACTACCGGCTGGCGGGTGCGGACGTCGCGGCCGCGCTGGAGTCGCTGGCGCTGGTGGCGCCCGAGCGGGCGGTGACCGGGCTGCGATCCTCGTCGGCGAGCGCGGCGCTGCGGCGAGGCCGGACCTGTTACGACCACCTGGCGGGGGAGCTGGGAGTGCGCCTGACGGACGCCCTGATCCGGCGCAACGTCATCACCGACGAGTTCGCGCTCGCGGACGCCGCCCCGTTGCGGGAGCTGGGCGTTGCCGTCCCAGCGCCCGCGGACGGTGCATCCCGCCGCCCGCTGGTGCGTGGTTGTGTGGACTGGACCGAGCGGCGGCACCATGCCGCCGGGGTGGTGCCGGCGGCGCTGGCCACACGGCTGTTCGACCTTGGCTGGGTGGCACGGGTCGGCAGCGGCCGCGCAGTGCGGCTCACCGGCGCTGGTGAGGCCGGCCTGGTGGGCGCGCTCGGAAGCCTGTGATCCACACCTCGCAGAGGTGGCTAGCTGGGGCCTCGGTCTAGTCACCGTAGAGCCGGTTGCGGCTGGTGACCACGGTGATCTCGGTGGCCGGTCCCTCGATCTCGACGGTGCCGGGGATGGTCATCCAGTCATCACCGTCGACGCTCACCTCGCCGCCGTAGACGACAGTGACTGAGGGTGCGATCTCCCCAGTGCTCTCGTAGGCGTGCGTGATGTCGCCGTCCGGGAAGCCGCCGCCTTGGGACGTCGTCGGTCCTGCCGAGTCCCCGTCGCCGAAGTGGTAGGTCGCCTCGTTGAAGACCGGGCGGATGCGCACCTGATGGCCGGCGAGTTCGGTGGCATCGACCTCGCCGGGTTCGAAGCCGTCCTCGGGCCAGACCAGCTCGAAGTAGGCGGGCAGGTTCACGGCGACGGTCTGGCCGGGGGGTTCGATGATGAGCTGCGGGAGTGCGAAGTCGGTGCGGTGGAACTGCTCGAGGATCATTGCGTCGGTCAGTTCCTCGGTGTCGCCGGACTGCGCTGGCACCGAAGGTGTGTGGCAGGTCGGGCCGACGCGTTCCCAGTCACTCAGCGGTCCGTCGGAGTCGACGACGCGTCGGTAGATGATCGAGTACGGCCCTTCGCTGTCGGGCACGTTCTCCTCGCAGAACGTCACGGCGTGCGCGCAGAGCACGTCCTCGGGGTTGCCAGGGGTGTTGCCAGGGCAGTCGATGACAGCGGAGTACTGGTACCACGCGGTGGGATTCGACGGTGACGACCCCGCCGGTAGGTTACTCGCAAGGGCGCCAACCTCGCCCCTGGTCAAGCCGACGTCTACGCCCCCGCCCTCAGCGGTGCACTTATCAATCTCGATGATCGGGCAGGGCGCGGGAGCCGGGGGTGCAAGGGGCACGAGAAGCCCGTGGAGCATCACCATGGCGAAGAGGACTGAAACGTTCACGACTCGTCGAGAAGTATCTCGGTGACTTTCCAACTGCCGTCGTGCTGGAGCCGGAAGACGAGCTCGACTTCCTTGGCGTCCTGGCTGGGCCTCACAACCTCACCCGACTCGTTGATCACCGCTGGGCCTAGTTGTCGGATCCTGATGCTCGATCTAGCGGTGGAGTCTCGAAGAGTCGTTACCGCATTCACGGGTTCGGCGATGGGCCCTTCAGTTCGGTGGCCCTGCTCCGCAAGTGCGGTGACGGAGTCATTAAAGTTTGCACACGTCTTGCAGTCGGGCTCAGCTAACTCATCGAGTGCAGGTGTCGACGGGTCTTGGCTGGCTGCATTGAGCACATCGATGTAGTGGCGAGCGAAGGCCTCGGCACCCTCCTCCGTGTTCTCCTCCGCCTCTTCCGGCATCTCCGGGATCGCCGCGCCCTCGTCGGTAGGGGAGGAGGTCGTCTCGCTCGCCTCTGTGGTGACTGACTCGTCATCCGGCGCCGCCGTTGGGGCCGCCGTAGGAGTCGCCGTCAAGGCATCTTCGGGCTCCGGCGGGTCGGCCGGCTGTTCGTCCCCACCGCAGGCGGAGAGCAGCACTCCGCAGGTAACCAGGACTGGTACGGCGGCGCGCACTGGACTTCCCCTCCCGGTCGAGGTCGACGGCCGCGGCCCGCCTCTCCGGCAGGCCGGATCCCTCACAGTCTCACCTCAGTGTCAGCCTGTGCGGTTGTCCACAGGCAAAACTGTGCCAAGTCGGAGGTCTGTACGCCAGCCCCCCAGCGACCCGGACCGCTACCGGCCGGCGCGGCTCAGGGCACCACCTGCTGTGCGGTCTCCAGGTCCGGGCCGATGCCCAGCAGCACGTCCTCACCCTCGCAGGCCAGCACCGCGTCCTGGTGCGCGCCGTCGAACCGGGTCGTGGTCGCGTCGGGGGACTCCTGCTCGGCGTCGGGGAAGGCGGCGGCGTACCACTCGTTCACGGTGTCGCACAGTGGCGTCTGCCCGCCCTGGTCGAGCAGCGAGAGACCGACGGCGGTGTCGTCACCAGCGGTCCACAGGCCCAGCTGCCCGCCGCCCCAGGCGCGCGCCCGGGTCTCGGCGTCCGCGAGGGCCCGCTCGGCGTCGCCACCGGGTGCCTCGAGCAGCCACAGCAGCGGCGCTGCGCCAAACGTGGTCGCGTGCGCCTCCTCATACCCCTCGGGCGCCGTCAGCTCGGCAGGCTCACCGACCAGACCGGGGTGGTCGGTCCACAGCACCTCGGCGGAGGTCTGCGGCGGGGCGTCGTACTCCTCGTCGACGGCGGGCCACTCGCCGTCCTGCCACTGGTGGCACACGTAGTCCATGCCCGCCATGTAGGGGAACATCAGTTCCGCGCCGAGGTAGGGCGGCAGCGCGTCCAGCTGCTCCTGGGCGGCCATCATCGACGGGTCGCCGGCCATGGTGAGCTGGTCGACGAGGGAGAGGCTGCCCATCGTCCAGTGGCTCATCAGCAGCGTGGCGTCGCCCTCGACGAGCGCGAGCGCCCCCAGCGCCGCGTCCTCGTCGGTGGCGTACTGCTCATCGGCCAGGTCGGGCAGCCCCAGCGCCTGGTCGGTAAGGGCGTGGTTCAGCTCGTGCGCGAGGGTGACCTGGTCGGCCGGGGCGATCTCGCCGCTGGGCATGCCGACGACCAGCTCGCCGCTCTCGGGGTCGTAGAAGCCGGCCACCTGCTCCTCGTAGAGGCTCTGCCGCAGCTGCTGCATGTCGGTGCCCCGCGGGACCGCACCAAGCGCCACCAGCTGGCGCCGCTCCAGGTCGGCGTCCTCCGCGCTGTAGTCCTCGGCCAGCACCTCCTGCAGCCGCTGCCGCATCGCCTGCTGGTCCAGGAACTCCACCTCCGGCGGCTCGCTCCACTCCAGCCCGCGCAGCTCGGCCACCTCGCCGGCCACCTGCTCCACGAGCGCCTCGGGGTCCGGCTGCTGGCCGCTACCGCCGCCGTCCTCCGCGTTGGGGTCCCCGCCGCCGAAGAGGTCGCCCAGCCCCTGGCCGTCCTCGCCGAGGAACTCCTCCATCAGCCCCTCGAGGTCACCCTCGCCGAGCATCCCCTCCAGGCCACCGCCCTCGGGCGTCAGGCAGGCCGCACCCGGCGTCCCGGCGGCGCCGCCCATCAGCCCGTCCAGCAGGCCGCCCAGGTCCCCGAGGTCGCCCAGACCACCCTGGCCGCCGTCGGAGGGAGCGTCCGGGCCGCCGCCCTCCTCGATGCGCTGCTCCAGCTCCTCGACGCGGGTGGAGAGCTCGTCGGCCCGGGCCTCGGCCGCCTCGGCGCGCTGCTCGGCCTCCTCAGCCTGGCGGTACTGCACGACCGCGACGCCGGTCGCGCCGACCAGCGCCAGGCTGGCGACACCGGCGACGCCGGCCAGGACGGGGGTGCTCCACCGCGGCATCCCTGGATTCACCTCGGCAGGTCGTAGCCGTGCCGGGCGATCAGCTGGTCGAGCCCGGTCGCCTCGACCATGCTCTGGCCGCGCTCCATCGCGCCGTGCCAGGCCGACTCCTTCTCGGCGACGGCGCCGGTGAGCTTGAGGACCTCGGTGACGTGTTCCTCCGGGACCACGACGACGCCGCTGGAGTCGGCGCGCACCACGTCGCCGGGCTGCACCGGGACCCCGCCCACGCTGACCGGCACGTTGATCGCCCCGGGTCCGGTGTTGCTCGCGGTGGCCGGGTGGGTGCCGCGCGCGAAGACCGGCATCCCGGCCGCCTCGATCCCCTCCAGGTCGCGCACCGCCCCGTCGACGATGATGCCGCGGCAGCCGCGCCGGGCCAGCTCGCGGGCGACGAAGTCACCCAGCAGCGCCGCGTCCTCCCGGCCGCCGCCGTCGACCACCAGCACGTCGCCCTCGCCGACGTAGTCGGTCGCCTTGAGCGCGTACATGATGTCGCCGGGCCGCACCCACACCGTCACCGCGGTGCCGCACACCTCGGTCGCGCTCGACAGCGCCCGCACCGGGGGAGCGAGGACGCCCACCGGGCCGCCGCAGTCGGCCAGCTGCGTCGTCGGGTAGCCGCCCACGCGCTCCACCTGGTCGGCCGGGGTGCGGATGATGTCGGTGACGATGCTTCCCTGGTGGGGGTGCTGCTTGCTCACGGCGGGCCCTCCTCGCGACGGTGCCGGCCGGCCCCTGCCAGGCCACCGGCCCTGTCCCGCCATTGTGCCCTGCCGGGTTCTCCTCCCCGGCGCGGGTGGCGGCTCGTGCCGAGGCGGTAGCGGCCAGGGCCGCCGGTGCACCGCGGTTCACCCGAGGGTGGTGCTGGCCAGCGCTGCGCCCAGCCCACGGATCCGGTCGGCGGCCTCCAGGCGGCCCACCATGTCGTCGGGGAGCGCGGCGGCCCCGGCGCGGGCTCCGGCGAGGGCGCCGGCCATGGTGGCGATGGTGTCGGTGTCCCCGCCCATCCGCACCGCGAAGCTGATGGCGGCCACGGGGTCGGCCGGGTGGTGCAGGAACGCCGCCAGCGCCGCGGGCACCGCCTCGGCCGCGGTGATGCCGGTGCTGGTCACCGCCGCGACCCGGACCGGGTCGTCGAGGGCGAGGGTGTCGGCGACCGCTTGGACCGCCTCGCGCATCCGCACCGAGCGCAGCTGGACGGCGACGTCGCCGAGCAGCGCTGCAGCCCAGGCGGGTTCTGCGGCACCCGGCCGCTGCGGCGGAGTCGCCGCCGGCTCGCGCAGGCACCGGTGGGTGGCCACGGCGATCGCGGCCGCCCCGTCGAGGCCCTGCTGGTGGGTGTGGGTGACCCGGGCCGCGCGCCGGGCCAGCCGGGCCAGCAACGGCCCGGTCGCCGGCGGGGAGGCCAGCAGCTCGACGTCGAGGTCGGTCACCTCAGGCTCCCAGCTGGCTCTGCCCGCACACCCGGACCACCTGGCCGGTGACCGCGGCGGTGCCGGGATCGGTCAGGTAGCCGATGGTCTCGGCGACGTCGACCGGCCGGCCGCCCTGCTGCAGGCTGTTGAACCGGCGGCCGAACTCGCGGGTCGCCAGCGGGATCCGGTCGGTCATCTCCGTCTCGATGAAGCCGGGCGCCACCGCGTTGACGGTGATGTGGCGGCCCTGGGGCTGCTCCCGCAGCAGGCCCGCCAGGCCGCGCACGGTGCCGATGACGGCGGCCTTGCTGGCGGCGTAGTTGCTCTGGCCCCGGTTGCCGGCGATGCCGCTGGTCGAGGCCACGCCCACGATGCGGCCGCCGTCGGCCAGGCCGCCGGGCAGCCCGTGCTCCAGCAGCATCTCGGTGATCCGCATCGGGGCGAGGGCGTTGACCTCCAGCACGCTCCCCCAGCGGTCCTCGTCGGTGTTGACGAGGAGCTTGTCCCGGGTGATACCGGCGTTGTGCACCATCGCGTGGATGCGGGCGTCGCTGCCGTGGCGACCGGCCACGTGCTCGGCGATGCGGGCCCCCGCTTCCGGGACGGTGACGTCGAGCTGCAGCGCGGTGCCGCCGATCTCGTTGGCGACCGCGGTCAGCGCCTGCCCGGCCGCGGGCACGTCGACGAGGACGACCTCGGCCCCGTCGCGGGCGAGCGTGCGCGCGATGTCGGCACCGATCCCGCGGGCGGCGCCGGTGACGACCGCCACCCGGCCGCGCAGCGGTGTCGCCCCGGCGCCGACGTGGGTCACCGCGGGGGCAGCGGCCTCGGCCAGCTCTCCGGTGACCGGCCCGACTCGCCAGGGCTGGCCGGAGACGTAGGCCGACCGTCCCTCGAGCAGGAACGCAAGCGTGGAGGCGAGCAGCGGCGGTGTGGTGCCCGCACCGACCCGGACCAGGTTGGCCGTCGCGCCGAAGCGCAGCTCCTTGCCGACGCTGCGCACGATGCCCTCCAGCGCCTGCTGGGCGGCGGCGCGTTCGACGTCCTCACCCAGCAGCCGCAGCGGTCGCTCCCCGCTCGCCCGGGCGGCGGGCGGGCCGCTGCCCGGGCCGTCGCCGGTGTCGGCGCCCAG
>NZ_WIQI01000073.1 GCF_009602535.1 Ornithinicoccus halotolerans | reverse complement strand
AGCACCGGGAACGACTCACGCAGCTGCTCCACCTGGGCGGGGTCGATCTGCACGGAGAGCACCTCCTCGCCGTGGCCCGCCTCGGCCAGCAGAGAGCCGGTGCGGGCAGGACGGCCGGCCATGGCCCCGACCCTGGGGTGAGGGCGCGGCCGGGTCACCCGGGTGGGCGGGGTGGGTGGAGCGCCCGCTGCGTGGGGCACCGGTGGGGACGGCCCGGGTCAGCCGCCGGGGACGATGACGTCGTCACCGTTGACGGCGCTGTACCAGCCGGTGGCGCCCTCCTGGGTGTAGATGCGGCCCAGGTCGGAGATGAGCACCACCGCCCAGTCCTCACCAGAGGGGATGCCACGCACGTGGTGGGCCTCCTCCACGGGCGACATCGGCCGCAGCCACCCGCCCAGCGGCACCTCGAACGGCACGTCGCTGGCGTCGTCGGCCCGCCGACCCAGCACCACCGCCGTGGTCGGCGAGGCCCAGTCGACGCTGGTGACCTGGGTGAGCGTGGGCGCCACCGGACGGGGCTCGGTCAGCGCCTCGGGGTTGCCCTCGCGGTCACGGACGATGCCGGACATGCCCAGCACGTGGCGGCCGTCCTCCTCGGCGGTGACGACGAGCGCCCGGTGGTCGTCGGGCCCGACCTGCAGCTGGAGGATCTGGGTGCCCCGCTGCAGCCACTCGGCCGTGACCGGGCGCGCGACCGCCCGCTGCAGCGGCACGCTGGTGTCCATGGTCCAGACCCGCGGTCCGCGGGCCGCACGGCCGGCCACCCACAGCTGCCCGCTCTGGTCGTAGCTGGGCTCGGTGAGCTGCTGGCCGATACCGGACATCACCCGCTTCTCGCCGTCGTGCCACCGCCACAGCAGGCTGCGGTCGGCGGACACGCCGGCCAGGTCGGCCACCCGGGAGTTCGCAGCCAGGTGGGTCCACGCCACCGGCACGTCGGGCAGCTCGGTCAGCTCCTGGGCGCCGGGGCCCTCGTAGTCGCGCAGCCGGTACTCGAACGGGTCGACGTAGCTGAGCTGCGCGCCCTCGCGCAGCAGCCCGAACCGGGCCGTCCGCTCGGCGGTCCGGTACCCCAGCTGGTTCACGCTGCCGGCGTCACCGGCGATCTGCCCCCCGTCCGGGCCCAGCACCTCCAGCGGCCGGCCCCCGGACTGCAGCTGCACCTGGCTGACACCCGGCGCCTGGAACAGCGTCTGCGCCAGTGGCGCCCATACCTGGCCCAGCTCGGCCTGCCCGAGCCCGGCCCCGGACAGGTCGACGGTCGCGGTGCCGCTGGCGTCGACCGGCACGCCCGAGGAGGACAGCTCCACACCCTCGGGCGCGGTGGGTCGCACCGCGCCCACCAGGTGGTCCGGTGGCGTCCGCAGCTGGGCCCGCGCCAGCGCGGTCGGGATGCCGGAGCCCTGGGCGTACCCCGGGAACCAGCGCACGTCGGGCACGAACACGTCCCGGTGCCGGGCGAGGTAGTGCAGCGTGTCCGCCCGGTAGATCCGGTCGAACTCGGCGCGGCTGAGCCACAGCCCGAAGTCGTCGGGGAAGGCCCCGACGCGCCACTCCCCGCCCACCCGGGTCATGGTGAACCGCTCGGTACGGGAGGTGCCCTCGCGCAGCTCGGTCAGCCGGCCCTGCTCGTCGACGACGCCCTGCACCTCCAGCGAGGCCTCCACGGCACCACCGACGTTCTCCAGCTGCAGCGGGCCGTCGTAGACCAATACCTGCGCCGTCGGCGACCACTGGGTGGCCAGGTCCTCGGTGAGGAACTGCCGGGCCACCTCGTGGTCGTCGGAGAAACCGGCGTTGGCCAGCAGGAAGCCGCGCACGATCTCCACCGGGTCAGCCCCCGCGGCCGGCCCGGACGGCAGCACCTGCACCCCCTGCTGCGGCTGGCTGAGCACCGGCAGCCCCCGGTCCACCGTGCTGCTGGTGGGCAGCCCGCCGCACGCCGCCAGCCCCAGCAGGAGCAGCGGCAGCAGCAACCGGTGAAGAATCCTCATCGCGGCTCCTGCGGCAGGGTGGGCGGCACCGTGTCCTCCTCGGCCTGGCGGTCCTCGGCCTGGGCCACCGCGGCGCCCAGGTGGAGGTCACGGACGTCACCGGACTGCAGCGGCGGCGGCTCGGGAACCACGGTACCCGCGACGCGCGGCAGCGTGAGCACGAAGCACGCCCCCGCACCGGGCCGGCCCCAGGCCTGCAGCCAGCCGCCGTGCACCCGGGCGTCCTCCTGGGAGATCGCCAGTCCCAGGCCGGTGCCGCCGGTGGTGCGGGTACGCGCGCTGTCGGCGCGCCAGAACCGCTCGAAGACGTGCTGCACCTGGTGCGGGTCCATGCCCATGCCGTGGTCGCGCACCGCGACCGCGACGATGTCACCGTCGGGCGAGCCGGTGACGGCGATCTCGATCGGGTTGCCCTCGCCGTGCTCGACGGCGTTGCCGACCAGGTTCCGCAGGATCCGCGCCACCCGGCGCCGGTCCACCTCGGCGTAGGCGTCCTCGCTGTCGGCGTGCACGGTGACGGTGCTGCCGCTCTCCTCCACCAGCCGGCGCAGGCCGGTGACGGTGCTGTGGACCATGGCGAGCAGGTCGGTGCGCTCGAGGTCCAGGACCGCGGCGCCGGAGTCGTAGCGGGAGATCTCCAGCAGCTCGGTGAGCAGGTCCTCGAACCGGTCCAGCTCCTCGCGCAGCAGCTCGGCCGACCGTGCCAGGTGGACCGGGAAGTCGTCGCGGGAGGCGTACAGCACCTCCCCGGCCATCCGCATCGTCGTCAGCGGCGTCCGCAGCTCGTGGGAGACGTCAGAGACGAACCGCTGCTGCAGCCGGGAGAGCGTCTCCAGCTGGGAGATCTGGGTCTGCAGGCTGTCGGCCATGCTGTTGAAGGAGACCGCCAGCCGGTCCAGCTCGTCGTCGGAGCCGCGCACCGGCAGCCGCTCGTCCAGGTTGCCCTCGGACAGCTGCTGGCTCACCTCCGCGGCCACCCCGACCGGCACGGTCACCATGCGCGCCGCTACCCAGGCCATCGCCGCCATGCCGACCAGCAGCACCAGCCCCGCGACGAGGAAGGTCCCCCGCAGCAGGTCCAGGGTGCCCTGCTCGCGCTCCATCGGGTAGAACAGGTACAGGTCGTGGGCGCCGGCGCGGGGCAGGTCGACCCGCGACCCCACCACGACCGAGGGCACGACCGAGCCGTCGGCGTACGGCACCCGGGTCACCATCACCTGCTGGTGGCCGCTGTCCTCGTCCACCTGCCCCCGCAGCTCCCCGGGCACCATTTGCGGCTCGACCGCGGGGCTGGCGTTGGTGCTGATGATGACGTCACGGTCGTTGCTCAGCCCCCGGACCAGCACCGCGCGGCGGGTGCTCTGGTCGGCCGGCGCCACCATGTTGACGGTGTCGAAGGCGGCGGCGTTGAGGCTGGCGTCGTCCCGGCGGTCGAGGGCGTCGAAGATCTCCTGCGCCCGCTGCGTCTGCTGCGCGGCGTCCAGCGTGGCGCTGGAGACCGCCTGCCGCACCAGGCCGTCGGCGACCTGGGCGAACAGCAGCGTGCCCACCAGCGCCGACAGCAGCAGCACCAGCGCGACGGTCGTGCTGATGACGCGCGCCCGCAGCGAGGAGCGCCACAGCAGCCCGACCCGGCGCAGCTGCTCGCGGGCGGCGTCGATCATCGGCTCACGCCGGTCCCGCCTTGTAGCCGACTCCGCGCACCGTCACGACCAGCTGCGGGTTCTCCGGGTCGCGCTCGATCTTGGAGCGCAGCCGCTGCACGTGCACGTTGACCAGGCGGGTGTCACCGGCGTGCCGGTAGCCCCAGACCTTCTCCAGCAGCGTCTCCCGGTCGAACACCTGCGAGGGCTTGCTGGCCAACGTCACCAGCAGGTCGAACTCCAGCGGGGTCAGCGACAGCGGCTCGCCGTCGCGCTTGACCGCGTGCCCGGCCACGTCGATCTCCAGGTCACCCACCTGCAGCATCGCCGGCCGCTGGCCGTCGCTGCGGCGCATCCGGGCCCGCAGCCGCGCCAGCAGCTCCTGCGGCTTGAACGGCTTGACCACATAGTCGTCGGCGCCGGCCTCGAGCCCGGCCACGACGTCGGTGGTGTCGGTGCGGGCGGTGAGCATGACGATCGGCACGTGGGACTCCTCCCGCAGCTGCCGGCACACCTCGACCCCGTCCAGGGTGGGCAGCATCACGTCCAGCAGCACCAGCCCCGGTCGGAACTCCCGGAACATGGCCAGCGCCCGGCCCCCGTCCGCGCAGTGGGCCACCTCGTAGCCCTCCTTGCGCAGCACGATGCCGAGCATCTCGGCCAGGGCCTGGTCGTCATCCACCACCAGGATCTTCGGGTTCATCGCTCTCCTCGTCCGTCGGCCGGCCTCCGGCCGGTGCCCCGCTCGTGGTCGGGCCGGACCGCGTGGCCGGTCGCGCTGCGGTCAGTAACGGTAGTGGTCCGGCTTGTAGGGGCCCGCCACGTCCACACCGAGGTACTCCGCCTGCTCCTTGGTCAGCTCCGACAGCCGGACCCCCAGGGCGTCCAGGTGCAGCCGGGCGACCTCCTCGTCCAGCTGCTTGGGCAGCACGTGCACGCCGAGCGGGTAGTCCTCCGGGGTGGTGTGCAGCGCCAGCTGGGCCAGCACCTGGTTGCTGAAGGAGTTGGACATCACGAAGCTCGGGTGCCCGGTGGCGTTGCCCAGGTTCAGCAGCCGCCCCTCGGCGAGCACGATCACCGAGTGCTCCGGCCGTCCGTCCGCGGCCGGGATCGTCCACTCGTGCACCTGCGGCTTGATCTCGGTGCGGGTGACGCCGGGGACGCGGGCCAGCCCGGCCATGTCGATCTCGTTGTCGAAGTGGCCGATGTTGCCGACGATCGCCTTGTCCTTCATCGCCCGCATGTGGTCGGCGGTGATGACGTCGCGGCAGCCCGTGGTGGTGACGAAGAAGTCAGCGGTCTCGACCACGTCCTCCAGCCGCAGCACCTGGTAGCCCTCCATCGCCGCCTGCAGCGCGCAGATCGGGTCGACCTCGGTGACCACCACCCGGGCCCCCTGCCCGGCGAGCGCCTCGGCGCAGCCCTTGCCGACGTCACCGAAGCCGCACACGACCGCCTGCTTGCCGCCGATCAGCACGTCGGTGGCCCGGTTGATGCCGTCGATCAGGCTGTGCCGGCAGCCGTACTTGTTGTCGAACTTGGACTTGGTGACCGAGTCGTTGACGTTGATCGCCGGGAACAGCAGCTCCCCGCGCTCAGCCAGCTGGTAGAGCCGGTGCACGCCGGTCGTGGTCTCCTCGGTGACCCCGCGGATCCCGGCGGCCACCCGCGCCCAGCGGCCCTCCGGGCCCTCCTGCAGCGTGTCGCGCACCGTCTGCAGGATGACCCGCCACTCCTCGGGGTCCTCCTCGCTGGCGCCGGGCACGGCCCCGGCGGCCTCCCACTCGCGCGCCTTGTGCACCAGCAGGGTGGCGTCACCGCCGTCGTCGAGGACGAGGTTGGGGCCCTCCTCCCCCGGCCAGCTGAGGATCTGGGTGGTGCACCACCAGTACTCCTCCAGCGTCTCGCCCTTCCAGGCGAACACCGGCACCCCCCGCGGCTCCTCCGGGGTGCCGTCGGGACCGACCACGACCGCGGCGGCCGCCTCGTCCTGGGTGGAGAAGATGTTGCAGGAGGCCCAGCGCAGCTGGGCGCCCAGTGCGGTGAGGGTCTCGATGAGCACGGCGGTCTGCACGGTCATGTGCAGCGACCCGGCGATCCGGGCGCCCGCGAGCGGCGCCTGGCCGGCGTAGCGCTCGCGCAGCGCCATCAGCCCCGGCATCTCGTGCTCGGCGAGCCGGATCTGGTGCCGGCCGGCCTCGGCGAGGTCGAGGTCGCGGACCTTGAAGTCGACGGTGGTGGTGCTGCGCTGAGGTGCCATGGCGCCTACTGTATGTCGCCGGGTCCCGCCAGCCCGAGCAGCGCGTTCTCGGCCACCTCGGCGAGGGCGGGATGGATCCAGAACTGCCCCCGGGCCACGTCGTGGGCGCGCTGGCCGAAGCTCATCGCCTGGATGAGCGGCTGGATGAGCGAGGAGGCGTGCGGTCCCATCAGGTGGGCGCCCAGCAGCTGCCCGGTGCGCCGGTCGCCCACCAGCTTGGCCACGCCGGTGCTGTCCTCCATCGCCCAGCCGTAGGCGGTGTCGCCGTAGCTCTGCACGCTGACGCTGACGTCGTGGCCGGCGGCGCGGGCCTGGCCCTCGGTGAGCCCGACGGTGGCCAGCTGCGGGTGGGTGAAGACCGCCGCGGGGACGTAGCGGTGGTCGAAGCGACGCAGCCGCTCCGGGTGCGCCAGGTTGTGGGCGACCACCCGGGCCTCGTGGTTGGCCAGGTGCTTGAGCTGGTAGGGCGCGCTAACGTCGCCCAGCGCCCACACCCCCTCGGCCGTGGTGCGGCCGTACTCGTCGACGGCCACCCGGCCGTCCTCGCGCACCGCCACCCCGGCCGCGTCCAGCCCCATCCCGTCGCTGTTGGGCCGCCGCCCGGTTGCCACCAGCAGCAGGTCACCGGTGGCCGGCTCGGCGCCCTCCAGCTCGACCACCACCTCGGCCCCGGCGCGGCGCACCCGGCGCACGGTGACGCCGGAGCGCACGTCCCACTGGGTGCGTGCCAGCGCGGTGAACCGCTCGCTGATCTCGCCGTCCAGCTGCCGCAGCAGGTGCGCCCCGCGGGTGAGCATGGTCACCCGCACGCCGAGCGCCGAGAACACGTGGGCGAACTCGGCACCGATGAACCCGCCGCCCACGATCACCACGCTGTCGGGGAGGTCCTCGATCCGCATCACGGTGTCGGAGGTGTGGTAGGGCACGCCCGAGCCGGCCACCACCGGCGGGATCTCGGGGCGGGAGCCGGTGGCCAGCACGACCTGGTCGGCGGTGACCCGGTGCCGGGAGCCGACCTCGTGCTGCCCGGACCCGTCGGTGATCTCGACCTCGAGCTCCCGCGGACCGGTGAAGGTGGCCTGGCCCAGGTAGGCGGTCGTGTCGGGGCCCTCGACCCGGTAGCGGCGGCCGGCCTCGCTGATGGGGTCGATCCGGCCGAAGACCCGGTCCCGGATGTCGCGCCAGCGGACCCCGTCCAGGGTGGCGTCGACGCCGTAGCGGCTCGCCTCCCGGACCGTGGTGGCCACCTCGGCGGCGTAGACGAACATCTTGGTGGGGATGCAGCCCACGTTCAGGCAGGTCCCGCCGAAGATGCCCCGTTCCACGACCGCGACCCGCCGGCCCGCGAAGTCGGGGGTCACCAGCGAGTTGCCCGATCCGGAGCCGATGATGACCAGGTCGTAGTGCGCCACCCGGTGACCCTAGCGCCGGGCCCCGTCCCGCTCGGCAAGCAGGTCGTGCAGCACCATCAGCCCGTCGTAGAGCTCGGTGAAGGTCGTGGACAGCGGCGCGGGGCCGATCCGCATGCCGTCCGGGGCGCGGAAGTCGGGGACCACCCCCCGCCGCCACAGCTCGGCGGTGAGGTCGGCGAAGGAGGGGTGGGTGAGGGTGACGTGGCCGCCGCGGCGGGCGGGCTCGGCCGGGGACGCCACCTGCACGCCCCACTCCTCGGGCCACCCGGCGACGACCGCGCGGGCCAGGTCGGTGAGCGCCAGCGACTTGGCGCGCACTGCCCCGATGCCGGCCTGGGCGAGCATCCGCACCCCGGCGCGCACCGGCACCATGCCCACGACCGGCGGCGTGCCGCTCAGCAGGGCGCGGATGCCGGCCGCGGGCTCGTGGCCGGGGCCCATCGTGAACGGGTCGCGGCGGCCCATCCAGCCCTGCACCGGCTGCCGCACCCGGTCCTGGTGGCGCCGGGCGAGGTAGCCGAACGCCGGCGCGCCGGGCCCGCCGTTGAGGTACTTGTAGGTGCACCCGACCGCCGCGTCGGCGCCCCACTCGTCCAGCGCCAGCGGCACCGAGCCGGCCGAGTGGCACAGGTCCCACAGCACCATCGCGCCCGCCTCGTGCGCGGCGGCGGTGACGCCGGGCCCGTCGGCCAGCCAGCCGGACCGGTAGGCGACGTGGCTCAGCAGCACGACCGCGGTGCGCTCCCCCACCACCGCGCGCACCTGGTCGAGGGTGACGCCGGCGGCCGGGTCCGCCTCGATCCAGCGCAGCCGCAGCCCCCGCTCGGCCGCGACCCCTTCGGCGACGTCGCGGTCGGTCGGGAAGTTGTCGGTGTCCAGGACCAGCTCGACCCGGGCCGGGTCCTCCTGCTGCTGGGCGGCGACCATGCCGCGCAGCAGCTTGTAGAGCAGCACCGTCGTCGAGTCGGCCACCACGGTCTGCCCGGGGGCGGCGCCCAGGGCAGCGGCCGCGACCAGGTCGCCGGTCTCCTCCGGCCAGCCCATCCACTGCTCGTCCCAGGACCGGATCAGCCGGGTGCCCCAGTCGTGGCGCACGAACCTGACCAGCTCCTCGGCGAGCCCGGCGACCGGCCGGCCCAGCGAGTTGCCGTCGAAGTAGGCCACGACCCCGGGGGCCGGCTCGAACCGTGCCGGGTAGTCCGCCAGCGGGTCGGCCTCGTCCAGCATCCGCGCCCGCTCCCGGTCGGTCACGGCGCTGCCCCGTGGTAGCCACCGGGCCGGACGTCCTGGATGCGGGAGCGGACGTCGTAGAGCTCAGGGAAGAAGGTCAGCTCCAGCGCCCGGCGCAGGAACGGCACCCCGGAGGATCCGCCGGTGCCCGGCTTGCCGCCGATGATGCGCTGCACGGTGCGCAGGTGCCGGAACCGCCAGACCTGGAAGTTGTCCTCCACGTCCACCAGCGCCTCGCACAGCTCGTAGGCGGCCCAGTGCCGGGTGGGCTCGGCGTAGATCCCGGCCAGCGCGTCGACCACCTGCCGGTGCGGGGTGTAGGGCTGGCTCCAGTCCCGCTCCAGCACCTCCTCGGGCACCGGGTGGCCCCTCCTGGCGAGCCAGGCGAGCACCTCGTCGTAGAGGCTGCGGGCCTCCAGCGTGCGGCGCAGCTCCTCGTGGACCTCCCGGTCGTGCTCGAAGACCGGCAGCATCTGCGGGTCCTTGTTGCCGAGCAGGAACTCCACGGTGCGGTACTGCCAGGACTGGAAGCCGGAGCCGGAGGCCAGCGCGGACCGGAACTGGGCGTACTCGCTCGGGGTGAGCGTGGCCAGCACCGACCACTGCTCGGTGAGGGTGTGCTGGATGTGCTTGACCCGGGCCAGCCGCTTCAGCGCCGGGTGGATGTCGTCCGCGCGCACCAGCCCGATGGCCGAGCGCAGCTCGTGCACCATCAGCTTCAGCCACAGCTCGGAGGTCTGGTGCTGGATGATGAACAGCATCTCGTCGTGCCGGGGCGGCACCGCCTGCGGGTGCTGGGCCGACAGCACCCGGTGCAGGTCGAGGTAGTCACCGTAGGACAGCGTCCCCGACAGGTCGCGCCGGATCTCGGGCTCCAGCTCGCGCCGGCTGCTGCCCCGCGGTTCCGGGTCTCCGCGGGCACCCTGGCGGTCCTGGGTCACGTCCTGCCTCCTTGCGACGACGTCGGGGCCAGTATGGCGCCCGCCTCAGCCGGTGCGGTCCCGCAGGTCCGCCACGTGCGGGGAGACCGCCGGGTCCAGCCCCAGGCCGAGCGCCAGGTAGGTCGTCGCGAAGTCGACCGTGGCCAGCTGCCCGGCCAGCCGGGTCAGCGGCGCCCCGGGCCCGGCCGCGACCTCCATGACCCGCACCCCGGCCTCCCGGGCGGTCTGCTGCACCGCGTCGGTGAGCGCCTGCGCCTGGGTCGACTCCCGGGTGGGCGGGTCGACGGGGGCGTCGCGGAGCAGCAGCAGCCCCAGCTGCGGCATGCTGGGGTTGTCCAGGAACGGGTCGGCGAAGACGTCGCGCCCGCTCTCCCCCTCGGGGCCGCCGGGGTGCTCCATCAGGCTGCCCTCCGGCGCGTCGAAGTGGCGTGGCTCCCACTCGCTGGTGTCGATGTCCCCCAGCCGGATCCGCCGGTCGTCGTAGGTGCCGGGCCGGCCCCCGTCCAGCGGGGTGGTGAACGGCCCGTCGAAGCAGGCCACGACCTGGCCGGCGGCGTCGGGCAGCTCCCCGCACAGCGCGGGGACGCGGGCGGTGCGGGCCAGCATCGCGCTGGCGCGGTTGGCGGCCACGCCGGTCAGCGGCCCGTCGGCGAGCACCACCGGGATGGTCTCGGCCAGCTGGCAGGCCAGCAGCTTGGCCTCGTTGACGAAGGTCTCCGAGGACGGCCGGTGGGTCTCGGCCTGCTCGTCCAGCCGGGTGGCGACCTCGGCCAGCACCGACGGCGGGGCCTGCAGCAGCCCGAGCGCGTGCCCGCCGAGCAGCACGGGGGTGAGCAGCGTCCACAGCGCGGTGCGGGAGCTGGCCCGGCCGTGGCCGGTGCCCACGTGCACGCCGCGTGCCCGGTGGCACACCTCCGCCAGCGGGGAGTCCTCGGCGCCGACGGTGAGCAGCGAGGCACCGCGCCGGGCGGCCTCGGTGGCCACCGCCAGCGGGCCGGGCGCGCGACCGGACAGCGAGACCGCCACGACCAGGTCCAGCGGCCCCACCCAGCCGGGCAGCGGCAGGTTGCGCCTGGCCTGCACCGGCACCGGGGAGCCGGGCTCGGCCAGCAGCTCCAGCACGTCGGCGACCAGCGCGGAGCCGCCGAGGGCGGCGACGACCACGGCCCGGGGCCGGTCCTGGCGGCCCAGCCGCTCGATCCCCGCCTCCTCGGCCAGGGTCACCCCCTCCCTGACCTGGGCGCCGGCGGTGGCCAGTGCCCGCAGCGTGTCGCGGCTGTCTTTGCGGACCAGCTCCTCGACGTCGTCGAGCAGGGCCTCGTCCAGGTAGGGCGCCATCAGCCGGACACCAGCTCGGCGTCGTCGGCGAGCAGCACCGGGATCTGGTCGACGACCGGGTAGCGGCGCCGCTGCCCGGGGGCGCCGCAGTCCTCCGCGCACTGCAGCGCGGGGGCGCCGTCGGGCCCGGTCACCTCCAGCAGCCGGTGCCGCCCCACCGGGCACCGGAGCACCTCGCGCACCCACGGGTCCAGCGCGAGCCCCGCCTCCGTGCCGGCCTCACCGTCAGCAGCCTCGGTCATTCGTCCTCCTCACCGGCGCACCAGCGCCAGGACCTCGTCGCGGACCCGGTCGACGGTGCCCGCCTCGTGGCCCTCGACGTTGAGCCGCAGCAGCGACTCGGTGTTGCTCGGGCGCAGGCTGAGCCACCACCAGGGGTGCTGCTCGTGCACCAGTATCACCCCGTCCAGCTCCTCGGCCTCGGCGCCCTGCTGGCGCCCCCACGCCCGCACCCGTTCCAGGGCGGCGGGGACCTCGGCGACCGGCACCGCGGTGTTGATCTCGCCAGAGGCGACGTAGCGGCCGTACCGGTCCACCAGCGCCGACATCGGCCCGGCCTGGCCGGCCAGCGCGCTGAGCACGTGGAGCGCGGCCAGCATCCCGGAGTCGGCGAACCAGAAGTCCCGGAAGTAGTAGTGCGCCGAGTGCTCCCCACCGAAGACCGCGTCGTGCTCGGCCATGCAGGCCTTCACGAAGGAGTGGCCGACCCGGCAGCGGACCGGCCGGGCACCGGCGGCGCGGACGGTGTCGGGCACGATCCGGGAGGTGATGCTGTTGTGCACCACCGCCACCTGCTCGGCGGGGGTCCCGGCGGCCACCGCCCGGCGCACCTCGCGGTCAGCGACCAGGGCGGCCACGACCGCGGGCGGGACGACCTCGCCGCGCTCGTCGACGACGACGCAGCGGTCGGCGTCGCCGTCGAAGGCCAGCCCCAGGTCGGCGCGCGTCTCCCGGACGGTACGGCACAGGTCGGCGAGCGTCGCCGGCAGCAGCGGGTTGGCCAGGTGGTGGGGGAAGCTGCCGTCGAGGTCGAAGTAGAGCGGCACCAGCTCCACGCCCAGCCCGGGACAGTCCAGCACGGCCGGCGCGGTCAGGCCGGCCATGCCGCTACCGGCGTCCACGACCACCCGCAGCGGGCGGCCGCCGTCCAGGTCGACGAGTGAGTGCAGGTGGTCGGCGTAGTCGCCGAGCACGTCCTCGGTGCGCACGTCGCCGACGCGGGAGGGCCGGGGAAGCGCGTGCAGCGACCCCCGGTCCAGCAGCCACTGCGCCAGGTCGCGGACCTCGGCCAGGCCGCTGTCCTGCCCGACCGGCCGCGCCCGGTCGCGGCACAGCTTCAGGCCGTTGTCCTGCGGCGGGTTGTGGCTGGCGGTGACCATCGCCCCGGCCAGCCCCATCCGGCCGCTGGCGAAGTAGAGCTGGTCGGTGGAGCAGGGGCCAAGCGCCACCACGTCCACGCCCTGCTCGGCCACCCCCTCGGCGAAGGCGGCTGCCAGCTCCGGCGAGCTCGCCCGCACGTCCCGGCCGACGGCCACGCCCGGCAGCCGCTCGGGGGCCACCACGACCTGCGCGAACGCGGCTCCCAGCGCCCGGGCCACGCCGGCGTCCAGCTGGTCGGGGACCCGGCCCCTGACGTCGTAGGCCTTGACGATGTCGTGCAGCCGGGAGGAGGTCACGGCCGTCGAGACTACCGGTCGCGCAGCACCCGCAGGTGGCCCCGGCGGGCCACCTCGGTCACCCCGGCCGACACCTCGCCGGCGGCGGCGGGCACCGGCCGGGTCCCGGCGGCGCGTTCGGCCTTGTGCTCCCGCACCGCCTCGGCGAGCGCCACCAGGTCGTCGGGCGCCTCCTCCTCGTCCACGGCCAGCCGCACGACGTCCCAGCCGCGCGGGGCGGTGAGCCGCTCGGCGTGGCGGCTGCACAGGTCGTAGGAGTGCGGCTCGGCGTAGGTGGCCAGCGGCCCCAGCACGGCCGTCTGCTCGGCGTAGACGTAGGTGAGCGTGGCGAGGGCACGCTCACCACATCCGGTCCTGGAGCATCGGCGCGTCACGGTCACGCGGGCGACTCTATGCGCTCGCCCCGACATCGACGGCACCACCACGCCGGAGGGCCCGGGGCGGGCCGGTCCGGACGTAGGCTGACCCGCATGGGCAGCACGGGACGCCGGGACCGGCACGGCCGCGGCATGCGCGGGCCGCTGGCCTGGCCGCGGCTGCCGCTGATGGCTCCGCCCGCGCGCCGCTTCGACGACCTGGTCCTGGACGCGCTGGCCGCGGTGGAGCGCCGGCTGGGGCGCTCGCTGGAGTCGCTGGAGGTGGCGGTCGAGGACGTCCCGCCCTCGGACCCCGCGCCGTGGGAGGAGCGGGTCGCGCTGGGCCGCACCTTCCCGGCCGAGCCCGGGCTGCCAGCCCGGGTGGTCATCTACCGCCGGCCGGTGGAGACCCGGGCCCGGTCCGCCGGCGAGCTCGCGCTGCTGGTGCACGAGGTCCTCGCCGAGCAGGTGGCCTCGCTGACCGGAAGCGACCCGGACGACCTGGTGTAGCCGCCCGGCGCCGGCCCTGGCAGACCGCCCGCCCGGGCGGCTGGCCCGGTCAGGGCAGCCAGGGCACCAGCTGGGAGATGTCGCGGGTCAGCGGGGAGGGCAGCAGCGGCGTGGCCGCGAGGTAGGGGCCCGCGCTGTCCCCCGCGCCGGTGACCAGGGCGGCGTGGACGTGCTCGTCACCGCCGCGCACCCAGACGCTGCCGCCGGCCGGGGCCCGGACCGTGCCGGTGCCGGCGGCCGGCACGCTGACCTCCTGCTCGCTGGTCGCGCCCTCGGGGCCGACGGTGACGACGGTGACCTGCCGCTCCTCGCGTGCGGCCAGCACCAGCACGCTGGTGGTCTCCAGGTCGCCGGCACCGGCGACGGGTGCGCCGGCGAGGCGCCCGACCGGCTCCGTGGCCGGCAGCCAGGTGAGGTCTCCCAGGGGGCCCTCCCGGTGCGCGGGCGGGACCTGGTCGGTGGCGCGGTGGCTCAGCATCGCCGCCGCCACCACCGGCTCGTCGCTGCGGACCTGGACCGCGTGGTGACCGGCGGGCAGGTCACCGAGCGGGATGTCGACGACCTGCCCCGCGGGGACCCGGGTGACGTCCTCGCCGATCCGCGCCGGCCCCTCCGGCGTGAGCAGGCGCACCTGCACCACCGCCTCCGTCTCGCCCGGCACCGCGACTCGCAGCTGCGCGCTGGCGCGCGTCCGGTCGCTGTCCGGGACCCGCACCCCCGGCAGCAGCAGGTCGGTGCCGGGCAGGGTCGCCGGCGGGGTCACCGCCATGCCCAGGTCCCGGGTGCCGGCGAGCCACCGGTCACCGAGGGCAGCGGTGACCGGCCCACCCTCGGCCTCGACGTGGAGCACCGGCGACTCCTCGCCGGGAGCGAGCGCGTCCACGAGCAGCACCGCTCGCTGCCCGGGCGCGACGACGACGCCCTGGCCACCGGGCGCCTCGAGGGTGCCGCCGCTGCCCAGCACGGTGACGTCGACCGTGACGGGGTTGCCCCCTGGGTTCTGCAGCACCAGCCGCTCGGCGCGGCCGGCCTGCCCACCGCCGGCGACCAGGTAGGCCTCGGTCACCGGTTCGGTGCAGGGCGCAGTGGCCAGCCCGCGACGCTCCTGCTGCTGGCTCAGGTAGAGCTGCGCGGCCGCCACCCCCGGCAGCTGCGGGAGGGTGTAGCCCAGCAGGTCGGCGAAGCCGGCGCTGGTGAGCGTGACCGGCACCGCC
>NZ_WIQI01000072.1 GCF_009602535.1 Ornithinicoccus halotolerans | reverse complement strand
GAACGCCCGCAGCACGTCGGGCAGCGCGCGCCGGGCGCGGAGACTGAGGTCGGTGGACTTGCGCTCCCAGAGGTCCGTCATCACCAGGTCCACGGTCCCCGGCGACACCCGCGCCGGGCCCAGGTTGAGGAAGCCGCTGTGCAGCCACACCAGCAGGTCCGCGGCGTCCGCCTCGTGGCCGTCCGGCTCCCAGTGCCACCAGTCGCTGTCCAGGAACTCCTCGACCAGCGCCTCCTGCTCCTCCTCCGACGCCGGACCCGGGTAGCCCTGCCCGCCGGCGGGAAGCTGGCCGGTCAGGTGCTCCAGCAGGGCGAGGCTGCCGGGCCAGCTGTCGGACTCCGGCCGTGGCCAGAGCCGGAGCGAGCGGGCCACCGCCGGCGTGAGCATGGCGTGGGCGTCGGCGGTGGCCAACGGACGCACGCTCAGGTGATGGCCCTCCTGGGAGCTCTCCACCGCATCGGTGTAGTAGGAGGCAGCGGCCGGGATCGAGAAGCAGTCCCGCACGGCTCCGCCGAGGTTGTGGTCCACCAGGGTCACCAGGCAGGCCAGCTGCCCTCCTGGGAGCGAGACCTCCAGCAGGATGTTGTCCGCGTCCCGGAGCGGATCGGTCGACAGGTACCCCCCGGTGACCGTGATGTCGTCGAGCCGCTGCAGCCACGCGGGGCCGCGGGCCGCCCGACCGGCCAGCCCTCGTCGGATCCGGCGGGCGAGGCCGGCGTCGGAGGTCAGGTGGGCGACGACACGGCACAGCACGTCCGTCTCCCAGGTGTCGACGGCGAGGAAGGTCTCGACGAGCTCTCCCAGCGTCGGCTCAGCAGCGTCCGGCCGGCCGACGTGGTCGTGCAACCGGGGGTCGGCGGCGCTGATGATCTCGCTGACGCCCGAGAGGAGCGTGATCGGGTGGGGGTCCGCGCACAGCTCGCGCACCCGTGCCGGGATCGACCCCGGACCGTCCAGCTCATCAGGGCCCGGGCCGGAGGGACCCACGACGTACAGGTGCGGCGGCGCGTCAGAACGCCGCCGGCGTCGCCGCCGGGCGTTCTTCTGAGCGCGCCGCTGACTCATCGCCGACCACGGTAGCCGCCGCAGCGCCTGCGGGCGCCCCGAGACGCTACCGCTGGTAACCCAGCGCCGGACCCAGCCACTGCTCGGCCTCGGTGACCGTCCACCCCTTCCGTGCGGCGTAGTCGGTTACCTGGTCGTGGCCGATCCGACCGACCGCGAAGTAGCGCGCCTCCTCGTGCGCGAAGTACAGCCCTGACACCGAGGAGTTGGGCGTCATCGCGTACGACTCGGTCAGCGCCATCCCGGCCTCCTCGGCGCCGAGCAGCTGGAAGATCGTGCGCTTCTCGCTGTGATCGGGCTGGGCGGGGTAGCCGGGCGCGGGTCGGATGCCGGCGTAGCGTTCCCGGATCAGGTCCTCGTTGGACAGCGCCTCCCCGGGGGCGTATCCCCACAGCTCGGTCCGCACTACCCGGTGCAGCCACTCGGCGAACGCCTCGGCCAGCCGGTCGGCCAGCACCTGCACCATGATCGCCCCGTAGTCGTCGTGCTCCTCCCGCAGCCGGTGTGCCAGCTCCTCGGCGCCGTGGACGCTAACCGCGAACGCGCCCACGTGGTCCTCCGCGGGGGCCACGAAGTCGGCGAGGGCTGCGTACCCGCCTTGGGTGCGCTCCCGCTGCTGGCGCAGCGTATGCAGCCGGCAGCCGCCCTCGGGCAGGTCAACGACGATGTCGTCCCCGTCCCGGTGGGCCGGCCACAGCCCGACCACGCCCCGCGGGTGCACCAGCTCCTCGCGCACCAGCCGGTCCAGCCACCACTGGCCGTCGGCCAGCAGCTGGCGGGCCTGCTCGCCCGCCTTCGGGTCCTGCAGGATCCGCGGGTAGGAGCCGCGCAGCTCCCAGGCGGTGAAGAACGGGGTCCAGTCGATCACCGGCAGCAGGTCCGACAGCGCCGGGTCGATCCGCTTGCGCCCCAGCCACCGCGGCGCGGGGGGTGGCGTGCTGACCGCGCGCGTGGACGACCGGGCCTCCGCCAGGCTCACCAGCGCCTGCTGCCGGCCCTGGTGCCGTTCGCGCAGCTCGCGGTACTGGGCGGTGACGCGCTGGCGGAGCTGGCTCTCCCGGCTGATGGCGTCGCCGACGACACCGACCGCACGGGAGGCGTCGGTGACGTGGACGGCCGTGCCCTCGTAGGCCGGGGCGATCCGGACCGCGGTGTGGGCCGCGCTGGTCGTGGCCCCGCCGATGAGCAGCGGGGTGCAGACGCCGCGGCGGGTCATCTCGGTCGCCAGCGCCACCATCTGGTCGAGGCTGGGGGTGATCAGTCCGGAGACGCCGATCACGTCGGCGTCCCACTCCGCGGCGGTGTCGAGGATCGTCTCGGCGGGGACCATGACGCCCAGGTCGCGCACGTCGTAGCCGTTGCAGGCCAGCACGACGCCGACGATGTTCTTGCCGATGTCGTGCACGTCGCCCTTGACCGTGGCCAGCAGCACCCGGCCCTTGGTCCGGCCACCGGTCTCCGCCGCGGCCGCCTCCAGGTAGGGGGTCAGGTGGGCCACCGCCCGCTTCATGACCCGGGCCGACTTCACCACCTGCGGCAGGAACATGCGGCCGCTGCCGAACAGGTCGCCGACGACGTCCATGCCCGCCATCAGCGGCCCCTCGATCACCTGCAGCGCCGAGCCCAGCTCCTGGTAGGCCTCCTCGGCGTCGTCGACGACGTGGTCGGTGACGCCGTGCACGATGGCGTGCCGCAGCCGGTCGGCGACGGCCGCGTCGCGCCACTCCGCCCGGTGGGCCTGCCGGCTGTCCTCGGTGCGGCCCTTGTACTGCTCGGCCAGCTCGATGAGCCGGTCCGTGGCGTCCGGCCGGCGGGCCAGCACGACGTCCTCGACGGCCTCCCGCAGCCGCGGCTCGATGCCCTCGTAGACGCCGAGCGTGCCGGCGTTGACGATCCCCATGTCCAGCCCGGCCCGGATGGCGTGGAAGAGGAAGACCGTGTGCATCGCCTCCCGGACCGGGGTGTTGCCGCGGAAGCTGAACGAGACGTTGGAGATGCCGCCGCTGACCAGGCACCCCGGCAGGTGCTGCTTGATCCACCGGGTGGCCTCGATGAAGTCGAGGGCGTACCGGTCGTGCTCGCTCATGCCGGTGGCGACGGTGAGCACGTTGGGGTCGACGATGATCTCGCCCGCGGCGAAGCCGGCCTGCTCGGTCAGCAGCCGGTAGGCGCGGGCGCAGACGTCGACGCGGCGCTGCAGGGTGTCCGCCTGCCCCTCCTCGTCGAAGGCCATGACCACCACCGCGGCCCCGTAGCGGCGCACTGCCCGGGCGCGCTCGAGGAATGCCTCCTCGCCGTCCTTGAGCGACAGCGAGTTGACGACGCCGCGCCCCTGCAGGCAGCGCAGCCCGGCCTCGATCACCTCCCAGCTGGAGGAGTCGACCATGACCGGCAGCCGGGAGATGTCGGGCTCGGCGGCCATCAGGTTGAGCAGGTGCGTCATCGCCTCGACGCCGTCGAGCAGTCCCTCGTCGACGTTGACGTCGATGATCTGCGCCCCCGCCTCGACCTGCTGCCGCGCCACCCGGAGGGCGGTGTGCCAGTCACCGGCCATGACGGCCTTGCGGAACGCGGGGGAGCCGGTGAGGTTGGTGCGCTCGCCGACGTTGACGAAGTTGACGTCGGGGGTCAGGGTGAACGGCTCCAGGCCGCTGGTCCGCAGGTGCGGGCTGCGGGGCGGTGGGGTCCGCGGTGGCAGGCCGCGGACCGCCTCGGCGATTGCGACGACGTGCTCCGGCGTCGTGCCACAGCAGCCGCCCACGACGTTGACCAGCCCCTCCCGGGCGAAGTCCGCGAGGGTCGCGGCCATCTGCTCCGGCGTCTCCTCGTACTCGCCGAACGCGTTCGGCAGGCCCGCGTTGGGGTGTACCGACACCCAGGCGTCGGTCTCGGCCGCCAGCTCCCGCAGGTGTGGCCGGATCGCCTCGGGGCCCAGCGCGCAGTTGAGGCCGACCGAGAATGGCCGGCCGTGCTCGGTGGAGACCACGAACGCCGTCGGGGTCTGCCCGGACAGGGTGCGCCCGGAGGCGTCGGTGATGGTGCCGGACACCATCACGGGCAGCCGGAAGCCGACCTCCGCCAGCACGTCCTCGATCGCGTGCAGGGCGGCCTTGGCGTTGAGGGTGTCGAAGACGGTCTCCACCAGCAGCAAGTCGGCGCCACCGGCGACCAGGCCCCGCGCCTGCTCGGCGTAGGCGGCCCGCAGCTGCTCGTAGGTGACGGCGCGGAAGGCGGGGCGCTCGACGTCCGGGGACAGCGAGGCGGTCCGGTTGGTGGGGCCCAGCGTGCCGGCCACCCAGCGCGGCCGGCCGTCGCGGGCCTCGAACTCGGCCGCGACCTCCCGTCCCAGCCGGGCCGCGGCCTCGTTGAGCTCCGGGACCAGCCACTGCGTGCCGTAGTCCGCCTGCGCGATCGCCGTGGACGTGAAGGTGTTGGTGGTGGTGATGTCGGCGCCGGCCGCCAGGTAGGAGCGGTGCACCTCCCGGACCACGTCCGGTCGCGTCAGCTGCAGCAGGTCGAAGTTGCCCTGGTAGCCGCGGTCCGGGTCGGCGCCCCGGAACCGGAAGTCCGCCTCGGTCAGCCCCCGCCCCTGCAGCACCGTCCCCCAGGCCCCGTCGAGGACCAGGATGCGTTCCCGGCAGCTGCGCTCCAGCGCTGCGAGCCGGGCCTCGCGGGACGTCGTAGGAGCACTCATCGCGCCATCACCTCGCCGGCCGTGGGCACCGGGGCGCTCCGGCGCTGGCCGAGCGCGGCGCGGCGCTCACCGAGCTGGCGGGCCAGCCGCACCGAGGCGTCGATCTCGGCGCGCCGGATGGACACGCTCTCCACGTTGAAGCCGTACCGGAGCCCGAGCCGCTCGCAGGCGGCCGCCAGCTCGTGGGCCACGGCCAGGCACTGCGCAGCGGAGACCGCCACGGGGTCCTCGGCGCGTTCCAGCTCCTCCCGCATCCATCCGGGCAGGTCGACGCCGAGCCAGTTCAGGAACGCCAGTGTCCTGGTCGAGCCGCACACCGAGAGGGTGAACACCACCGGGGCGGGCGCCACGCCGGCCTCCGAGCAGGCCTGCCGGTAGTCGGCGGCCAGCTCCGTGGCGGCGCCCGTGTCGTAGACGATTTGGGAGACGAAGTAGGAGCAGCCGGCGGCCTGCTTGGCCAGCATCCGGCGGTGCTCGTCGCCCCGGCGTGCGTGCCGCTCCGGGACGGCGACGCCGCCCAACGGGACTGCCGGTGCGGTGGCGCGCCACAGCGCGTGGGCCTGGGTCAGCGAGGTCCGCACCGGTTTGGTGCTGGAGGAGGCGCCCACCAGGACCGTCCCCACCCGGTCCGGGTGCTGCGCGCGGAGCCAGCGGCCGAGTGAAGCCTGGTCGTACTTGCCGACGCACCGGTAGACGACGACGGGCCGCTCCCAGTCCTGCAGGTGCGCGGCGGCGAAGCCGCCCGGGTCAACGGTCGGCAGGTAGGGGAAGGGTCGCTCGGCGCCGTTGCGGTCGCTCTCGTCGTCGATGTCGTAGAGGATCAGCGCGTCCAGGTCCAGCGGGCGCAGCCGCTGCACGGTGACGTCGGCCACCCGCTGCCGGTCGGCCGCGGAGGTGGACGCCCGGGGCGGGGTGATGCTGAACAGCAGCACCGGCCGGTCCGGACGGCCCAGCCGCTGGCCCAGGCCGGCTGCCCCGCTCACGCGACCTCGCAGCCCTGCGGCGCCTGGGCGTGGGCGCTGGCGCGGTCGAGGGCCGCGCGGACGTCACCGGCCAGGTCCTCGGCCGCCTCGATGCCGACCGACAGCCGCAGCAGGCCGTCCCCGATCCCGGCGACGGCGCGTGCCTCGGGGGTCATGGACGCGTGCGTCATCGTGGCGGGGTGGGCCACCAGGCTCTCCGTGCCGCCGAGCGACTCGGCGAGGCTGAAGCATCGCAGCCCGCTCAGGAACGCCCGCACCGCCGGCTCGCCGCCGCGCAGCTGCAGGGCGAGCATGGCACCGAAGCCGTCCTGCTGGGTGGCCGCGACCTCATGCCCGGGGTGGTCCGGCAGCCCGGGGTAGTGGACGGCCTCGACGGCCGGGTGGCCCAGGACCGACTCCAGCACGGCCGCGGCGTTCTCCTGGTGCGCGCGCACCCGGCAGTGCAGCGTCCGCAGCCCCCGCAGCGTCAGGTAGGAGTCGAACGGGCTGCCCACGACGCCGAGGACGTTGGCCCAGTGCTGCAGCAGCGCGTGCAGCTCGGCCGTCGCGGCGACCACGGCGCCACCGACGACATCGCTGTGTCCGTTGACGAACTTGGTCGTGGAGTGCACCACCAGGTCGGCGCCGTGCTCGATCGGCCGCTGCAGGACGGGGGAGAGGAAGGTGTTGTCGACGACGACGAGGGCCCCGGCGGCGTGCGCCTGCCGGGTCACCGCCGCCAGGTCGGTGATCCGCAGCAACGGGTTGGAGGGCGTCTCCAGCCAGACCACGCGGGGCCCGGTGGGACCGGACAGCGCCGCGCGCACCGCGGCCGGGTCGGCGAAGTCCACCGTGCGGTAGCGGAGCTGGCCGCGCTCTGCCAGCAAGTCGAACAGCCGCCAGCTGCCGCCGTAGCAGTCGTGCGGCACCAGGATGGTGTCCCCCGGCCGCAGCAGCGCGGTGGTGCACAGCGTGATGGCCGCCAGGCCGGTGGCCGTCACGGTGGCCCCGTGCCCCCCTTCCAGGGTGGCCAGCGCCTCGCCCAGCAGGTCCCGGGTGGGGTTGCCGCTGCGGGTGTAGTCGTAGCGGCGCGGCTCGCCGAAGCCCGCGAAGCTGAAGTTGCTCGACAGGTAGAGCGGCGGGACGATCGCGCCCTCGCCCGGGTCGGTGTCGATACCTGCGCGCAGGCCCCGGGTGAGGCGGGAGATGTCGGTCATGGGGTGACGCCTTTCCCAGGTCTCTGGCTGCCTGCCAACGGCTGCGGCCACCGGAGAACGGGTGCGTCACGCGGGCGACGGGTCGTCCGCGCGCTCCATCTTCCGGCCGTCCCGGAGGACACCGCAGGAGTTGGCACCTTTCCCGCGGGTTGCCCCGCGGGCGGCTGCCCCGGCGTCCTCGGGCCTGTCCCTCAGCCGGTCGTGATGGATGTGCTGCGCCAACATAACGCATCCGGCGAGTGATGCCCAGCATCACCCGGTGGCCGGCCGCACCGTGCTGCAGGATCTTCGCCGCGTGGTGGGGACGGCAGCCGGGGGCCGGTCGCCGCTACGGTGGGCTCATGAGCACCGACAGCACGCAGGCACCGGGCCCGGAGCAGGAGGTCCTGCGGATCTGCCAGGACCTGATCCGCATCGACACCAGCAACTACGGCGACGGGTCCGGCCCGGGGGAGCGGGCCGCGGCGGAGTACGTCATGGGCCTGCTCACCGAGGTCGGTCTCGAGCCGCAGCTCACCGAGTCCGAGCCGGGCCGGGCGAGCGTCGTCGTCCGCACCGAGGGGCGCGACCGCAGCCGCCCGGGCCTGGTGCTGCACGGCCACCTGGACGTGGTTCCCGCGCTGGCCGAGGACTGGTCGGTGGACCCGTTCGCGGCCGAGCTGCGCGACGGCATGGTCTGGGGCCGCGGCGCGGTCGACATGAAGGACATGGACGCGATGCTGCTGGCGAACGTGCGGCACCTGGCCCGCACCGGCCAGCAGCCGCCGCGCGACATCGTGTGGGCCTTCTTCGCCGACGAGGAGGCCGGCGGCGTCAAGGGCGCTGGGCACGTCGTCGCCGAGCACCCGGAGTGGTTCGAGGGCTGCACCGAGGCGATCAGCGAGGTCGGCGGGTTCTCCATCTCGGTGCCGGACCAGGCGACCGGAGCGCCGGTCCGCGCCTACCTGCTGCAGACCGCCGAGAAGGGCATCGCGTGGCTGCGGCTGCGCGCCCACGGGCGGGCCGGACACGGCTCGGTGCCCAGCGACGAGAACGCCGTCGTGCGGCTCGCCGAGGCCATCGCCCGCATCGACGCCCACCCCTGGCCCCGTACCTACATCGCCTCGGTCACCGAGCTCTTCCACGGCCTGGCCGGGATCACCGGCGACACCGTCGACGAGCAGGACCTGGAGCCGCTGCTGCGCCGGCTCGGCGGGGCGCGCCGGTTCGTGGAGGGCACGCTGCGCGACACCTCGACCTTCACGATGCTGTCCTCGGGCTACAAGCACAACGTCGTCCCGCAGACCGCGACCGCCAGCCTGGACTGCCGCTTCCTCCCCGGCCACGAGGAGGAGCTGCTGCAGACCGTCGCCGAGCTGGCCGGTGAGCACGTGGAGGTCGAGATCGTCCACAAGGACGTCGCGCTCGAAGCACCCTCGGAGGGCGAGCTGGTGGACTCGATGAAGCGGGCGCTGCTCAAGGAGGACCCCGGCGCCCGGGTGCTGCCCTACTGCCTCTCCGGGGGCACCGACAACAAGCACCTGTCCAGACTGGGGATCACCGGGTACGGGTTCGCGCCGCTGCGGCTGCCCGAGGAGCTGGACTTCGTCGGCATGTTCCACGGCGTCGACGAGCGGGTGCCGGTGGACGCCCTGGAGTTCGGCACCCGGGTGCTCGCCCGGCTCATCGAGGACTGCTGAGCCGCAGCCGGCCCGCCGTCAGGCGGTGCGGCGCACCCGGATGATCTTGCGCCGCAACCAGGCCCGGCGCACCCCGCCCCAGTAGAGGCGCACCCGGTACAGCTCCCAGTGGCCGTACTCGGCCTGCTCGCTCAGCGCCTGCCGGACCGCCGACCGGGACTCGCCGCGGCCGAAGGTCAGCACCTGGTACTCGTACTCCACCATGGGCTGATGCTGGCCCCGCCCGGGCCCGGGTGTCCACCCGCCGCACCAGCGGATTGGGGAGGCGCGCTGACGGCCGGACGCGCTACCGTCGGCCCCATGACCGCCGACCCCCGGGCCGCGCTGGCCGCGTTCGTCGCCGCGCTCGAGGCCCACCTCGAGCTCTCCGCCGTCCGCCGCGGCGAGGACGACCCGGCGGTGCTGGCCGCCTACGAGAAGGTCGCCGACACCTTCGTCGCCTACGACGACGCGCTGCTGGCGGCCTACGGCGAGGTCACCCCGCTGGACCTGCCCGACGAGGACGACGATGACGACGCCCTCGTGGACGAGGCCGAGCTGGCCGAGCTCGACGAGGACGAGGACGACGAGGACGGGGACTGGGACGAGGACAACGACGAGGACGGGGACGACGAGGACGGGGGCGACGAGGACGGGGACGACGACGAGGACGACGGGGACTGGGACGACGACTACGACCTCGACGAGGACGACGACGAGGAGGGCGGTTCCTACGTGGGCCTGGACGTGGAGGAGTACGACGTCGAGGACGGGGCCGGCGCCCCGCGCCGCTGACCGGTGAGGCTGGGCGTCACCACGGGGCTCTGGGGCAGGGGCCGCGACGAGGAGCAGCTGGCGCTGGTGCAGCGCGCCGAGGAGCTGGGCGTGCACATCGCCTGGGTTCCGGAGGCCTACGGGTACGACGCCGCGACCGTGCTCGCCTGGATCGGCGCCCGGTGTGCCCGGATCCGGCTGGGCGCCGGCGTCCTGCAGATCCCCGGTCGCACCCCGGCCATGACCGCGATGACCGCCGCCTCGCTGGACGGGCTCAGCGGCGGCCGCTTCGAGCTCGGCCTGGGGGTGAGCGGCCCGCAGGTCTCCGAGGGCTGGCACGGCGTCCGGTTCGCCCGGCCGCTGGCGCGCACCCGCGAGTACGTCGAGATCGTGCGCACCGCGCTGGCGCGCCGGCCGCTGAGCTACCAGGGGGAGCACTTCACGCTGCCGCTGCCGGACGGGCCGGGCAAGCCGCTTCGGCTGGCCACTGCCGGGCCGGCCCGGCAGCTGCCCGTCCACCTGGCCGCGGTCGGCCCGCGCAACACCGAGCTCGCCGGTGAGATCGCCGACGGCTGGCTGGGGGTGTTCCTCACCCCCGAGCACACCGCCGAGACCCGCGAGACGCTGGGCCGGGGCCGGGCGCGCTCGAGCGACCCCGACCGCCCGCTGCAGCTGACCGCGACGGTGCCGGTCGCCGTGGGGGACGACGTCGCCGGCTGCGCGGACCTGGTCCGCGACTACGCCGCGCTGTACCTCGGCGGCATGGGCTCCCGGCAGCAGAACTTCTACAACGCGCTGGCGCGCCGGCTCGGCCACGAGGAGGCGGCCGAGCAGGTGCAGGAGCACTACCTGGCCGGCCGGCACCGGGAGGCGGCGGCCGCGGTGCCGCTGGGCTTCCTGGACGAGACCTCGCTGCTGGGCCCGCCGGCGCGGCTCGAGGAGCGCCTCGGCCGCTACGCCGAGGCCGGGCTGACCACGCTGGCGCTCGCGCCGCACGGCCCGACGCCCGAGGCCCGGACCGCGGCGCTGGAGGCCGCCGTGGCGGCCGCCGACCGCGCCGGGGTGCTCTCGTGACGCTGCTGGTGCTGACCCGGCACGGCCGCAGCAGCAGCAACGCCGACGGGACCCTCGCCGGGTGGACGCCCGGGGTGGACCTGGACGACACCGGGCGGGAGCAGGCCCGGGCGCTGGCGGAACGGCTCGCCGGGGTCCCGCTGGTCGCCGTGGTCAGCAGCCCGCTGCTGCGCTGCCGGCGCACCGCCGAGGCGGTCCTGGCCGCCCGCCCCGGCGCCGGCGGGGGGCCGCCGTTGCACGTCGACGACCGGCTGGGGGAGTGCCGCTACGGGGCCTGGACGGGGCGGCGGATCGAGGACCTGGCCAAGGAGCCGCTGTGGCGCACCGTGCAGGACCGGCCCAGCGCCGTGACCTTCCCCCCGCACCCTGACCACGCCCACGAGTCGCTGCCGCAGATGTCGGACCGGGCCGTGGCCGCGCTGCGGGACTGGGACCAGCGGCTCAGCGCCGAGCACGGGCCCGCCGCGGCCTGGCTGGTCGTCAGCCACGGTGACGTGCTCAAGGCGCTGCTGGCCGACGCGCTCGGGATGGGGCTGGACCGGTTCCAGCGGCTGGTCTGCGACCCCGCCTCGGTCAGCGTGCTGCAGCTCACGCCGCAGCGGCCCACGCTGCTCCGGCTCAACGACACCGCGCGGGAACCGGTCGACCTCTCCGGGCCGGCACGGGCGCTCAGCGAGGGCCGTCACGACGCGGTCGTCGGTGGAGGCTCCGGATCCGGCGAGCGGACTCAGTAGGCTGCCCACCATGCCGGTGATCGACTTCGACCCGCCCGAGCGGTTCATCACCGACACGGTGGGGCCGCCCGGGCAGCGCACCTTCTTCCTGCAGGCCTCCAGCGCCAGTCGGGTGATGAGCGTCGCGCTGGAGAAGGAGCAGGTCCGCCTGCTCGGCGTGCGGCTCGGCGAGCTGCTGGACGAGGTCGCGGCCGAGGAGGCCACGGCCACGGCCGCGGTGGCCGTGGCCGACAACGCGCCGCTGGACACCCCGATCGAGGAGGACTTCCGGGCGCAGAGCCTGAGTCTGGCCTGGGACGCGGGCCGACGGGTCGTCGTCATCGAGGCGCACGAGGACGCCGAGGCCGAGGAGCAGGAGGCACTCGGCGTCGAGGAGGACGCTGCGCCGCTCGGGCTGCCTGGCCAGGTGATGCGGGTGGTGCTCGACCCGGCCCGGGCCCGGGCCTTCGCCGAACGGTGCGCGACCGTCGTGGCACGGGGTCGCCCCAACTGCCCGTTCTGCGGGCAGCCGCTGGACCCGGACGGGCACGTCTGCCCGCGGGCCAACGGGTACCGGCGGTGACCGAGGCCGACCCACGGCAGCGGCCCGGCACTGGGCAGGAGGAGGCGGCGCGGCTGCTGCGCGGTGAGCTGGCCGTCGTGGGGCTGCTGCGGGAGGCCTCCAACGTCACGCTGCGGGTGCGGCTCAGCGACGGCACCGACGCCGTGTACAAGCCGGTGCGCGGGGAGCGCCCGCTGCGCGACTTCCCGCCCGGCACCCTCGCCGCCCGGGAGGTGGCGGCCGCCCAGGTCAGTGACGCCGGGGGATGGGGCCTGGTGCCGCCCACGGTGCTGCGGGAGGGCCCGATGGGAGCGGGGATGGTACAGCGCTGGATCCCGCACGCGGCGGAGCAGCAGGACCGCTGGCTGACCGCGTGCCGACCGGCGGACCTGCCCGCGGGGTGGCTGCCCGTCGTCCGCGGCGAGGACGAGCGGGGCCGGGACGTCGTGGTGGCCCACCCCGACGACCCGCAGCTGCTGTCGGTCGCGGTGCTGGACACCGTGCTCAACAACGCCGACCGGAAGGGGGCGCACCTGCTCGCCGACCCGGACGGTCGGCTGTGGGGCGTCGACCACGGCCTGGTGCTGCACACCGAGCCCAAGCTGCGGACGGTGCTGTGGGGGTTCGCCGGCCGGCCGCTGCCGGCGCCGGAGCGGGACCGGCTGACCCGGGTGCGGGAGGCGCTGGCGGGCGGGCTCGCCGCGGCCCTCGGCTCGCTGCTGTCGGGACCGGAGGTGACGGCGCTGCGGGACCGGGTGGAGGAGCTGCTCGAGGTGGGGCGGCTGCCGCAGCCGCCGCCGGACCGCTACCCGCTTCCCTGGCCGCTGTGGTGAGCCGGTTAGGCTCCGCAGCGTGAAGCCCTGGAGCCTGCCGCCCGTGCCCGTGCTCCCCGGCAGCGGTGGACCGCTGCGACTGCGGGACACCGCCACCGGCGGCGTGCACAGCGTCCACCCGGACAGCGGCCAGGCCCGGATGTACGTGTGCGGGATCACCCCCTACGACGCCACCCACCTGGGCCATGCGGCCACCTACGTCACGTTCGACCTGGTGGGGCGGGTCTGGCGGGACGCGGGGCTGCAGGTCACCTACGTGCAGAACGTCACCGACGTCGACGAGCCGCTGCTGGAGCGCGCCGAGCGCGACCAGGTGCACTGGCAGGACCTGGCCGAGCGCGAGGTGGAGCTGTTCCGCGCCGACATGGCCGCCCTCAACGTGGCGCCACCGGACCACTTCGTGGCCGCCAGCGAGGGCATCCCCGACGACGTCTCGGCCGTCGAGCAGCTGCTGGACAGCGGCGCCGCGTACCGGTTGCCGGTGCCCGAGGGCGAGTCCCGGGACGGGGGGTACGACGTCTACCTCGACGCCACCGCCCAGCCCTCGTTCGGGCAGGTGTCGGGCTGGACCCACGAGCAGATGCTGGCCGTGTTCGCCGACCGCGGCGGCGACCCGGCCCGGCCCGGCAAGCGGCATCCGCTGGACGCGCTGCTGTGGCGCGCCCAGCGGCCCGGCGAGCCCAGCTGGGACGGGGGCGCGCTCGGCCCCGGCCGGCCCGGCTGGCACATCGAGTGCTCCACGATCGCGCTGCGATACCTGGGGATGTCCTTCGACGTCCAGGGCGGCGGCACCGACCTGGTCTTCCCGCACCACGAGTTCAGTGCCGTGCAGGCCACCGCGCTCACCGGCCGGGCCGGGTTCGCCCGCACCTACGTGCACCAGGCCATGGTCGGCCTGGACGGCGAGAAGATGAGCAAGTCCAAGGGCAACCTGGTCCTGGTCTCCCGGCTGCGGGAGCAGGGCGTGGACCCGATGGCGGTGCGGCTGGTGCTGCTCGCCCACCACTACGCGAGCGAGTGGGACTGGAACGAGGAGCAGCTCGCGGCCGCCCAGGCCCGGCTCGAGCGGTGGCGGGCGGCCGTGGCCACCGGCGAGGTTACGGGCGTGGAGGCGTGCCTGCAGCGCGTCCGGCACGCGCTCGCCGACGACCTGGACTCCCCGGCCGCGCTGGAGGCGGTGGACCGGTGGGCCGAGGCAGTGACCCGCGGGCCCTCCGGTGAGGACGCCGGGCACGCGCTGGCGCCGGAGCAGGAGCACCCGATGGCGCGCGCGGTGGACGGGCTGCTCGGGGTCCGCCTCGGCTGAGCGGGCTCAGCGCCGGCCCGGACCGCCGTCGCGGCGCCGGCGCAGGTAGCGCTCGAACTCCCGCGCGATCGACTCGCCGCTGGCCTCCGGCAGGTCGGCGGTGTCCTGGGCCTGCTCCAGGCTCTGCACGTACTCGGCGACCTCGTCGTCGGAGGCGGCCAGCTCGTCGACCCCGCGCTCCCAGGCGCGGGCCTGCTCGGGCAGGTCGCCCTCGTCGATGACGCAGCCCAGCTGCTCCTCCAGTGCCCCCAGCAGCGCCAGCGCCGCCTTCGGGGACGGTGGCCCGCCGGCGTAGTGCGGCACCGCCGCCCACAGCGACATGGTCGGCAGCTCCACCTGCCGGGCCCGGTCCACCAGCACCCCCACGATGCCGGTCGGCCCCTCGTAGCTGCTGCGCTCCACCCCGGTGCGGGTCCGCAGCGCCTCGTCGTCCGAGGTGGCCGACACCGGGATCGGGCGGCTGTGCGGCACGTCGGCCAGCAGCCCGCCGAGCGTCACCAGCAGGCCGACACCGCGCTCCCCGGCGAAACCGAGCAGGTCGGAGGCGAACGCCCGCCAGCGCACCGACGGCTCGATGCCCTGCACCAGGAACACCGGGCGCTGCAGCGGGGTCTCCCGGGCCAGGAACACCCGGGTCGTGGGCCACTGCAGCTGGCGGCTGTCGCCGGAGCCGACCACCCGAGGGCGGTTGACCTGGAAGTCGTAGAAGTCCTCGGGGTCCACGGCCGCGACGAGCTCGGCGTCCCACGACTCGATGAGGTGAGCCAGCGCCGCGGAGGCGGACTCGCCGGCGTCGTTCCATCCCTCGAAGGCCGTGATCACGAGCGGATCATCCAGCTCGGGCACGTCCTCGAGCTCGATCACGGGGTACCACCTCCGTCGCGGGGGAGCTGTCGGCCCCACCTTACGCACGTCGGCCGGGCCACGCCGCTTCGCTGGGAGGAGCCGCTCTAGGATGGCGCGGTGAGCACTCCGGAGCTGCCCGCGGCCGTCCTGTGGGACATGGACGGCACCATCATCGACACCGAGCCGTTCTGGATGGCCGAGGAGACGGCGCTGGTCGAGGCCGCCGGCGGCCGATGGACCCGGGCGGACGCCGAGGAGCTGGTGGGCAGCGAGCTGATGCGGTCGGCACGGCTGCTGCTGGACCGCACCCCGGTGACCGGGACGCCGCAGCAGGTGGTCGACCGCCTCGTCGCCGGCGTCATCGAGCGGGTGCGCACCGAGCGGCCGTGGCGGCCCGGCTCGGTCGAGCTGCTGACCGAGCTGGCCAGCCTGGGGGTGCCCTCCGCGCTGGTGACGATGTCCTGGACCGAGCTGGCGGACGTGGTGGTGGAGGGACTGCCGCCGGGAATCTTCAGCACCGTCGTCACCGGGGACCAGGTCACCCGCGGCAAGCCGGACCCGGAGCCCTACCTGGTCGCGGCCTCGCGGCTGGGCGTGGACCCGCGCCGGTGCGTGGCTTTGGAGGACTCGCCCACCGGGGCGGCCGCGGCCACCGCGGCCGGCGTGCCCACCCTGGGCATCCCGAACGTCGTCGCGATCCCGCCCCGGCCCGGGCTGCGGCTGCTGGACAGCCTCGCCGGCGTGCGGGCGCACGACCTGCTCCCGCTGGCCCGGGACGCCAGGGTCGAGGCCGCCGGCGGCTGACGGCGGCTCAGCTGCCGGGCACCGCCGCGGCC
>NZ_WIQI01000071.1 GCF_009602535.1 Ornithinicoccus halotolerans | reverse complement strand
GCGAGGCGGCGGGCCGGGTACCCGGACGGGAGTGGAAGCGCGGCTACTGGCAGGCGACACGGGAGGACTCCTGCGCCGCTACCGCAGCGGCGAGCGGGACCCGCACCTGGAGGACCAGGTCGTCGCCGAGCTGTCGCTGCGGGGGCTGACACCGCGGGGACGACCGCACCTCGCCGGGCTGACGAACGCCAACCCTCCGCTGCTGCTCTTCGACACCGACGTCCACCCGGAGACCGGCAGCTAGGCTGACCCGCTGACCTCCGCCAGCAGTCGGAACCCCGCCCGGTCCACGCTGCGCGCCGTCGCCGTGACCAGCGCGACCCCGGTGCCGCTGGCGCGATGGAGGCCGACGAAGCTGCGGAACCCGCCGGTGCCGCCGTTGTGCCAGGTCACGTCCCCGCCGCGCCCGGTCAGCGTGAGCCAGCCGGCCCCGATGCGCAGCGACCGGCCCTGGAACCGGCGGACCGGGTCCAGCGCGCCGACCCCGGGCGCGCTGCCCTGCAGCAGCGCGCCCAGCAGGATGGCCAGGTCACCCACGGGCATCCGCACTCCCCCGGCCGGCCCGATCCCGGCGCCGGTCCAGGGCGCCACGGGCCTGCCTCGCCGGTTCGTTCCCGCGACCGCGCCAGGCCGCAGGTCGGTGGGGCGCTCGGGCAGGTAGGTGCCGGTCATGCCCAGGGGCTCGAGGAGCCGGTCCCGCAGCAGGTCGGCGTAGCTGCGGCCGCTGGCGGCCGCGACGGCGTGACCGAGCAGCTGGAACCCCAGGTTGGAGTAGCGCGGCCGGCCGCGGCGCCTGCGGACGGGCGTGCCGCTGGCAAGCCGGAGCAGCTCCGGGACGTCCTCCCGGTACGGGTTGGTGCCGCGGCGGATGAGGTCCCAGGTCCGTCGCCAGGCGTGCATCCCCGCGGGCAGGCGCGGCAACCCGGAGGTGTGGGTGGCCAGCTGGCCCAGGGTGACGGCCGCCGTGTCCGAGTCGCCGAGCTCGAGCAGCGAGCCCAGCGGCGTCCCGGGCGCCACCTCGCCGCGGTCCACGGCGTCCACGTAGAGGAGCCCGGTCAGCCCCTTGGTGACAGAGCCGATCTCGAAGTCAGCCCCGCTCTCCGGGGTGCCGAGCTCGGCCGTCGCCACGCCGCCGGGCCCGGCCGCCACCGCCCCGACGGCCCGGTGCCGCGGCCCCAGCAGCCCGGCGGTGCGCGAGCCGAGCTCTTCGGTCGAGACCGGTGCCGTCATGACCGCCCCCTGCTCCCCGCCAGCGCCATGGCCCTACTGTGCCACCGGCCCCAGCCGTCCCCCCCGCCAACTACGGGGGCGGCGAGTCAGCGCCAGCCGAGCTCGGGCGCGACGTGGCGCAGGATGCCGTCGATGACATGGGCGTTGTACTCCACGCCCAGCTGGTTCGGGATCGTCAGCAGCAGCGTGTCGGCCGCGGCGACCGCCTCGTCCTCGGCCAGGTCGCGCACCAGCTGGTCGGGCTCGCCGGCGTAGCTCTTGCCGAACCGGGCCGGGCCGCCCTCGAGGAAGCCGACCTGGTCCTGGCTTCGGGTGTCCAACCCGAAGTAGCGCCGGTCCTCGTCGCTGAGCAGCGGGAAGATGCTGCGACTGACCGACACCCGCGGCTCGCGGGCGTGGCCGGCGGTCCTCCAGGCGTCCCGGAACCGCTGGATCTGCTCGGCCTGCAGCTGGTGGAACGGCACCCCGGTGTCCTCGGTGAGCAGCGTCGAGCTCATCAGGTTCATCCCCTGCTCGCCCGTCCACTCGGCGGTGGCCCTCGTGCCGGCCCCCCACCAGACCCGCTCCCGCAGCCCGGGCGAGTGGGGCTCGATGCGCAGCAGCCCCGGCGGGTTGGGGAACATCGGCCGCGGGTTCGGCTCGGCGAACCCCTCGCCCTGGATGACCCGCAGGAACGTCGCGGCGTGCTCGCGGGCCATGTCGGCGTCGGTCTGCCCCTCGCGGGGATGGTGGCCGAAGTAGCGGTAGCCCTCGATCACCTGCTCCGGCGACCCGCGGCTGATGCCCAGCTGCAGCCGGCCGCCAGCGATCAGGTCGGCGGCCCCGGCGTCCTCGGCCATGTAGAGCGGGTTCTCGTAGCGCATGTCGATGACGCCGGTCCCGATCTCGATGCGGCTGGTGCGCGCCCCGACGGCGGCGAGCAGCGGGAACGGCGAGGCCAGCTGCCGCGCGTAGTGGTGCACGCGGAAGTAGGCGCCGTCCGCGCCCAGCTCCTCCGCCGCCACCGCGAGCTCCACCGACTGCAGCAGCGCGTCCGAGGCGGTACGGACCCGCGAGGCCGGCGAGGGGGTCCAGTGCCCGAAGGACAGGAATCCGATCTTCTTCACGCCCCCGTCAAGACCGCGGTGCCCAACCGCATTCCCGCCGTCCACACCGGCGGACCGGGTCGACGGCGCATCCCCAGGGGGGACGGGCTGCCGGGTCGCGGCCGGGGCCGCCCCACACCATCGGGGGATGACCCCCCGTGCACGCACAGCGCAGGCCGGCCCGGCGGCGGACCGCAACGAGGTCCACCTGACGGGGCGGGTCAGCGGCGCCCCGGTCGAGCGCGAGCTGCCCAGCGGCGACACCGTCGTCAGCTTCCGGGTGGTGGTCACCCGCTCCCCCGGCCGCGGCTCACGGCGCACCGGCGATCGCACGCGGGACCGGGCGGGCGGCCGGCCACAGCAGGACACCCTGGACGTCGCCTGCTGGAGCGCCCGCACCCGGGCGAGCGCGCTGCGGCTGCCCGACGGGCAGCGCGTGGAGCTGCAGGGGACGCTCCGACGCCGGTTCTACCGCACCCCGGCCGGGCCGGCCTCCCGCTACGAGGTGCACGCGGTGCGGCTCCGGAGGCTCTGAGGCGGCCGCGCCGCTACGGTGACGCACATGGAGCAGCTCACTGCGTTGACCGGCCCGACCGGCACGGGCACCTTCACGGCCTACGACCAAGGTGCCCAGCTGGCGGCATGGCGGCCCCGCGCCGACGCCCCGGAGGTGATCTGGGAGAGCGCCCACACCAAGCACGAGCAGGGCACCGCCATCCGCGGTGGCGTGCCGCTGTGCCTGCCGTGGTTCGGACCCGGCGTGGACGGGCCGTTCCATCCCGCCCACGGCTTCGCCCGGATCGCACCGTGGCGGCTGCGCGACCGGCACGAGACCGGCCACCGCACCGTCCTGCAGTGGGAGCTGACCGACGCCGACGTCACCGGCGTCCCCGGTGCCGAGCACTTCCGCCACCCGTTCCGCGCCACCTGTGTGCACGACCTCGGCAGCGACGCCGAAATCCAGCTGACGATGGCCAACTCCGGCAGCGAGACGTTCCGGTACGAGCTGGCGCTGCACACCTACCTGCACGTGGGCGACGTGCGGCAGGTGCGGGTGACCGGCCTGGAGGGCGCCACCTACCTGGACAAGCTGACCGGGGCGGAGCAGCAGCAGGAGGGTGAGCTGGTGCTCACGGGACAGACCGACCGGGTCTACCGCTCTGCCGGGCCGGTCCAGGTGCACGACCCGGTCCTGGGGCGCACGCTGACCGTCACCTCCACCGGGGCAGCCAGCACCATCGTGTGGAACCCGTGGGCGGAGCAGGCCCAGTCGATGGCCGACCTCGGGGACGAGGAGTGGACCCAGCTGCTGTGCGTCGAGACCGGGAACGTGCTGGCGGACGCCGTCGAGCTCGCTGCGGGCGCCTCCCACACCACCACCGCCCGGATCAGCGTGGACTGAGCACGCCGCTACCCACCACGCCGTCCCGCGTGCCCCGGCGGCGCCTGACGCGCGCCGGTGCAAGGATGTCCCGGGCGGACACCTGCGAGGAGGTCACACCGTGGCAGCACGTCGACGGCGGCGCACCGAGGCGGTCGCGGACCACATCCGCGACCACCAGGCACAGGCTGGGCGGACGGCGGAGGGGACCGCTCCGGCCCCGGTGGACCGCGGTCAGGTCATCGCCGAGGGGATGCGGGTGGCCGCCCGGTGGTCTGGGCGGTTCCTGCTGATCGTCCTCGCCCTCGCGGTGTTCCTCTGGCTGCTGGGCCGGGCCTGGGTGGGCGTCTTCCCGGTGATCATGGCCATCATCGTGTGCACCGTGCTGTGGCCCCCGGTCGCCTGGATGCGAGCCCGCCGGGCCCCGCCTGCGCTGGCCGCGATCGGCACCATCCTGCTCGCGTTCGCAGTCTTCATCGGGCTGCTCGCCTCCGTCGCGCCCTCGGTGGTGCGGCAGTCGCGGGAGATCGTCACCCAGGCCACCGAGGGCGTGGAGCAGGTGCGGCAGTGGCTGGCCGGGCCGCCGGTCAACCTCGACAACGAGCGGCTCAACCAGGCGATCGACCAGGGCTCGGAGTGGGTGCAGCAACGCAGCAGCGAGATCGCCTCCGGCGTGTTCACCGGCGTCACCGCGGTCGGCTCGGGGCTGGTCACGCTGGCACTAGTCCTGGTGCTGACCTTCTTCTTCCTCAAGGACGGCCCGCAGTTCCTGCCCTGGCTCCGGCGCGTCGCCGGCCACCGTGCCGGTGACCACCTGACCGAGATCCTGACCCGCGTCTGGCACACCCTCAGCGGGTTCATCCGCGCGCAGGCCATGGTCAGCGGCGTGGACGCCTTCTTCATCGGCCTCGGGCTGCTCATCCTCGGCGTGCCGCTCGCCATCCCGCTGGCCATCATCACCTTCATCGCCGGCTTCATCCCGATCGTGGGAGCCGTCACGGCCGGGGCCCTCGCGGTGCTGGTGGCGCTGGTGTCCAACAGCTTCACCACGGCCCTCATCGTGCTCGCCATCGTGATCGGGGTGCAGCAGCTGGAGGGCAACGTCCTGCAGCCCTTCCTGCAGGGCCGCTCGATGCACCTGCACGCCGGCATCGTGCTGCTGTCCGTCGCAGGCGGCGCCACCCTCTTCGGGATCGTCGGCGCCTTCCTGGCGGTGCCGCTCGCCGCCTCGGTGGTGGTGGTGCTGCGCTACATCAGCGAGCAGATCGACGTCCAGGCGGGCTTGGCCACCGCCGGGTCGGTCTCCTCGGCCACCCCCGAGGGCACGCACGCCACCGTGCTCGCCGAGGAGGCCTCGACCCGACGCCGCGTCCAGCCGCCCCAGAACCGGCCGGGGAGCCGGGGCCGGGACCGCAACCGGAGCCGCACCGGCTGGCGCCGCTTCCTGCCGGGCTGACCGAGGCTGTGCCACGCTGACCGCATGACGAGCCCTTCGGCCCTGGCCACGGCCGACCTGTCGCAGGAGCGCACCGGCGGTCACCAGCGTGCCTGGGCCTGGTACGACTGGGCCAACTCGGCCTACGTGACCACCACCGGCACGGTCCTCATCGCGCCGTACCTGACGGCGATCGCCCGCACCGCTGCCTGCCCGGACCTGCTGCCGGGCGAGACCTGCAGCACCCCGCTGCGGGTGCTGGGCATCCCGGTCGCCGCGGGCTCGCTGGCGCCGTACACGATCACCCTGGCAACCGTCGTGTCGGCGCTGGTGCTGCTGTTCGTGGGCGCGGTGGCGGACCGGACCTCGCGCCCGACCTGGCTGCTCGGCGGCTTCGCGTGGGTCGGGGCGGCCGCCGCGATGGGCATGTTCTTCCTCACCGGCGCCAACTGGCAGCTGGGGGTGGTGCTCATTGTGGTGGCGAACCTGTGCCTGGGCGCCTCCACGGTCGTCTACGACGCACTCCTGGTCAGGGTGGCCCACCCCGACGAGCGGGACCGGGTCTCGTCCCGGGGCTGGGCACTGGGCTACCTGGGCGGTGGGCTGCTGCTCGCCCTCAACCTGGGGCTGTTGCAGCTGGCCGGTCCGCTGGGACTGGACGAGGCCACCGCGGTGCGGATCAGCCTGCTGTCGGCGGGCGTCTGGTGGGCGGTGTTCACGCTCATCCCGGTCCGGGGGCTGCGCCGGCTGCGCGGCACCACCGCCCCGCCCGTCGAGCGCGGGGCGGGCGTCCTGGGCGGCACCCTGGTCCAGCTGCGCACCACGTTCCGGGAGCTTCGCGGCTACCCCGTCACGCTCACCTTCCTCGTCGCATACCTGTTCTACAACGACGGCATCCAGACCGTGATCGCCTCCGCCTCCCTCTACGGGACCGAGGAGCTCGGGTTCGCCGCCAGCCAGATGATCGTGACCATCCTGGTGGTGCAGTTCGTCGCCTTCGGCGGTGCGCTGCTCTTCGGCCGGCTGGCCGCACGGGTCGGGGCCTGGCGGGTGGTGCTCGCCGGCATCGGGCTGTGGACCGGTGTGGTCGGCTTCGCGTTCTTCGTGCCGACCGGGGCGTTCGGGCTGTGGCTGGTGTGTGCGGTCGGGATCGGGATCGTGCTGGGGGGCACGCAGGCGCTCTCCCGATCCATGTACTCCCAGCTGGTCCCCCGTGGGCGGGAGTCGGAGTTCTTCAGCCTCTACCAGGCGATGGAGCGGGGCACCAGCTGGCTGGGCACCCTCACCTTCGGGCTGGTCTACCAGCTGGGCGGCTCCTACCGGCTGGCCATCGTCTCGGTGGTGATCTTCTTCGCCCTCGGCGGGTTGGTGCTGTCCCGCGTGGACATGCGCCGCGGCATCCGGGAGGCCGGGAACGAGCAGCCCCGCGTCGTCTAGCGCCGGGCGCCGCGGACGGCGGCGTTCGATTGGCGCGCCTCCGTCGCGGCCGCTACCGTGGAGTGATTGCCGGTGCAGCGCCGGCGCCACCATCCCTGTGACGAGCCCGGTCTGGTGGCCTGGCTGCGCCGGGAACACCCACTCCCGGGAGATCGTTCTCCCTTGGTAGCACCCCCACCGTCGAACCGTGTGCAGCAGCACGAGGAGCGTTTGTCATGGCCGAGAGGTCTCTTCGCGGCACCAACCTGAACTGGCTGTCGTTCGAAAGCGACGAGGGCGTCACCTTCAGTGAGCGCCAGACCGTCCGCTACACCTGCCCGCAGGGCCACGTCACGGAGCTGCCGTTCTCCGTCGAGGCCGAGATCCCGACGCTGTGGGAGTGCCGCTGCGGCGAGCACGCCCGCCTCGAGGACGGCCCCGAGCCGGAGATCAAGGCGACCAAGCCGCAGCGCACCCACTGGGACATGCTGCTGGAGCGGCGCAGCATCCCCGAGCTCGAGGAGCTGCTGGAGGAGCGGCTCGCGCTGCTGCGCGAGCGCCGGGGCGAGAAGCCCCGCCAGCGCAGCGCCTGACCCGCACGACGCACAGCCCCCGTCCGGTCCGCCGGGCGGGGGCTGGTTCGTGCCGTGACCTCGCCCGGCCGACCCGAGGCGGGGCGGCTCAGCCGCGCGGCGGGACCCCGCCGGCGCCGCGACCCCGCCCGTCCTCCCGGGGCTCGTCGTCGACGACCTCGCCCTCGACGATGTCCTCCCCGTGGCTGCCCGGGCCGCCGAACGGTGTCCCGGCCCCGGGCGGCCACCCCGGGGGGGCGACTCGCACCACGCGGCTGCTGACCATGCCCTCCACCAGGCGCCGGCCGGCCGGCCGGGTCCAGGGCAGCAGGAGAGACAGCCCGACCAGGTCGGTGACGAAGCCGGGAGTGAGCAGCATGATCCCGCCGACGAGCACCACCAGCGCGTCCGCCAGCTCCCGCCCGGGCATCCGACCGCTGTTGACTGCCCGGCGCAGCGCACCCCAGGAGCGCCGGCCCTCACGGCCGACCAGCCAGGCACCGAGCACCGTCATCACGATCAGCGCCAGCAGCGTCCATCCCACACCGATCCACCGTCCGGTCGCCACGATGACGGCCAGCTCCACCAGCGGCAGCACCAGCAGCGCCGCCAGCACCCAACGCCAGCGCGCCCGCGGCCGGCCACCGTGGCCACGACCACCGGAGGGCGGACCGGTGGACGCTCCCCCGCCCAGCTGTCCCGGCGTGGTCACGGTGCCGGTTCCTGCCCGCTGCTCAGCAGCTCCGGCTGCCGACGCCCCGCACGCGACGGGCGACCGGGAAGCCGCTGGGCCAGCTGGCTCCCGCGTCGTCGCAACCCCCACAGCGAGACCCGCAGCAGTGCCTCCCGGACGATCTCACCACCCATCTTGGAGCGGCCCTGCTCGCGCTCGACGAAGTCGATCGGCACCTCCACTACCCGCAGCCGCTGCTCGATGGCGCGCAGCGTGAGGTCGACCTGGAAGCAGTAGCCCTGCGAGGCCACGTCGGCCAGCCCCAGTCGCAGCAGCGCGGGCACGCGGTAGACCCGGAACCCGGCGGTCGCGTCCCGCACCGGCAGCCCGAGGGCCACCCGGGTGTAGACGTTCCCGCCCCGACTGAGCAGCCGCCGGTGCGCCGGCCAGTGGTGGATGGCGCCGCCCGGGACCCAGCGGGACCCGATCACCACGTCGGCGCCGTCGGCGGCCGCCAGCAGCCGCGGCAGCTGCTCGGGCAGGTGGGACCCGTCGGCGTCCATCTGCACCACGGCGTCGTAGCCGCGCTCGGCCGCCCACGCGAAGCCAGCCAGGTAGGCCTGCCCGAGCCCGGACTTGCCGGGACGGTGCAGCACCCGCACCCGCTCGTCGCCGGCCGCCCAGGCGTCGGCCACCTCCCCGGTTCCGTCCGGGGAGGCGTCGTCGAGCACGAGGATGTCGGCCTCGGGGACGGCGGCCCGGGTCCGGCTCAGCACACCGGGCAGGCTCTCCCGCTCGTTGTAGGTGGGGACCAGCACGCACACCTGGAGCGTGTGCGACCCGTCCGTCTCCGTCATTGGGCCAGCCTAACTGGCCACCGGGGTCCCACCCGGACCACGGGCGGCACGCTGCGACCGTCCTGACAGCACCAGCAGCACGCCCAAGGCCCCCACCGCGACCCGCTCCGGCCACGGCCCGAGCCGCACCGCCCAGCTGAGCTCGGTACGCCGCGGGAGCTCGGCCGACATCACCGCCCGGCTGAACAGGTCGGTGCCCTCGTGCACCCGGCCGTCGGGCGTGATCAGGCCGCTGACCCCGACCGTGCTCACGTGGGCCACCGAGCGGCCCAGCTCGACCGCCTTGACCCGCGAGGCGGCCAGCTGCTGCACGGACTCGTCGGTGAACCCGAACGTGGCGTTGTTGGTGGGCACGAACATCACCTCCGCGCCCGCCCGCACGCTGTCGCGCATGACGTCGTCGAAGACCACCTCGAAGCAGATCGCCACCCCCAGCGGCAGCGGCCCGTCCGCCAACGGCACCTGCAGGACCCCCACCTCCTGGCCGGCCACGAAGTCGCGGGCGACCAGGTCCACCTTGTCGCTGAACATCCGGAAGAAGCCCCGGTAGGGGATGTACTCGGCGAACGGCGCCGGCCGCCGCTTGGTGTAGGCGTCCACCACGCCCTCGCCGGGCACGTAGAGCAGGCTGGTGTTGGACACGTTCTCCCCCGGTCCCTCCAGCACGGCTCCCACGACCAGGGGGACGTCCACGGCCGCGACGGCCTGCTCGATGACCCGCGCGGCGTCGTCATTGGTCAACGGATCGATGTCGGAGGAGTTCTCTGGCCACAGCACCACGTCCGGGGCCGGCCGCTGGCCCGCGGCCACCTGCTCGGCGGCGGCCTCGGTGGCGGTGGCGTGGTTGTCCAGCACCGCCCGGCGCTGGGCGTTGAACTCCAGCGTCATCTCCGGCACGTTGCCCTGCACCCCCATCACCTGCAACGGTTCGCCGTCGACCGGCCGCGGCACCAGGGCGGGGGCCAGCACCACGGCGGCCGCCACCCCGACTGCGGGGACCGCCAGCAGCCGGGCGCGCCGGTCGCTCCCAGCGCCACCCAGCAGCGACTGCAGCGCCCGCGCCACGAGGGCACCGGCCAGCACCACGGCGAACGCCACCCCTGGCGTGCCGAGGAGGGAGACCAGGCCCAGCACCGGGGAGTCCGCCTGGCTGTAGGCCAGCCGCCCCCACGGGAACCCGCCGAAGGGGGTCGTCGCGCGGGCGAACTCGGTGACCACCCACGCCAGCCCGGCCGCCACCGGCCGCACGGTGCCAGACCGCTGCAGCTGGCCCAGCAGGGCTCCGAACGCCGCGACGTAGAGGGACTCCAGGGTGGCCAGCGCCAGCCAGGGGGTGGCACCGACGTAGATCCCGCTCCAGGACAGCAGCGGCACGAAGCAGGCCAGCCCGGCCACCAGGCCCAGCAGCCCCCCGCGGGCCGGCCCGCACCCGGCCAGCGCGAGGGTGAGCACACCGGCGCCGGCGAAGGCCAGCGGCCACAGCCCGTGGGCGGGGAAGGCCAGCCACAGCATGAGGCCGGCCACGAGGGAGAGCAGCAGGCGGGCCGGCACGGTCACCAGCCTAGGCGAGCGGACCGGGAGGCCGGCCCGGGGTGCCCGGCAGGGACGCACGCCGGGCACCCGGGCCGCGGTAGTAGCCAGAGCCCGCGCTCCGTTGGGGCCGGAACCGCGCCGACGGGCTGCCGACGCGGGCCCGTTGTCTACTAGGCAGCGCGGGCCCTGGCTTGTCCGCAGGGTGTCGCATCGTGCGACGCGGACCGGTCCGCCCAACGACCGCTGGTGCTGGCGAGGCGCTACGGGCCTGCGGTCGAGGAACGGTGCCGGTACGCGCCGGCCTCCCACACGGTGAGGCGCTGCGGACCTGCAGACAACCTAGTCCGCTCCCACGGTGTGTCAACACCGCCTGACCAGGCAGGATGGGCATCCCTGCTGCTCAGGCCGTTACGCCCAGGCGCGGATTTTCCGATGGCGAGACATTCCATCCGGCGTGTCCTCCAGCGACACGCCGGGCGGCGCCGCCGTGGCCGGCCAGCCCGCACGACAACCGTCAGCCCGGCACGACGACCGTGCCGCGGGCGGTGGTCGCCACCAGCGGCGGGTCCAGCACGTCGGCCGCCGACGCGCCCCGCTCCGGGTTGCCGCGCGCGGTGACCCGCACCTCGAACTCGATCTCGCGGCTCCGACGACCGACCCGGACCACCCGGGCCTCCACCTGCAGGCAGTCACCCGCCCGCACCGGGGCGCGGAACTGGACGTCGCTGTAGGAGGCGAACAGCCCCTCGTCGCCGTCGGTGCGGATGCACAGCTCGGTGGCCACGTCGCCGAACAACGCCAGGCTGTAGGCGCCGTCGACCAGGTGGCCGGCGTAGTGGGCGTGGCCGTACGGCACGTACCGGGCGTGCACGACCCGCATCCCGACCTCGGCGGTCATGGCCGTGCCCTCCCCTCACCGACCAGGGCGTGGACGAGGTAGGAGGCTACCTCCGCCGGTGTCGTGCCGCGCCCGAAGACCCGGTCCACCCCGAGCTCGGCGGCGGCGCCCTCCTCGAACCGGGGCCCGCCGACCACCAGCAGCGGCGCCTGGCCGGCTGGGAACGCCTCCCGGAAGGCGGCCGACATCGCGGTGGTGTTGTGGATGTGGGCGTCCCGCTGGGTGACCACCTGGCTGACCAGCACCGCGTCGGCCCGCTCGGCCCGGGCCCGCTCGACCAGCTCGGGCACCAGCACCTGCGCCCCGAGGTTGACCACCTGGACCTCGGAGTAGTACTCCAGCCCCTTCTCCCCCGCGAAGCCCTTGATGTTCAGGATCGCGTCGATGCCGACGGTGTGCGCGTCGGTCCCGATGCATGCGCCCACCACGACCAGCGGCCGGCGCAGCTGCTTCTTGATGGCGGCGTTGACCTCCTTGGGCGACAGCAGCGGGAAGTCCCGCTCGACCACCTGCACCGCCGACAGGTCCACCAGGTGAGTGACGCTGCCGTAGACGACGAAGAAGGTGTGCTCGGGTCCCATCGCCTTGGCGTGCACCAGCATCGCCGGGCTCATCCCCATCTTCTGCGCCAGCTGCAGCGCGGCCCCCTCGGCGCGCTTGTCATGCGGTAGCGGCAGGGTGAAGGAGACCTGCACCATCCCGTCCCCGGTGGTGTCGCCGTAGGGGCGGACCACGGCCGGCTCCGGCTGCGGACCCGTGCTCATCGGCCACCCCCCTGCTCGGCCACCCATTCCTCGAGCAGGGTGGTGGCCGGGTTGTCGTAGCCCTCGGCCTTGCGGGCCACCCCGTCCAGCCCCTTGCCCTGGTCGGCGGGGCGACGCATGTGCCCGAAGGTGCCGTCGGCGATGGCCTCCAGCAGCGGGGCCCAGCCGCGGCCGCTCTCCTCGGCGGTGATCGTCTCCAGCAGCCCGACCGCCTCGGCCAGCACCTGCCGGGCGCGGGTCTGGATGAACCCGTCCGGCGGTGGCCGGAAGTCCTCGGTGAGGCCGCCGGCGGCGCCCAGGACGTAGTTGACGTTCTGCAGCGCGAGGTCCCGGTCGGACAGGAACGGGGTGACCACGGCCTCAGTCATCATCCCGACCAGCAGGATGGACTGGCCGGTCATCGCGCCGGCCAGGTTGAAGAAGCCGTCCAGCAGGTAGCCGCGGAAGATGTCGCCGGTCATGTGCCGCGTCGGCGGCATCCACTTCAGCGGGGCGTCGGGGAACAACTGCCGCGCCAGCAGCGCGTGCGCCAGCTCCATCCGGAACGACTCGGGCCGGTCGGGCTCGATCTCGAAGGCGTGCCCGAGCCCGAGCTGCCAGTCCGCCAGCCCGGCCTCCCGGCCGAAGTACTCGTTCATCAGCTGGCTGACGGTGACGGTGTGCGCGGCGTCGACGGCGTCCGCGGTGGTGAGGTAGTTGTCCTCGCCGGTGTTGATGACGATCCCGGCCCGCGCGTGGACCTGCCGGGAGAACCGCTGGTCGACGAACGTGCGCACCGGGTTGATGTCACGGAACAGGATGCCGTACATCGAGTCGTTGAGCATCATGTCCAGCCGCTCCAGGCCGGCGAGCGCGGCGATCTCGGGCATGCACAGCCCGGAGGCGTAGTTGGTCAGCCGCACGTAGCGACCCAGCTCCCGGCTCACCTCGTCCAGCGCGGCCCGCATCAGCCGGAAGTTCTCCTGGGTCGCGTAGGTGCCGGCGAACCCCTCCCGGGTGGCGCCCTCGGGCACGAAGTCCAGCAGGCTCTGCCCGGTGCTGCGGATGACGGCGATGATGTCGGCACCGCCCCGGGCGGCGGCCTTCGCCTGGGCCATGTCCTCGTAGATGTCGCCGGTGGCGACGATGAGGTAGATCCAGGGCCGCCGGGGTGGGTCACCCAGCCGGGTGACCAGCCGGTCCCGCGCGGCCCGCTGCCGGTCCAGCCGCCGCATCCCGGTCCGCACCGCCGAGGTAGCGGCCCGGCGCGCCCGGCTGCGCTGGCCGCGCTCCGGCAGCCGGAAGCTCACCGCGCCCGAGGCGGCCCGGCGCGCCAGGCCGGCCAGGTCCGGTGCCTCCTCCCGGTCCAGCGCGTCCCACACCGGCAGTGCCACGCCGTGCTGCAGCCCGACCTGGTCCACCACGGCGTCGACCAGGTGGTTGACCCACGGCACGCCCTCGTGGTCGGCCCCGGTCAGCCCCGCCAGCCGCAGCGTGGCCCGCTCGACCGAGACCGTGGTGTGCTCCCGCGCCATCGTCACCACCGGGTCACCGAGCCGCGCGGCCAGCCGGCGGGCCCGGTCGACGACGGTGGGGTCCAGATCCAGCGGCGGCGGCCCCGGGCGGGGGGTGGTGGTGCTGGTGCTCACTCAGGCTCCTTCTCGGGCATAGGCGACGTGGCCGTCGACCACGGTGCGTCGGGCGACCGGCAGCGGGCCGTCCGGGTCCCCCACGGTGGCAAGGTCCGGCAGCCCGTCGGCTGTCAGCAGCAGCTCGTCGGGGACGTCCCACACGACACAGCTGGCCGGCGCGCCCACCACCAGCTCACCCCCGGGCCGGCCGGCCAGGGCGTACCCGCCGCGGGTGTGCGCCGCGAACGCCTCGGCCGTGGTCAACCGCTCGGCCTCGTTGTGGTGGGTCACCGCGGCCCGCACGCTGCCCCACCCGTCCAGCGGCGTCACCGGGCTGTCGGAGCCGAACGCGATCGGGACACCCGCGTCGAGCATGGTCCGCATCGGCAGCACGGCCAGCGCACGGCGCGGCCCCAGCCTGGCGGCGTACATGCCGTGCTCACCGCCCCAGGCGGCGTCGAAGGCGGGCTGCAGGCTGGCCCAGATGCCGAGCTCGGCCATCGTGGCCAGCACCTCGGCGTCCGGCAGCTCCACGTGCTCCCACCGGTGCCGTACCGCCCGGACCGCCTCGGCCCCCACCACGTCGGCGGCCTGCCGGAAACCTTCCGCCACGGTCTGCAGCGCGGCGTCGCCGATGACGTGGCAGCCGGCCTGCACGCCGGCGCGGGTGCAGGCGACGACGTGGTCGCGCACCTGCTCGACGGTCAGGTAGCCGTAGCCGTGCTCAGCTCCCGGCTCACCGTGCTCGTCCAGGTACGGCTCGACCAGGTGCGCGGTGCGGGAGCCGAACGAGCCGTCGGCGCACAGGTCACCGGCCAGCCCGAGCGCGCCCAGGTGCCGGCACAGCTCCCGGGCCTCCTCCTCGGTGTCCACCAGCCGGCCCCAGTAGGCCACCGTGCCCGGCAGGCCGGGGCGGTTGCCTGCCTGCAGCACGTGGCGCACGTCGTCGTAGCTGGTCAGGTGGTCCGCGCCGGTCTCGTGGACCAGGCCGACGCCCTGCTCGGCGGCGCTGCGCAGCGCCAGGTCCAGGTAGTGGTCCCGGTCCTGGACGGTCATGCCGGAGGTGAACGCGTTGCTGACGGCGGCGAACGCGTCCCGGGTGACCACGCCGGTGCCGTCCCAGCCGTCCATGCCGTGCACCCGCGAGACCGCTGCCATCGCCGAGGACACGCTGGCCGAGTGGGCGTCGATACGCGGCATGTACACGACCCCGCCGTAGCTGGCGCGGTCCAGCTCGAGCGCCGTGACCGGCCGGCCCTCGACCCACCGGGTCTCGTCCCAGGAGTGGGCGTAGATGGGCCGGCCGCGGGTGTGCCGGGCCGCGCCCTCGATGAGCCGGAGCGCCTCGGTGACCGAGCGGGTGCCGGACAGGTCGATCCCGTCCAGCCCCTGGCCGGTCATGGTCAGGTGCACGTGGGCGTCGCAGAACGCCGGGGTGACCAGCGCACCGTCCAGCTCGTGGACCTCGTCGGCCTGCTCGAGGTGCGCGCGGGCGCCGGCGTCGTCACCCACCCAGGCGACCGCGGCGCCGCGCAGCAGCACAGCGGTCGCGTCCGGCCGCTCCGGGCTGAGGACTCGGCCGCCGCGCAGCAGCAGGGTCGGTGGTGGCATGCTCGAAGGCTGCTCGTCCAGCCCCGGGTGGGGGGCGGCGGACCACGGTTGGCTGCCGGGCGGGGGCGCAGGGGTGCTCACGCCGACCCAGTCTCCCCGAGCCGGCCCTCGAAGAGGGCACGGACCGCCGGGGTGGCGCGCAGCAGGTCCAGTGCGTAGTCGGCGTGCCCCGGCACGTACCCGTTGCCGATGAGCATCCGCACGTCGGCGGCGACTCCCTCGGCGCCGAGCGCCGCGGCGGCGAACGAGGTGGCCATGGAGAAGAACACGATCGTGCCCCCCTGGGCGGTGGCGAGCACCGCCGGCTGCTCGCACCCGGGCACGTCGACGCACACGACGGTGACGTCGGCCGGCCCGCCGGCCGCGCGGACCGCCCGCTCCAGCGCCAGCGGGGCCCGGGCGTCGACGACCAGCACCTGCTCGGCCAGCGGGTCCGCGCCACCCGCCTCGGCCAGCAGCCGAGCCGCCTGCTCGGTGG
>NZ_WIQI01000070.1 GCF_009602535.1 Ornithinicoccus halotolerans | reverse complement strand
GGCGACTCGCCGCCGGCCCGCCCGCTGGCCGCCGACGACATCGAGCGGCTGCTGCACGGCCGGCACCCCGACCCGCACTCGGTGCTGGGCGCGCACCCGTACGGCGGCGGCGTCACGGTGCGGGTGCTCCGGCACCTGGCTCGCTCGGTCACCCTGGTGCTGCCCGGCGAGCGCCGGGCCCCGATGGCGCACGAGGCCCACGGGGTATGGCTGGCGGTGCTGCCAGAAGCCGAGATCCCGGACTACCGGGTGGAGGTGGAGTGGGAGCAGGGGGTCGTGCACCGGCAGGACGACCCGTACCGGTTCCTGCCGACGGTGGGCGAGCTGGACCGCCACCTCATCGCCGAGGGCCGCCACGAGCAGCTCTGGACCGTCCTCGGTGCCAACGTGCGCGAGTACGACGGGCCGCTGGGGACGGTCCGGGGCACCTCGTTCGCGGTGTGGGCCCCGAACGCCCGCGGCGTGCACGTGGTCGGCGACTTCAACCAGTGGGACAACACCTCCCACCCGATGCGCTCGCTCGGCACCGGGGGGGTGTGGGAGCTGTTCGTGCCCGGTGTCGAGTCGGGCACCCGGTACAAGTTCGACGTCACCGGCCCGGACGGGCAGCGCCGGCTCAAGGCCGACCCGATGGCCAAGGCGACCGAGCGGCCGCCGGCGACGGCCTCGGTGGTGTGGGAGAGCCGCTACCAGTGGGGCGACGCCGCGTGGCTGGAGGCCCGCAGGGCGACCGACCCGCACCAGGGGCCGATGAGCGCCTACGAGGTGCACCTGGGGTCCTGGCGGCAGGGTCTGTCCTACGCCGAGCTGGCCGACCAGCTGGTGTCCTACGTGCAGCGCATGGGCTTCACGCACGTGGAGCTGATGCCGGTGATGCAGCACCCCTACGGGCCGTCGTGGGGCTACCACGTGACCGGCTACTACGCGGCCGATGCCCGGTTCGGGGACCCCGACGGGCTGCGGCTGCTCATCGACCGGCTCCACCAGGCAGGGATCGGGGTGATCCTGGACTGGGTGCCGGGCCACTTCGCGACCGACCCGTGGGCGCTGGCCCGGTTCGACGGCACGCCGCTGTACGAGCACCCCGACCCCCGTCGCGGCTGGCATCCGGAGTGGGGCTCCTACATCTTCGACTTCGCCCGCCGGGAGGTGCGCAACTTCCTGGTCGCCAACGCCCTGTACTGGCTGGAGGAGTTCCACGTCGACGGGCTGCGGGTCGACGGGGTGGCCTCGATGCTCTACCTGGACTACGCCCGCAGTGACGGCCAGTGGGTGCCCAACCAGTACGGGGGCCGGGAGAACCTGGAGGCGGTGGCGCTGCTGCAGGAGATCAACGCCACCGCCTACCGGCGCACCCCGGGGATCGTCACCGTGGCCGAGGAGTCCACCTCCTGGCCCGGCGTGACCCGGCCGACCGACACCGGCGGCCTCGGCTTCGGGCTGAAGTGGAACATGGGCTGGATGCACGACTCGCTGGACTACGTCGCGTATGAGCCGGTGTACCGCCAGTACCACCACCACCAGCTGACGTTCTCGCTGATGTACGCCTTCAGCGAGCAGTTCGTGCTGCCGATCAGCCACGACGAGGTCGTCCACGGCAAGGGCTCGATGCTGCGCAAGATGCCCGGCGACCGGTGGCAGCAGCTGGCGAACCTGCGCGCCTACCTGGCGTTCATGTGGGCCCACCCCGGCAAGCAGCTGCTGTTCATGGGCCAGGAGTTCGCCCAGGAGTCGGAGTGGGCCGACGGCCGCAGCCTGGACTGGTGGCTGCTGGACCAGCCGGTGCACGCCGGGATGCAGCAGCTGGTGCGGGACCTCAACCACCGCTACCGGGAGAGCCCGGCGCTGTGGGAGGTCGACCACGACCCCGCGGGCTTCCAGTGGCTGGAGGCCGACGACGCCGGGCGCAACAGCTACGCCTTCGTCCGCTACGGCCGGCCCGATCCCGACGGGCAGCGGCCGATGCTCGTCGCGGTGGCCAACTTCGCCGGGACCCCGCACGAACGGGTCCGGGTGGGGGTGCCCCGGCCCGGGTCCTGGCGGGAGGTGCTCAACACCGACGCCGGCGACTACGGCGGCTCCGGCGTCGGCAACATGGGCGTCGTCACCGCCGAGGAGCTGCCCCACCAGGGGCAGCGGTACTCGGTAGAGCTGACGCTGCCGCCGCTGGGCGTGCTGTGGCTGGCACCGGAGCCGCCCGTGACCACCCGGAGCGCGCAGCAGGAGAGCGCCCAGCAGGAGAGCGCGCAGCAGGAGAGCGCGCAGAAGGAGCGGGAGTGATGGCAGCCCACGCACGAGCCGGGCAACCGGCCGGGCCCGAGGACCTGGTCGACGTCCCCCACCTGGTGACCGCCTACTACACGGTGCGGCCCGACCCCGATGCGGTGGACCAGCAGGTCTCCTTCGGCACCTCAGGTCACCGCGGCAGCGCGCTGGACGCCGCGTTCAACGAGGACCACATCGTGGCGACCACGCAGGCGATCTGCGACTACCGGCGGGCGCAGGGCATCGGCGGGCCGCTGTTCCTCGGACGGGACACCCACGCGCTGAGCGAGCCGGCGTGGGTCACCGCGCTGGAGGTGCTGGCAGCCAACGAGGTGGCGGTGCTGGTCGACGACCGGGACGGGTGGACGCCCACCCCGGCGGTCTCCCACGCCATCCTGCGCGCCAACGCCGGACGGGGTCCGGCGGCGGCAGCGCCGGGCCAGGCCGACGGGATCGTGGTCACTCCCTCGCACAACCCACCGCGCGACGGCGGGTTCAAGTACAACCCCCCGGACGGGGGGCCGGCCGGGACCGAGGCCACCGGCTGGATCGCCGACCGCGCCAACGCGCTGCTGCGGGAGGGGACGCAGCGGGTGCGCCGAGTGCCGTTCTCCCGGGCGCGCGAGGTCGCGGGCCGCTACGACTTCACCGGCGAGTACGTCGCCGACCTGCCGTCGGTGCTCAACCTGGACGCCGTCCGGGAGGCCGGGGTGCGGATCGGCGCCGACCCGCTGGGTGGGGCCAGCGTCGCCTACTGGGAGGCGGTCGCCGAGCAGCACCGGCTGGACCTGACCGTGGTGAACCCGCTGGTGGACCCCACCTGGCGGTTCATGACGCTGGACCACGACGGCAAGATCCGGATGGACTGCTCCTCCCCCGCGGCGATGGCCTCCCTCATCGGTGCCCGCGCGGACTTCCAGGTGGCCACCGGCAACGACGCCGACGCCGACCGGCACGGCATCGTCACCCCGGACGCGGGACTGATGAACCCCAACCACTACCTGGCGGTGGCGATCGACTACCTCTACGGCGGGGCCCGGCCGGACTGGCCCGCGCAGGCCGCCGTCGGCAAGACGCTGGTCTCGTCGTCGATGATCGACCGGGTCGCAGCTGACCACGACCGGCGGCTGCTGGAGGTCCCGGTCGGCTTCAAGTGGTTCGTGCCGGGACTGCTGGAGGGCTCCATCGCCTTCGGCGGCGAGGAGTCGGCCGGGGCCTCGTTCCTGCGACGGGACGGGTCGGTCTGGACCACCGACAAGGACGGCATCCTGCTGGCGCTGCTGGCCGCGGAGATCCTCGCGGTGACCGGCACCTCCCCGTCCCAGCGCTACGCCGAGCTGACGCTCCGGCACGGCGACCCGGCCTACGCCCGGGTGGACGCCCCCGCCGGCCGGGAGGCCAAGGCCAGGCTCAAGGCGCTGGACGCCTCGGCCGTCACCGCCACCGAGCTCGCCGGGGACCCGGTGACCGGCGTGCTGACCGAGGCACCGGGCAACGGCGCGGCGATCGGCGGGCTGAAGGTGACCACCGAGCACGCGTGGTTCGCGGCGCGCCCCTCGGGCACCGAGGACGTCTACAAGATTTACGCCGAGTCCTTCAAGGGCCCCGACCACCTGACGACGGTCCAGGAGGAGGCGCAGCGCCTCGTCGACGGGGTGCTGGCCGGGTAGCGGCCCCCCGCGCGTCGGACGGACGCGATCAGAACAGCGCGCTCATCAGCGCGCGGCGGGCCCGCACCACGCGCTCGTCGTGCTGGCCGATCACGTCGAACAGCCCGAGCAGGTGCTGGCGCACCCGGTCCCGGTCCTCGCCCGCGGTCCGCCGCACCAGGTCCAGCAGGCGGGTGAAGGCGTCCTCGACGTGCCCGCCGACCAGGTCGAGATCCGCGGCCCGCGTCTGGGCGTCCACGTCGTCGGGGCGCTCGGCCGCGGCCTCCCGGACCGCCTGCGGGTCCAGCGCCTGGGTGCGGCGCAGCAGCTCCACCTGTGCCCGCCCGAGCCGGGCCTCCTCGTCGGCCGGGTTCTCGGCCAGCGCCTGGTCGAAGGCCGCTGCGGCCCCGTCGAGGTCGCCGGCGTCGATGGCGTCATAGGCCCGCTGGTGCAGCGGCGGCACCTCCGGCTCCTCCTGCTCGGGGGCCCCGGGCTCCTCCCCCTGCACGTGCAGGTCGGCGCGGCCGGTGACGCCGTTGGCGACGGCTGCCTCGAGGAACTTGTCCAGCAGCTGACGCACCTGCTCCTCGGGCTGGGCACCGAGGAAGAACGGCATCGGCTGCCCCGAGAGCAGGCCCATCACGACCGGCAGCGCGCTGATCTGTCCGAACGTCTGCTGCAGGACCGGCGTGAGCGCCTGGGTGATGCCGGGGCTGGCCGCCAGGTCGACCGCGACGACCCGGAACCGGCCCTCGTAGGAGCGGGCCAGCGAGACCAGGGTGTCGACGTAGCCGCGCGACTCCGGCATCTGGTCGGCCCACAGCACCAGCACGGCCGGCACCGTGGCGGTGCCGTTGAGCACCGAGGTGAAGTTCTGGTCGGTGGCGTGCACGAGCAGCCCGCTCGTCGGCGGCTCCTGCCCACCGGCGGCTCCCGCGCCGGAGGCTCCCTGCGGCCCACCGGAGGGGCCACCCTTCCCGAGGGAGGACAGGTCGACGGCGCCCCGCAGGGCTGCGGCACTGAACGGTTGCTGCGTCATGGCGTCATTCTCCCGCATCGGTCACGACGGTGTCGCTCGGGCCGTCCCCGCGGCGCCGCCCGGTCAGGACCCGGAGGCGGCGACGACCTGCTCGCGGGCCGCGATGACCGCGGGGGGGCGGTCCTCGTCGGCCGCCGGCACCCGCACCGCCACGAACACCAGCGCCGTCATGGTGGCCTCGGCGCCGAGGGCGTCGTCACCGGCCAGGTGCGCGAAGGTGTCCGGCGGGACGAGGGTGTGCCCGTCCCGCACGTGGAAGTGCGCGGTGCGCTCCATCACGGCGAAGCTCATCGCCGAGCCGTCAGCCAGCTGCAGGGTGTGCAGCGCGTCCGGGAGCAGCTCGTCGGTCTGCATGAAGTCGGCCGAGGCCGAGATGTCGGAGGCCTGCTCGCGGGCGTTGCGCCGCACCTCGGGGGCGTAGCCGTTGGTCCGGATCGACACCTTTCCCTCGCTCGGCGGGTGGCCGACGTAGTCGGCCAGCTCGTTGAGCACGGATGTGGGCCGCTGAGCGAGGGCCTCCTTCGCCTGTGAGCGGTTGCGCAGGACGGGGGAGCCGGTGCTGCGGCGCTCGAAGAGGCCGACCTCGGTGCCCGGCAGCATCGGCGCCGACCACCGGATCTTGAAGTCCGCACCCTCCTTGGGCCGGACCAGCAGGTATAGCTCCGGCACGTCCGAGCCGGCCCATTCGGGCACGGCCTGAGCGAGGATGTACTGCGGGTACTTCTCGTCGTCCTGGCTGACGGCCAGGACGGTCGGCTGCAACGGGTTGCGCCCCAGATGACGCTCCACCTTCGGCGGCCGACCGGTGACGTCCTCCAGGTCCTCGGCGACCTCGTGGGCCCGGCGGTCCGGTCCCGAGTAGGCGCGCTTGATGTCCCCCAGCGCCTTGTCACCGTTGCGCTTCGTGGAGCGCACAGCCATGGTCAGCACGTCCGAGGCGATCTGCTCGGACTCTTCGACGGACACCACACCGGACGGCTGCGACTCCCCGGCCGCCGTGGCGGCCTGCTCCTGGCCGGGAGCGGTCGTCTCCGCGGCGTCCTCGGCCCCACCGGCCCCTTCGGTGCTGCCGTCCTCGGTGCTCTCCGCGCCGACGCCGGCGGTCGAGGTAGCGGCGTCGGCACCGGCCGGCTCGGAGTCGGCGCCCTCCGAGTCACCGGAGCAGGCGGAGAGGACGAGGGCGGAGGCGAGGGCAAGCGCCAGGGCAGGACGGGGGACGCGCATAACGAAATGGTAAACACATGGCAAGGTCACCGAGAAATCGGCGACCCCGCTGCTACCCGCCGGGGGGCCCGCTGGCGTCAGAACCGGGCCGGCTCCTTGTAGTCGCCCCACTCCGCCTTGAGCGCCCCGCAGATCTCCCCGAGCGTGGCCTCGGCCCGCACCGCGTCCAGCATCGCCGGGATGAGGTTCTCCTCGGTGCGCGCCACCTCGACCATGCGCGCCAGCGCCCGCTGCGCGGCCTCGGCGTCTCGTTGCTGGCGGCGCTGGCCGAGCTCGCGCACCTGGTCGCGCTCCACCTCGTGGCTGACCCGCAGGATCTCCAGCTCGTGGCTGACCGACTCGGTGTGGCAGTTGACGCCGACGATCTTCTTCTCGCCCTTCTCCAGCGCGGTCTGGTACTGGAAGGCCGCCTCGGCGATCTCGCCCTGGAACCAGCCGTCCTCGATCCCGCGCAGGATGCCGGAGGTCATCGGGCCGATCTCGTGGTGCACCTCACCGGCCGCGTCGGGAGTGCGGCCGCGCTCACCCATCGCCCGGATGGTGTCGAAGATGCGCTCGGCCTCCTCCTCGAGCCGGTCAGTGAGGGCCTCGACGTACCAGGATCCCCCCAGCGGGTCAGCGACGTTGGCCACGCCGGTCTCCTCCCGGAGCACCTGCTGGGTGCGCAGCGCCACCTCGGCGGACTGCTCGCTCGGGAGCGCCAGCGTCTCGTCCAGGGCGTTGGTGTGCAGGCTGTTGGTGCCGCCGAGCACCGCGGCGAGGGCCTCGACGGCGGTGCGCACCACGTTGTTGAGCGGCTGCTGGGCGGTGAGAGAGACGCCGGCGGTCTGGGTGTGGAACCGCAGCCACATCGCGCGCTCGTCGGTGGCCCCGTAGACGTCCCGCATCCAGCGCGCCCAGATCCGGCGCGCGGCCCGGAACTTGGCGATCTCCTCGAAGAAGTCGAGGTGGGAGTCGAAGAAGAACGACAGGCCGGGGGCGAACCGGTTGACGTCCAGGCCTCGGGACAGGCCGAGCTCGACGTAGCCGAAGCCGTCGGCGAGGGTGAACGCCAGCTCCTGCGCGGCCGTGGACCCGGCCTCGCGGATGTGGTAGCCCGACACCGACAGCGGCTTGTAGTCAGGGATGGTCGAGGAGGTGTACTCCATCAGGTCCCCGATCAGCCGCAGGTGGGGCTCGGGGGGGAACAGCCACTCCTTCTGGGCGATGTACTCCTTGAAGATGTCGGTCTGAAGGGTGCCGTTGAGGGAGGTGGGGTCCACGCCCTGCCGCTCGGCGGCGACCAGGTACATGCAGAACACCGGGACCGCCGGGCCGCTGATCGTCATGGAGGTGGTGACGTCGCCCAGCGGGATGTCGTGGAACAGCAGCTCCATGTCGGCCGCGGAGTCGACCGCCACCCCGCAGTGCCCGACCTCGCCGAGGCTCTCCGGCTCGTCCGAGTCCCGGCCCATGAGGGTGGGCATGTCGAAGGCGACCGACAGCCCGCCGCCCCCGCGGGCCAGGATCATCTGGTAGCGCTCGTTGGTCTGCCGGGCGTTGCCGAACCCGGCGAACTGGCGGATCGTCCAGGCCCGTCCCCGGTACCCGGTGGAGTACAGCCCCCGGGTGAAGGGGTACTGGCCGGGCCAGCCGATGCGCGGCATCCGGTCGTCGACGGCCTCGACCTCCGGACTGGGTCCGTAGACCGGGTCGACCTCGGTGCCCGACAGCGTGCTGAAGTCGGCGTCCCTCACCCGTCCCTGGGCCAGCGCCTGCTCGTAGCGGCGCTGCCACATCTCGCGACCGGACGGGCCAGCTTCGGCAGGGCGATCAACGGCGTTGTTGGTCATGCCGCCAGGGTAGCCGCCGCAGCCCCCCGTGGCGGTCCCTCACCCGTACCCCGCGGTCGTCCATCGGTCCGCTCAGCAGCCGCTCCAGCATCCGGTAGCCCGCGTACAGCACGGCGATCGCGACGGTCACGTGCAGCAGGAAGGCCAGCGCGACCCCGGCGATCACGCCCGCTGGCCACAGCCGCCCCCAGGTCACGGCAAGGGCGGTGGGCACCACCACCGCGGCGACCGCCCCGCCGGCCAGCTCGGCCGGCCACGGGCGGCGGCCCATCCACGGCAGCACGTCCCACAGGTCGAGCAGGTCCAGCGTCGCGAGCGTCCCGAGCAGGACCACGACGCTCAGCAGGCCTACCAGGGCCGCCCGTCGACCCCGCTCGGTGCTCTGCCACATGGTGGTGACCGAGACTGCCGCCCACATCAGCCAGGCGCGGACCCGGCCGGTGCCCAGCCCGATCATGGCGACCCGGAACAGCCGGTCCGCCTCCACCCGGTCGACCGCCGGACCGGTGTAGGAACCGGGGCGCACCAGCCCGTCGTGGAGCACCGCGGCGGGCAGGAAGTCGCCACTGACCGGCACCAGCCAGGTCAGGAACCACGGCACCGATGCCAGGTCGGTGCGGAACCGGTCGACGTCGGCGGGCACGACGAAAGGCTCGTCGTAGTCGTCGGCGTGGTAGGCGATCGGCCGCAGCACGGCGAAGTCGCGCCCGTCCACGCTGCGCAGCTCCAGCCGCAGCGGCCCGCCGGTCAGGGCGTCGGTGAAGTGGCCCACAGGCCACGTCTAGCAGACCGGCCACCGGCGGGCCTGCTAGCCTCCGGCCGATGTCGCAGAGCACCGCCGCCCCGACGTCCCGTGGCGAGCGCCCCTGGCGGGACCGCCTCGCCGCGCTGGGACCTGGCATCCTCCTGGCCTCGGCCGCCATCGGCGGCTCCCACCTGGTCTCCTCCACGCAGGCCGGTGCCCAGTTCGGCTGGCAGCTGGTGGTCGTGCTGGTGCTGGCGAACCTGCTGAAGTACCCGTTCTTCCGGTTCGGCCCGCAGTACACGATGGAGAGCGGTCGCAGCCTGGTGGAGGGCTACGCGCGCCGGGGCCGCGGCTACCTGTGGGTGTTCTTCGTGCTGTGCCTGGTCGCCTCGGTGGTCTCGACCGCCGGCGTGGGCCTCCTCGGCGCGGTGATCCTCTCGTTCGCGCTGCCGGACGGCTGGGGCCTCGGCGTGCCGATCCTGGCGGTGCTGCTCATGGTGGCCTCGTGGGCGCTGCTGGTCGCCGGCCGCTACCGGATGCTGGACCGGGTCACCAAGGTGATCGTGGTGGCGCTGGCGGTCGGCACCGTGGTCGCCACCCTCATGGCGGCCGCGCGGGGGCCGGCCGCCCCGAGCGGTTTCGCGGGCCCGTCGCCGTGGACGCTGGTGACGCTGCCGTTCCTCGTCGCGCTCATGGGCTGGATGCCGGCGCCGATCGAGCTGAGCGCGCTCAACTCGCTGTGGATCCGGGCCAAGCAGCGGATCACTCCCAGCGCGGCGAAGGACGTGCTGCTGGACTTCAACGTCGGCTACGTGACCTCCGCCGTGCTCGCGGTGTTCTTCCTCGCGCTGGGCGCGCTCGTGCAGTTCGGCACCGGCGTCGAGGTCGCCCAGCAGGGCGGTGCCTACATCCCGCAGCTGCTGCAGATGTACGGGTCGGCGATCGGCGGCTGGGCCGTGCCGATCGTGGCGGTCGTCGCCTTCGCGTGCATGTTCGGCACCACCATCACCGTCGTGGACGGCTACGCCCGCGCGTGCGCGGAGTCGGTGCGGCTGCTCCGCCACCAGGAACGGCTCGGGCAGCGCGCGCTCACCGGCTGGATCACCGGGATCGCCGCGGTCGGCCTGGTGATCATCGTCGGGATGGCCGACGAGCTGGCCGACATGCTTTGGTTCGCGATGGTGAGCGCGTTCGTGACCGCCCCGGTGTTCGCCTGGCTGAACTACACCCTGGTGCGGTCCGAGCACGGCCTGTCCCCCACGATGCGCTGGCTGTCCTGGGCCGGGCTGGCCTACCTGGTCGGGTTCACGCTGCTGTTCCTGCTGGTCACTGTCGGGGTGCTGGGCTGAGCTGCGGCTCGCGCACCATCCGCACCTCGCGCATCCCGCTCTCGGCCAGCTGCTCGGTGCCGTCAGGACGGAACCCGTGCCGCCAGCAGAACCCCACGGCCCGGTCGCTGCCGGCGGCCACCCACAGGTAGGCCGCCGCAGGGCCGAGCAGGGACGTGATCAGCTGGTCGGCCACCCCGGTGCCGTGGTGGACCGGCAGCAGGTTCAGCGCGTGCAGCTCGCACCCGGCCGGCGGGACCTCGTCCCGCGGCGTGCCCGCCACGCCGAACCCGGCCAGCCGCAGCCCGGCCACCGCCACCAGCGTGCGAACTCCAGGCGCGGGGGGTGCGGCCAGCCGCTCCCGCCACCGCTCGGCGAAGGGCTCGGGGACCAGCCGCGACCACACATCCGGGTCCAGCTGGCGCCGGTAGGTGGCCCGCCACACCTCGCAGTCCAGCCGCCCGAGCTCCTCGGCGTCTCGCGGCCGGGGTGGACGCAGCAGGTAGCCGTCCGCGTCCGGGGGCATCGGGCCCGCGCCCGTCGACTCAGCTGCCGTCGCCACGCAGCCGCTCCTCGACCCGCTCGACCTTGGCCCGCAGCTGCCCGGTGTGCCCCGGACGCAGATCCGCCTTGACCACCAGGGAGACCCGGGGGCTGTGCTCGGCGACCGCGTCGCAGGCGGCCTTGATGACCGGCATCACCTCCTCCCAGTCCCCTTCGATCGTGGTGAACATCGAGGTGGTCTCGTAGGGCAGGCCGGAGTCCCGCACCACCCGGACCGCGTCGGCGACCGCGGCACTGACAGAGCCGTCCGGCCCGGCCGTGCCGGGGGCGACGGAGAATGCGAACAGCATGGGGCCGAGCGTACCGAGAACCGGCGCCGGCCCGTCACGCCAGCGCAGCCACCAGCTCGTCAGCCGCGGCGTAGGCGTCCCGCTGGCCGTCCGCCACCGCGGTGGCCAGCTGCTCCAGCCGGCCACCCTCGCCGAGGTCGCCCATCCGGGCCCGTAGCCGCTCCAGGGCGATGGCCCGGACCTCCTCCGCGGCCCGGCGCACCCGGCGCCGGCGCAGCTCGCCGCGCTCCTCCATCCAGCCACGGTGCTTGTCCAGGGCCGCCATGACCTCCTCGACACCCTCGTGCCGCTCGGCGACGGTCTTGACCACCGGCGGGCGCCACAGCCCCGGCTCGCTGCGGTCGCCCAGGCTGATCATGTGCCGGATCTCCCGGGCCGTGGCGTCGGCGCCGTCCCGGTCGGCCTTGTTGACGACGAAGACGTCACCGACCTCGAGGATGCCGGCCTTGGCGGCCTGGACACCGTCGCCCATCCCGGGCGCGAGCAGCACCACCGTGGTGTCGGCCAGGCCGGCGATCTCGACCTCGCTCTGCCCCACCCCGACGGTCTCGACCAGCACCACGTCGCACCCGGCGCCGTCGAGCACGCGCAGCGCCTGCGGGGTGGCCCAGGCCAGCCCCCCCAGGTGGCCTCGGCTGGCCATCGAGCGGATGTAGACCTCGGGGTCGAGGGCGTGGTCGGCCATCCGGATCCGGTCACCCAGCAGGGCGCCCCCGGAGAACGGCGAGGAAGGGTCGACCGCCAGCACTCCCACCCGCAGGTCACGTGCCCGCAGCGCGCGCACCAGCATCGAGCTGGTGGTGGACTTGCCGACGCCAGGGCTGCCGGTCAGCCCGATGACATGGGCGTGCCCGGTGTGCGGCGCCAGCGCCGCCATGACCTCCCGCAGCGCCGGGTGGGCGTTCTCGACCAGGCTGACCAGTCGCGCCACGGCGCGCGGGCTGCCCTCCCGGGCCTGGCCGACCAGCGAGGCGACGTCGACCTCACGGCGGGAGCGCATCGAGGTGGCTGCCGGCGTCAACGGCGGCTCAGGCTCCGGCCTCGCCCGGAGCGGGGACCCGCAGCACCAGCGCGTCGCCCTGTCCACCACCGCCGCACAGCCCGGCAGCACCCACGCCCCCGCCCCGGCGCCGCAGCTCCAGCGCCAGGTGGAGGGTGATCCGGGCACCCGACATGCCGATCGGGTGACCCATCGCGATGGCCCCGCCGTCGACGTTGATGCGCTCCGGGTCCAGGCCCAGCTCCTTGATGGTGGCCAGCCCGACGGCGGCGAACGCCTCGTTGATCTCGATCAGGTCCAGGTCGGTGGGCTCCATGCCCTCCCGCTTGCAGGCCGCGGTGATCGCCTGCGCCGGCTGGCTCTGCAACGTGGAGTCCGGACCGGCCACGACACCGTGGGCGCCGATCTCGGCGATCCAGCTCAGCCCCAGCTCCTCGGCCCTGGCCCGGCTCATCACCACGACCGCGCAGGCGCCGTCGGAGATCTGGGAGGCGGACCCGGCGGTGATGGTGCCGTCGGGGCGGAACGCCGGCCGCAGCCCGGCCAGCTTCTCGACGGTCGTGTCGCCGCGCACCCCCTCGTCGGTGCCGAAGACGACCGGGTCACCCTTGCGCTGCGGGATCTCCACCGGGACGACCTCGTCGGCGAACTTGCCCTCCTGCCATGCCCTGGCGGCCAGCTGGTGGCTGCGGGCGGCGAAGGCGTCCTGCTCCTCGCGGGTGAACGTGGCGGAGGCGTCGGCCCGGTTCGCGTCCTCGGTCAGCCCACCCATGGCCTGGTCGGTGAAGACGTCCCACAGCCCGTCGTAGGCCAGGTGGTCCCGCAGCGTCACGTCGCCGTACTTGAAGCCGGCGCGGCTGCGCTCCAGCAGGTGCGGGGCCTGCGTCATCGACTCCTGGCCCCCGGCGACGACCACGTCGAACTCGCCGGCCCGGATCAGCTGGTCGGCCAGCGCGATCGCGTCCATGCCGGACAGGCACACCTTGTTGATGGTCAGCGCCGGGACGTCCATGGGGATGCCGCCCTTGACGGCCGCCTGCCGTGCGGGGATCTGCCCGGCACCGGCCTGCAGCACCTGGCCCATGATCACGTAGTCGACCTGCTCGCCGCGCACGCCGGCGCGCTCCAGGGCGCCCCGGATGGCGATGCCGCCCAGGTCGGTGCCGCTGAAGTCCTTCAGCGACCCGGAGAAGCGCCCCATCGGGGTCCGGGCACCGGCGACGATCACCGTGCTGGTGCCGTTGCGGCCACTCCGCTCGACACGGTCCACGACGGGCTGGCTCATGGTCTCCTCCAACGACGGCGGTGGTCCGGCGGCCGACGTGACTCGGCCCCGGTGCGGGCAGGGCTCTCACCTCCACTCTAGTCCCCGGCCACCGCGCCGAGGTCGCCCGCGGCCACCCGGCCGGCCACCACCGTCACGGCCGTCCGCACCGACCGCAGCCGGCGCGCCTGCTCCCCGGTGTCGGCCGCGCCGGGGACGAGGGGGTCGTCGTCGAGCAGGACCAGGTCACCCGGTGCCCCCACCGTGACGCGGTGACCGTCGACCGAGGCCCGCAGCGCCTCTCGTGGGGTGAGCGCCTGCTCCGGGTACCAGGCCGGGTCGCCGGGCTCGCCACGGTGGACGGCGGCGGCGATCGCCAGCCAGGGGTCCAGCGGCGCGACGGGCGCGTCGGAGCCGAGCGCCACCTCGATGCCGTGCTCGAGCAGCCCGCGCAGCACGAAGCTGCGCTCGGCGCGGTCTGGCCAGCACTGCTCGGTCACCACCCGGTCATCCAGCAGGTGGGCCGGCTGCACGCTCGCGCGGACCGGGAGCCGGCGCCACCGGGGCAGGTCCTCCCACCGCAGCAGCTGGGCGTGCTCGACCGAGCCGCGCGCGCCCGTGGTCTCGAACGCGTCCAGCACCGCCGCCAGCGCCCGGTCCCCGATGGCGTGCAGCGCCGACTGCAGCCCGTGCCGGTGCGCCCGGCCGACGACGTCGGCCAGCTCGCCGGGGTCCAGGTTGGGCGCGCCCGCAGGAAGGGCGAGCCCGTCACCGTCGGCGTAGGGCTCGCAGCACCAGGCGGTACGGGTGTTGAGCGAACCGTCGCAGATCACCTTGAGCGGGCCCATCGTGGCCAGCCCGCCGGTCCCCTCCAGCGGGTCGCCGGTGCGCAGCCCCTCCGCGATGACGTCGTCCACCCCGTCCGGGTAGACGCCGGCGCGCACCCGGATCGGTCCGACCCCGCGGGAGTGCCGGTGCTGCCACTGCTCCCAGGGCCGGGCGAACTCCAGGTCCACCAGGCCGACCACGCCGCGCCGCAGTGCCGCGTCCACGGCCTCGGTCACTGCCTGCTCGGTGCTCTCACCGCCGGTGTGCTCCTCGATGCGGGCGTAGAGGCCGAACCACTCCTCCTCGTCCAGCGCGCCGTCGCGCGGCGGCAGTCCGAACAACCGCAGCGCGGCGGAGTTCAGCCAGCCGTTGTGGCCGTCGCCGCTGATCAGCGCCACCGGCACCGGCCCCGTGACCGCGTCCAGCGCCGCGACCGCCGGTCGCTCGGCCCATCCCGCCGAGCGGTAGCCCCAACCCACCAGCAGGCCCGCCGAGCGCCGCTGCGGCCGGTCCGCCAGGTGGTCCCCGACGCGGCGGGCGACCTCCGCGGCCGAACCGGACCCGCTGACGTCCAGCCGGGTGCGAGTCAGCGCCCACTGCACGACGTGCACGTGCTGGTCCCACAGCCCGGGCAGCACCCACCGGCCCTCGCCGTCCACGACGGGCACCGACGCCGGGGCACGCAGCACCGGGGCGACCGCGCTCACCCGGCCGTCGGTCACCAGCACGTCCACCGGGGCCGGTGCGTCCGCGTCCACGCCGTCGCCGTCGAGGTCGACCACGCGCACGCGGCGCAGCAGGATGTCGCTCATGCCGGCACGGTATCCGCCGCTACGCTCGGCACCATGCCCACCGCGAGAACGAGCGAGGCCCTGGGCTCGCTGCTGCTGCGCGTGGACCACGTGGGGATCGCCGTGCCGGACCTGCCCGAGGCCATCGCCTTCTACGAGGGCACGCTAGGGCTGCGCACCGTGCACACCGAGGTCAACGAGGAGCAGGGGGTCCGGGAGGCGATGCTGGCCGTCGGGGACGGGTCCGGCCCTCCGGTGCAGCTGCTGGCCCCCGCGTCCCCGGACTCCGCGATCGCGCGGTTCCTCGAGCGCACCGGGCCCGGCCTGCAGCAGCTGGCGTTCACGGTCCAGGACGTGACCGAGGCGTCCCGACGGCTCGCCGGGGCAGGGTTGCGGCTGCTCTACGACGAGCCGCGGCCGGGCACCGCCGGCAGCCGCATCAACTTCGTGCACCCCAAGGACACCGGCGGGGTGCTGGTCGAGCTGGTGGAGCCGGCTGCGGACGGACGCGGGGTGTGACGTGACCGGGCGGCGGGGCGGCGACCTGCGCGAGGGCGGCGCTCGGCTGCTGCGCCGGGCCGGGCACCGCAACCCGGTGCGCCGCTGGCAGCGCTACCGGCAGCGGCAGCTGGAGCTGCTGGCCGAGAGCAACCGGCTGCGCCGCGAGCGGCTGG
>NZ_WIQI01000007.1 GCF_009602535.1 Ornithinicoccus halotolerans | reverse complement strand
GTTGTCGGGCATCGGGTTGTGGGAGGCCGACAGCATGGCGCCGAAGTCGGCACCGGTGGCCTTGGTCAGGTAGGCCAGGGCCACCGGCGCCGCCATGCTGGCCGCCCGCGGCGTGGGCGCCCGGCTGCAGCCGCGGCGGGAGCAGGCGGAGGTCACCGAGCCCGGTGACCAGGCCGAGGCGGTCGCCGAGTCCTACGGACGGTGGACCGCTGTCGTCGAGCGGTAGGCGATCTGAGCCGCCGATGACTCGGTCGGCCCGGCGCGGTCAGTACCGGCATGACTACGGAGACATCATGAAGCTCACCGTCAACACGTTCGTCACCCTGGACGGCGTCATGCAGGGCCCCGGCGCGCCGGACGAGGACCCCAGCGGGGGGTTCGACCGCGGCGGGTGGCTGGTGCCGCTGGAGGACGAGGACATGGGCCGGATCATCGACACCTGGTACGCCGAGGCCGACGAGCTGCTGCTCGGCCGGGCCACCTTCGAGATGATGCGGGCCTACTGGCCCCAGGTGACCGACCCGGACAACCCGATCGCCGCCGCCCTCAACGCGCGGCCCAAGCACGTGGTCTCCACGACGCTGCGGGAGCCGGGCTGGGCCCACACCTCGGTCATCTCCGCCGACGTGGTGGCGGCGGTGGCGGCCCTGAAGGAGCGGCCCGGCCGCGAGCTGCAGGTCCACGGCAGCTGGCAGCTGGTGCGCACGCTGCACGACGCGGGGCTGGTGGACCGCTACCGGCTGCTGGTCTTCCCCGTCGTGGTCGGCCACGGCAAGCGGCTGTTCGCCGAGGGCGCGGCGCCCTCCGGCTTCCAGGTGGTGGCCGGCGAGGTCACCGGCGGCGGGCTGGTGCACCTGGTCCTGGCGCCCGGTGGCATGAGCACCGGGGAGTTCGTCGTGGAGGACGGCCGAGAGGTGGCCCGGGTCAGCGAGCCGACCTGACCGGCCGGGCGAGCGGCGACCCGGTCACCGGGCGAGCCACTTGGCACCGGGTGGTGGCTCGCCCTGTTGCCGGCCCCGGCGAGGGTGGAGCAGACTGCGCGTGGCTCATCCACAGCACAGAGGGGACTTCCCATGGCTCCCGCCCGGACCCGATGGGCGGCGATCGGCGCCGCTCTGACCCTGGTCGGCACCGCCCTGCCGGCCGTGGCCGCTCCCTGGCAGGCCGACCGCCCGCACGACCGCGCCCGCGGCCATGACGCCCACAGCCAGGAGCTGACGCTGCTGGCGACCACGGACATCCACGGCCGCGTCGCCAACTGGGACTACTTCCGCGACGCGCCGTACAGCGAGAGCAGCGGTGACAGCGTCGGCCTGGCCAAGGTCGCCTCGGTCGTCGAGGACGTGCGGCAGGAGGTCGGCGAGGACCGGCTGCTCGTCGTCGACAACGGTGACGCCATCCAGGGCACGCCACTGACCTACTACTACGCCGCGCAGGAGCCGGTGACCGAGACCGGCCGGACCCACCCGATGGCGCTGGCCTACAACGAGATCGGCTACGACGCCCAGGTCGTCGGCAACCACGAGTTCAACTACGGCCTCGACCTGCTCGGCGCCTACGAGGACGACCTGGCGATGCCGCTGCTCGGCGCCAACGTGGTCGACGTGGACACCGGCGAGCCGGCCTTCGAGCCGTACACGCTGGTGCGGAAGAAGACCCGCGGCCACAAGCCGGTGACGGTCGGCATCCTCGGTCTCACCACGCCCGGCTCGGCCATCTGGGACAAGGGCAACGTCGAGGGGGAGCTGGAGTTCCGCGACATGGTCCAGACCGCCGAGCAGTACGTCCCGCAGCTGAAGGCGGCCGGCGCCGACGTGGTGGTGGTGCTCTCCCACGCCGGGATCGGCGACTCCTCCTACGACGACTCCGAGGTGCCGCCGGAGAACCCGGCCGACGACATCGCCCGCACCGTGCCCGGCATCGACGTGATGGTCATCGGCCACACCCACCGGGACGCCCCCGAGCAGGTGATCGTCAACGAGCAGACCGGTGAGGAGGTGCTGCTGACCCAGCCGTACCGGTGGGGCGGCAGCGTCGCCCGCGTCGACCTGGACCTGGTCAAGGTCCGCGGTCAGTGGGAGGTGACGGCCGCCGAGGGGTCGGCCATCCGCACCCGCGACTACGACGAGCACCCCGCGATCATGGACCTGGTCGCGGGCTACCACGACACCACCGTCGAGTACGTCAACACCGTGGTGGCGACCTCGGTGCAGGAGCTGTCGGCCGCTACCTCCCGGTGGGAGGACACCGCGATCCTCGACTTCATCCAGCACGTGCAGACCGAGACGGTCACCGAGGCACTGGCCGGCACGGAGTACGCCGACCTGCCGGTGCTCTCGATCGCCGCGCCGTTCTCCCGCGACGCGGTGTTCCCCCAGGGTGCGGTGACGATCCGCGACATCGCCGGGCTGTACATCTACGACAACACCCTGGAGGCGGTCACGCTCACCGGGGCGCAGCTGCGTGACTACCTGGAGTACTCGGCGACGTACTTCGAGACGGTGCCGGCGGGGGAGACCTTCGACCCCGCGACCGACACCAACGCCGGTGGCACGCCCGACTACAACTACGACATGTTCTCCGGCGTCAGCTACGACCTGGAGCTGTCCGAGCCGGCCGGGTCGCGGGTGCAGAACCTCACCCTGACCGACGGGACCCCGGTGACCGCCGACATGGAGTTCGTCGTGGCGGTCAACAACTACCGGCGGAGCGGCGGCGGCAACTTCCCGCACATCGACGAGGCCCCGGTCGTCTACAACGAGCAGCGGGAGATCCGCCAGCTGCTCATCGAGTGGGCGCAGGAGCGCGGGGTCATCGACCCCGCCGACTTCTTCGTCGAGAACTGGCAGCTCACCGTCGGCGGCGAGCCGGTCGGCTGAGGCCGGCAGCGCCACCTCGGCCGAGGCCCGGCTCACCGTCCCTGGTGGGCCGGGCCCGCTGCTTCCGGTCGTCAGGTTCCCGGATGCGGCCTACCGTGGCGACCATGGGCCAGGACCAGTACGACGAGACCTTCGGTGGCACGACGAACAACGCGAGCCCCTCCCGCGAGGACGAGCAGCAGCAGGAGGACGCCAGGCGGCAGCAGGGCGGCGAGTCCGACGAGGGCCAGGTCTCCGAGGGCGGGAGCGGCTCGCCCAACGCCGAGGCCAACCGCGGCGGGGCCGACAGCGTCCCGGACACCCCGGACAACAACGATCCCTTCGACCGGCCCGGCAGTGACTTCACCGACGAGAGCAAGGGCGGCGACTCTGCCTAGTGGGCCGAGGGCCCGGGGCAGCAGGCGGTCGGCGGGGACCGGTCACTGCGAGAAGTAGCCGCTGAGCCGGCCCCGCAGGCCACCGGCCTCCAGGTGCTCGGCCATGGCCCGCTCCGCGCCCTCGGGGTCGCCGGAGGCCACCGCCGCGGCGATCCGGCGGTGCTCGGCGAGCGTGTCCGGGCCGAAGCTGAGCTCCCAGTGCAGCCGGAAGATGTGCAGGTGGCAGTGGGTGAGCGAGAGCGCGCGGAGCACCTGCGGGCTCCCGGACAGTCCCCACACGAGGTGGTGTAGCCGCTCGTCGTGCGCGGCCAGCGCCTGGTACGCGTCGTAGGTGGCATCCCGGGGGAGGCTGACGCTGTCGACCTCCTGCTGCAGGGCCCGCGCGCCGGTGCCGGTGATCCGCTCGGCGGCCCGCCGGGCCGCCCACGGCTCCAGGAGGCCGCGAAGCTGGAAGATGTCGGCGAACTCCTCCTCGGTCAGCAGCTCGGTCGCACGGTAGCCGCGCAGCGGCACCTTCACCACCAGGCCCTCGCTCTCCAGGCGGGCCAGCGACTCGCGGACGGGAGTCTGCGAGACCTGGAGCTCGCGGGCCAGCCCGTCGATCGAGAGCCGGTCGCCCGGCGCGATGTCGTGGTCCATGATCCGCGCCTTGAGCCGCTCGTAGGTCTCGTCGGCGACCATGACGCGCCCGGTGGTGGGGGAGTGGGTCTCACGCACGGCCATCAGCGCCTCTCTGCTGCGGCACCGCCGTGGGCGGCTCCGGGCCTGGCAGCCGGCCCCGGGCCGTCCGGTTCGTCGGAAACATCACGACTGGGTCAGGAATTGGTCCGACCTCTTGACATCCGTGGTGGTGGGCAACGATCCTGAGGCAATCATATCCTATATGATCTGTCTAGAGCGAGGGAGCCACAGTGACGGACGCGGCGGCACACGAGCAGCTGGCTGAGCGGCTGGCGCACACCTACACGGGCGTGGTCTACGACGTGATGCGAGACGCCGGGCGCGAGGTGCGGACGCTGCCGTCGGACATCCGGCCGCTGCTGCCGGACGTGAAGCTGGCCGGGCCGGTGTTCACCGTGGCCGGCGAGATCGACGAGACGCTCGAGGTGCACCAGACGATGCTGGAGTGGACCGGCCTGCTCGAGCGGGCGCCTGCCGGCCACGTGCTCATCTGCCAGCCGAACGACTCCACGATCGCCCACATGGGCGAGCTGTCCGCCGAGACGCTGCAGCTGCGGGGAGTCCGCGGCTACATCGTGGACGGCGGGTGCCGGGACACCGACTTCGTCCGGGACATCCAGTTCCCCGTCTGGCGCCGCTACGACACCCCGGCCGACGTCCGCGGCCGCTGGGCGCCGACCGCGCTGGGCGAGCCGATTCAGATCGGGGGGACGGCCGTCGAGACCGGCGACTTCGTCCTCGCCGACCAGGACGGCGTCGTGCTCATCCCTGGTGCCGACGCCGAGGAGATCATCGCCGCCGCCGAGGAAGCCCTCCAGCAGGAGAACCTGGTGCGCGCCGCCATCCGGGAGGGCACCCCTCCGCAGCAGGCCTACCTGAAGTACGGGAAGTTCTGAGAGTCCCGACCACCCCTGACCCATCTCCACCGACGACGCTGATAAGAGGGACACCATGGCCACTCGCGCCACCTACCGCCGCACCATCGCCGTTGCCTTCGCCGGCTCCCTGACCCTGACCGCCTGCGGAGGCGGGGGTGAGGGTGAGGGCGGGAACCCGGAAGTCGAGTTCCGCGCCGCGCACGCGCAGACCCCGGAGCACCCGTACCAGACGTGCGGGCTGGAGCACATGCAGCAGGTCTTCGAGGACAACCCCGAGGCCAACCTGAGCATGGAGATCTTCCCCAGCGCCCAGCTGGGCTCCAACGAGGAGAACCTGGAGGAGATCCAGGCCGGCACCCTGGACATGTCCGTGCCCGGGCTCGGCAGCCTCACCGTCTTCGACGAGCAGATCGGGGCCCTGGAAACCGCCTTCTCGGTCGAGAGCCAGGAGGAGCTGCAGGAGCTGGTGGACGGCGAGGTCGGCGAAGAGCTGCTGGTGCCGTTGCGGGAGTCCCACAACGTGCGCGTGCTGGGTCCGCTGTGGGCGCTGGGCTCGCGTCACATCACCGCCAACAAGGTCGTGGAGTCGCCTGAGGACCTCGCCGGCGTCCCGATGCGCAGCCAGCAGACGGCGGCCAGCCGGGCCACCACCGAGGCGCTGGGCGGCACGCCCACACCGGTGGACTTCTCCGAGCTCTACCTGGCGCTGTCGCAGGGTGTGGTGCAGGCGCAGGAGAACCCGGTCGTGCAGATCGACACCGCCAACCTGCACGAGGTGCAGGACTACATGATGATGACCGGCCACATCGTCAACGTCTCCATCGTCGCGATGGCCGAGTCCAGCTACCAGGAGCTCACGGACGAGCAGCAGCAGGTGCTCGACGAGGCCGCCAGCTCGGCCGCCGCCGAGGTGGACCAGTGCATCGCCGATGCCGAGGAAGAGATCATGCAGCGGTGGGAGGACGAGGGCGCCATCGAGGTGATCCCCCAGGACCAGCTCGACATGGAGGCCTTCCGGCAGAACGCCAAGGAGGTCTACACCGGGGAGGGCTCGGAGTACGCCGACACCTGGGGTGACCTCTACCTGCAGCTCACGGAGGGTGAGGAGTGAGGCACCGGCGGACCCGAGCAATGGGGAGGGGCCATGGCTAGACCCGCCCTGAGCAAGGCGTGGCGGACGGCCGAGCGCGGCATCGACGGCATCGCGGTCCTCGAGCGCTGGCTCTCGGTCGCGCTGCTCGCCGTCATCTTCCTGGCCGCCACGGCCCAGGTGTTCATGCGCTATGTCCTGAACACGCCGCTGGCCACCTCCGACGAGATCGCCCGGTTCACCCTGATCTGGGCCACCTTTTTGGCCGCGGCGCTCACCCAGAACCGTGACGAGCACATCGCGGTGCTGATCTTCCGAGCGCGCGGCAGCGCCCGCCGCAGGGCACTGCTGCACTCGTTCGCCAACCTGGTGGCCCTGCTCACCGCGGCGGTGGTGGTCTACCTGAGCTTCGAGACCCTGGACCGCAGCGCCCGGGTCAGCTCGCCGTCGCTGGAGATCTCGATGAGCCTGGTCTACCTGTCGGTCTCGCTGGGCTTCGCGCTGATCGCCCTGCACAGCGTCCGCAACCTGGTGAACCTGGCGATCTACGGACGGGTCAGTCCGGACCGCAGCGACCACCTCGCCGAGGAGATGCAGCTGACATGACGATCCTGTTCGTCATCGCCGGAGTCCTGGTCCTGCTGCTCCTCGGCGTCCCGGTCGTGTACTCGCTGCTGATGCCCTGCCTCGTCTACTTCGCGATCGAGGGCCCGCGGGCGCTGACCGCGGTCATCCCCGGGGTCGCCGGCGGCCTGAACAGCTTCCCACTGGTGGCGGTGCCGCTGTTCATCATGATGGGAGCGCTGGCCAACGAGACGGGCGTCACCGAGAAGCTGTTCGCCGCGGCCGACAAGTTCCTGGGCCACCTGCGGGGCAGCCTGGGCTACGTCAACGTCGTGGTGAGCCTGGGGTTCTCGTGGATGAGCGGCTCGGCGATCGCCGACGCGGCAGCCCTGGGCCGCATCGAGGTGCCGGCCATGCTCAAGCGCGGCTACCCGCAGCGGTTCGCCACCGGGGTCACCGCCGCCTCGGGCATCATCGGCCCGATCATGCCGCCGAGCATCCCGGCCGTGCTCTACGCGGTCGCGGCCGGCGTCTCCCTGGGAGGGCTGCTCATCGCCGGGATCCTCCCGGCCATCGTGCTGGTCACGACGCTGCTGATCACCGTCTTCATCTGGGCCCGCGGCAAGCCGGAGCTCACGAGCCCCAAGTCGACGTGGGCGGAACGGTCCAAGGCGGCGGCCGGGGCAGGCCCGGCCATGCTGGCCCCCGTCCTGCTCCTGGGCGGCATCCTGCTCGGCGTCTTCACCCCGACCGAGGCCGCCGGGGTCGCCGTCGGCTACCTGCTGCTGCTGGGCCTGGTGACGCGCAACCTGAGCTTCGGCGGCGTCTACCGGGTCCTGGTCTCCACCGCGCGCAACGTCGGCGCCATCCTGGTGCTGGTGGCGGCCGCCGCGATCTTCGGGCGGGTGATGACCCTCGAAGGGGTCCCCCGCCTGATGACCGACTTCATGACCGGGCTCTCCGACAACCCGGCGGTGTTCCTGGGGCTCACCCTCGTGATGCTGCTCCTCGCGGGGATGCTGCTGGAGCCGGCCTCGGCGCTGCTGATCTTCGTGCCCGTGCTGTTGCCGGCCTCCCAGCAGTTCGGGGTCGACCCGCTGCACTTCGGCAGCGTGGTGATCCTGGCGCTGATGCTGGGCGTGGTCACCCCGCCAGTGGGACTGATCTGCTACGTCATCAGCGACGTCACCGACATCGCGGTCTCCGACGTGTTCCGCGGGGTGCTGCCGTTCTACATCCCGCTGGGCATCTCGCTGCTGCTGGTGACGTTCGTGCCGGCCGTGACGCTCGCGCTGCCACGAGCACTCGGATTCTGAGGAGGGACATGCGCGTCGTCGTCGCCGACCGTTCCCTGGAGCGGTTCGCTGAAGAGCTGGAAGCGGCCGGTCCGGAGGCCACGTGGAGCTACCACGGGCCGGATGAGGAGGAGGCCCTCGCCTCCGCCCTCGCCGGCGCGGACGCCTTCGTCGGCAGCCGGCTGCCGGCGCAGCTGGCGGCCGCGGGCTCCGGGCTGGGCTTGGTGCAGTCGGCCGGGGCCGGCGTGGACGCCATCGACCTCTCGGCGCTGGACGACTCGGTCGTCGTCGCCAACGTCTTCGAGCACGAGCGCTCCATCGCCGAGCACGTCCTCATGGCGGTGCTGGCGCTGCAGCGCCAGCTGCTCCCGGCGGACCAGGCGCTGCGGCGCGGGCACTGGGCCAACCCCGCGCGGGACCCCGCGCTGCCGCTCAGCCGCACGCTGACCGGTCAGCGGGTGGGCATCGTCGGGTACGGCCACATCGGCCAGGAGATCGCCCGGCTCACCCACGCGCTCGGCATGCGCCCGCAGGCAGTCCGCCGCTCGCCGGCCCGGCAGCCGGACGAGTGGCTCGAGTCGCTGGGCGGCCCGGAGCAGCTGCCCGACCTGCTCGCGAGCTCGGACGTCGTCGTGGTGTGCGTGCCGCTGTCGGAGGAGACCCGCGGCATGATCGGCCGCGAGCAGCTGGCAGCGATGCGGCCGGAGGCCTACCTGGTCAACGTCGCCCGGGGGGCCGTGGTGGAGGAGGAGGCGCTCTACGCCGCGCTGCGGGACCGCACCATCGCCGGCGCCGCCCTCGACGTGTGGTGGCGGCCGCCGCCGGCTCCGGGACGGGTCGACCTGCCGGCCTCGCTGCCCTTCGCCGAGCTCGACAACGTCGTCTTCACCCCGCACGTGTCCGGGGTCACGGAGGAGACCTTCCGCCGGCGGGCCCGGGAGATCGGCGCCAACCTCGCCCGGTTCGCCGCCGGGCAGGACGTGCACCACCGAGTCCGGTGACGCGCGCCGAGCGCGCCGCCGCTACCTGAGAGGACCACGTGAAGATCCAGCGCATCCGCACCCTGCGGCTTCCCGAGCACCCGAACCTGATCCACGTCCTGGTCGAGACCGACGACGGCGTGGTGGGCCTGGGTGAGACCTACATCGGGGCGGCCGCGGTCGAGGCCTACATCCACGAGACGGTCGCGCCGATGCTGCTGGGCACCGACCCGCTGGCGATCGAGGACCACGCCCGGCGGCTGTCCGGCGTCCTGGGCCGTAGCGGCGCGGGCGTGGAGAGCCGCGGCAACTCCGCGGTCGACATCGCGCTGTGGGACCTGTTCGGCAAGGTGACCGGCCAGCCGCTCTGCCAGCTGCTCGGCGGGCGGTCCCGGGAGCGGGTGCGCATCTACAACACCTGCGCCGGCTACCAGTACGTCCGCGGCGCCGGCACCGGCGTCGGCTCGGCCAACTGGGGACTGCCGGGGGAGCAGGCCGCTGGTCCCTACGAGGACCTGCACGCCTTCCTCACCGACGCCGGCACGCTGGCGGAGAGCCTGCTGGAGCAGGGCGTCACGGCGATGAAGATCTGGCCGTTCGACCAGATCGCGGAGCAGAACCACGGCCAGTTCATCACCAACACCCAGCTGCGGGAGGGCCTGGAGCCGCTGCGGCAGGTCCGCGAGCGGGTGGGTGATGCGATGGACGTGATGCTGGAGTTCCACTCGATGTGGAACCTGCCGGCGGCGCTGCGGATCACCGAGGCCGCCGACGAGTACCGGCCGTTCTGGTACGAGGACCTGATGCCCACCCAGGAGGTCGACGGGCTGCGGCGGGTCGCCGACCAGACCCGCACCCCGCTCACCCTCAGTGAGACCGTCGCGGGGACCACCAACTTCCGCCGGCTCTTCGGCGCGGGCGCCGCCGGGATCGCGATGGTGGACGTCGGCTGGCTGGGCGGGGTCACCGCCGCTCGACGGGTGGCCGCGATCGCCGAGGCCCACGGGCTGCCGATCGCCCCGCACGACTGCACCGGACCGGTGGTGCTGGCCACCTCGGCGCACCTGTCGGCCCACTTCGCCAACGGCTTCATCCAGGAGACGGTGCGGGCGTTCTACACCTCCTGGTACCGCGACCTGGTGGTGCAGCTGCCGGTCATCGAGGACGGCACCATCACCCCCAGCGACGCGCCGGGACACGGCATCGAGCTGGCGCCCGACCTGGTCGCCCGGCAGGACGCGGTCGTCGTCGACAGCACGCTGTAGCGGCGGGCTCACCGGACCGGTCGCCGCTCGGGCGCGCTGGCCGCTACCCCGCCGGGCAGGGCGCAGCTGGCCGTGCTGTCATGGCAGCACGTCACCGAGCCCACGAGCGGACGCGAGAGGCCATGAAGAGCAACCGAAGCACGCCCCGGCCCCTGGACCTGGTCGACATCGACGGGGTCCTCACCGACGACGAGAAGGCGGTGCGGCAGGCGGTGCGCACCGCCTGCGAGCGGTCGGTCGACCCCTACGTCGCGCAGTGGTACGAGGACGGCCGGCTGCCGGCGCGCGAGCTGGCCAAGGAGCTCGGCGCCGTCGGCCTGCTGGGGATGCACCTGGAGGGGTACGGCTGCGCGGGGATGTCGGCCGTCGACTACGGGCTGGCGTGCCTGGAGCTGGAGGCCTCCGACTCCGGGATCCGGTCGCTGGTGTCGGTGCAGGGCTCCCTGGCGATGTTCGCGATCTGGCGGTGGGGCTCGGAGGAGCAGAAGCAGCAGTGGCTGCCCGCCATGGCCACCGGGGAGGCGATCGGCTGCTTCGGCCTCACCGAGCCGGACCACGGCTCGGACCCGGGCGGCATGCGCACCCGGGCACGGCGGGACGGCGATGACTGGGTGCTGGACGGGTCGAAGATGTGGATCACCAACGGCTCGATCGCCGACGTCGCCGTGGTGTGGGCCAACGCGGGGGAGGAGCACGGCGGGATCCGTGGGTTCGTGGTGCCGACCGACGCCCCGGGGTTCTCGGCACCGGAGATCACCGGGAAGATGTCGCTGCGTGCCTCGGTGACCAGCGAGCTGGTGCTGGAGAGCGTCCGACTCCCGGCGGACGCGGTGCTGCCGGAGGTGCGCGGGCTGAAGGGACCGCTGTCGTGCCTGAACGAGGCCCGCTACGGGATCATCTGGGGGTCGATGGGAGCTGCCCGCAGTGCCTTCCAGGCGGCGCTGGAGTACTCCCAGCAGCGGGTGCAGTTCGGCCGTCCGATCGCCGGCTTCCAGCTCACCCAGCACAAGCTGGCGCAGCTGAACGGTGAGCTCGTGACCGGCACGCTGCTGGCGCTCCACCTGGGCCGGCTCAAGGACCGCGACGGCCTGCGCTCGGACCAGGTCAGCGTGGGCAAGCTCAACAACGTGTCGAAGGCCATCGAGATCTGCCGCACCGCGCGCACCGTGCTGGGAGCCAACGGCATCTCGGCGGAGTACCCGGTCATGCGGCACGCCAACAACCTGGAGTCGGTGCTCACCTACGAGGGGACCGAGGAGATGCACGCCCTCGTCGTCGGCCAGGCACTGACCGGCCAGGCCGCCTTCCGGTAGGCAAACCGAGGGTGTCACCAGCAGGGATCCTGGCCTCTCGCTGGGTCCGTCACGCTCGAGGTCGACAGAGAGCTGTTCGCCGTCCAGACGGACAGGCAGGGCGGCACCGCGGACACATGGCTGAGCGGGCCAAACCCTGACTAGGCCGACGTCCGCGGCTGGAACCGGGCGCTCGCCGGCGGCGTCACAGGGTCAGGCCGCCTGCGTCCGGAGCGGGCCTACCTGGCGAGATGCGCTGGAGGCGATCGCATGATGACAAGGGGCAGCACCGAACTCGACGGGTGGGTGAGGCTGGGGCGGCTCGTCCCCTGGGTGGCCTTCGTGGTGGCCGCTTTCGGCGTGGCCATCTTGGGCAGCATGGTCGCCGGTGTGGGCGGGAACGCCGAGGGCCGAGACCTGCAGCTGGTCGCGCCTTGGGCGGTTCCCGGTTTGGTGCTGGCTCTCCTCGCCGCCGGTGCCGCGCTGCGGGCAGCGCTGGTGGGGAAGGGCCGCCGAGTGGCGGTAGTGCTGGCGCTCGCCGTCGCGCTCTACCTGCTGGTGATTCTCCTCATCAACCCGGCGATGGCCCAGCCGGTGCCCTAGCAAAGTCGGGTCGAGGACGAGACTGCCTGGTGAGGTGCTGTGGCAGCCGGACGGGTCAACCCCCTTTCTCACCCTCGGCGGCTCCTCAGTTGTGGTGCGGCTAGACCTTCGACTGCTCCTGCTCGGATCTGGGCGTGGGAGTCCTGGAGATCGCGGACGTCGTCCGTGAGTTGAGGGGAGCCGGGGTGATGCCGGGGACATGGGCGACGAGCTCCGGGGGAGCGCGCGCCAGGCGGCAGTCGCGCGCGGTGGACCCGACCAGCGGGTTATGGCGGACGCTGCTGGGAAGGGGTTGAATGAGTCATGAGTCCGTGGACTGCCAGCGCGTCCCCCGTGCGACGTGAACAACCTGCCGGCCGCACCGGTGGCGGTGGTAGCCCTCACCGCGCCGATAGGGGACTCTTGCGGACGGTGAGCCACCTCGGCTGGCGGGGCGCGGGTGCCGAGGCGTATCCCGTCGCCCTGACTGCCTTCCTCGACTCGTTCTGAGCTGCTCAGATGGCGCGCCGCCCGCAGAGCACCCGGCACCGGGGCCCGGCACGTCACCGGCAGCGCCGCCGATCGGCCCGGCTGACCCTCGTCGCGCTGGTGCTCCTGCTGGTCCTCGTCCTCGCGGGCCCGCAGTACGCCCTGTGGTCCGGCGCCCCGCTCAGCCCGAAGGAGTGTGTGGTCAGTGCCGTGCCGTCGCCCGTTCCCTGGCCGGCGACAGGTAGCCCTGCCCGCCCGGCCGCGGCGTCGTACACCGGCCTGCTCGAGCAGCGGGGCGGCGCCGTCAGCGACGCCAGCTGCCTCACCCGAACTCCGGTGTTCGGCGTGGTCCGCGCGCGCAGCGTCGCCGACGTCCGGGCTGCGCTGGCCTTCGCCGAGGAGCACGACCTGGCCGTCTCCGTCGCAGGCACCCAGCATGCCATGGGTGGTCAGGCCTCCTACCCGGGCGGACTGGTCCTGGACATGCGGGCGTTCAGTCAGGTGACAGTGGATGAGGACCGGCGGACCGCCACGGTGCAGGCCGGTGCGACGTGGCATCAGGTGCTCGAGGCGGTCCACCCGGTGGGGTTGTCGGTCTCGACGATGCCGAGCGTCGACGTGCTCAGCGTGGGGGGCACCGTCTCCGTCAACGCCCACGGCCTGGACTTCCGGGCCGGGAGCCTGTCCTCGACGATCCGGGCTCTGCGCGTGATGCTTGCCGACGGCAGGGTGCACCGGGTCAGCCGCGAGCAGCAGCCGGACCTGTTCCGTGCCGTGGTCGGTGGCTACGGGCTGTTCGGGGTCATCCTGGAGGTGGAGCTGGAGCTCGTGGACAGCGAGATGTACCGCCTGCGGAGCCGGGTCGTGGACTACCGGGAGTTCCCGGACGTCTTCGCCTCTGACATCGCGGGTGACGACTCGGTCCGGCTCACCTACACGCACCTGTCCACCGCTCCGACGAGCTTGCTCCGAGAGGCGATCGTGTACTCCTACGAGCGGGTCGACGTCGCCGAGCCGATCCCCGCATTGAGGGAGCGCAGCTCGGACCGGTTCAGCCGACTGGTCTTCAACCTCGCCCGGACCGGTGATCTGGGCCAGCGCCTCAAGTGGACAGCACAGCGAGAGCTGCTGCCACGGGTGCGCGGGTGCGTCCAGGCCCGCAACGAGGCCCTGCGTGAGGCTGAGGCCTGCATGGTGGCGCGCAACCAGGCGATGTACGAAAGCCTAGGATTCCTGCAGAACCGGCTGCCGCAGTACACCGACGTCCTGCATGAGTACTTCCTGCCACACGACCAGCTCGCCCCCTTCCTGGACGAGCTGCGCGCACAGCTGGGCACGCACGACGCCCGGCTGTTGAGCGCCTCCATCCGATCTGTCGACCGCGAGGACATCGTGCTGGACTATGCGCAGGGGGAGCGGTTCTCGCTCGTGCTCTATCTCAGCCAGGCGACCAGCGACGCCGGCAACGCCGACATGGCGGACCTCACCCGCGCGCTGGTCGAGTCCTCACTCGACCTCGGCGGCACGTTCTACCTGCCCTACCAGCAGCACTACACCAGAGAACAGGTCCAGCAGGCGTATCCACGGCTCGACGAGTTCTTCGCCATCAAGCGCCGGTACGACCCCTCGGCCCGTTTCCGCAACAGCTTCCTCGCCCGCTACGTCTGAGGGCAGTGCCTCCGCGGCATGGTGCGAGGTGCCGAAGGCCACCTGCTCCGTGCGGCAGGTCCGGATCGGGACACCCTCGCGCAAGTCGCCCGCCGTAGCCGCTGAACCAGCACCTCTTCTTGGCGGGAGTCCCGGACTCTTTCCCGCGCGGAGCGTGCGCCCGGGGGTGGCGCGCTGCGACCCGACGGCGCTTCAATGACCTATGCCGCCCGTGGAGCCAGGCATCGCAGGCACCGCCATCCGGCCGCTGCCCACGTCGGTCACCGGGTTCGTCGGGGTCGCGGACGCCGGGCCGGTTAACACGCCGGTCCCGGTCACCAGCGCCGCGGAGTACCACGCCATCTTCGGGCCCAGCCTTGATGGGGACCGTCCGCTCGGTCACGCGGTGGACCTGTTCTTCGCCAACGGCGGCACCAGCGCCGTGGTCGTCCGCGCGGAGGGTCCGGCGCCGGAGCAACTGGTGCCGGCACAGGGTCGCGGGGGCGTGCATTCCCTCGACGGCTCGGGCGTCACGGTGTTGGCGCTGCCTGGCCTGACCGCCGACCATCCCGACCAGGTGCGGGCGGCGCTGGCCCGCTGTGCGGCATACGGCGCCGTGTTGGTGCTCGACCTACCTCCTGGCCCGTGGGGGTCTGAGACCGAGGCTGTGCTGCAGCAGGTGAGCGAGCACCGCGAGCGGGCTGCGGCATACCATCCGTGGGTCGTCAGCGCAGGCGTGAGGGTGCCGCCGTCCGGGGCGGTCGCCGGGGTCATCGCGCGCACCGACGCAGGGCGCGGAGTGTGGAAGGCGCCCGCGGGCGTCGAGCTGGACGGGCTGGACGGGCTGGTCGAGGCGCTCGGCTCCCAGGAGACCGAGCGGCTGACCCAGGCTGGTGTCAACGCGCTGCGGGAGTTCCCCGGCCGGGGCCGACTGGTCTGGGGCGCGCGGACGCTGGCCGGGGCGCAGACCGCCGAGCCGGCCTCGCGTTATCTCAACGTGCGGCGACTCACCGACCACGTGCTGGGCTCGCTGTCCGCCGGGCTGCGGTTCGTGCAGGAGGAGCCGAGCGACGCGGCGTTGTGGGCGCGGGTCCGGCAGCTGACCGAGGAGTTCCTTGCCGGGCTGTGGCGGCAGGGCGCGCTGCAGGGCAGCAAGCCGGAGCAGGCATACGGGGTGCGGTGCGGACCGGGGGAGACGATGACCGAGGCCGATGTGGCCGCCGGGCAGGTGGTGCTGTCGGTGTGGCTGGCCCCGGTGAAGCCGGCCGAGTTCGACGTCCACACGCTGCGTCTGCAGGCCGGTGTGCCGTCACCGACCGATGATCCGGCCCCGGCACCCGGCTCTGCGGTCGCCCCGCAGCCGCCAGTGCGTGCGGTCGATCTGGGCAAGGTGGTCTCGAGGTACATCGGCGAGACGGAGAAGAACCTCGCTCGGCTGTTCGACGAGGCCGAGCGGGCCGGGGAGGTGGTGCTGTTCGACGAAGCGGACGCGTTGTTCGGCAAGCGGACGACGGTGCGTGACGCCCACGACCGGTACGCCAGCCAGGAGGTGAGCTACCTGATCGAGCGGATGGCGCGCGACCGGGGCGTGGAGGTGCGGTGGCGGCGCCAGCACCCGGGGTCGCGCCGGCGCGGCTGGCGCGATGACCCAAGGTGACCAGTGGAGGCGGGGTCAGTCCGTGCCGAGGGCGTTGAGTGGCGTGGCCGTCGGGGTAGGTGGGGTCGGGGTCGCCCTGCAGGTTGTGGTCGGCGGCGTCCTCGCGGGTTGCATCGTTGGGCGTCAGGAGGCTTGCCTGTTGATCCGCTCTTCCAACGCCTTTTCGAGAAGCGTCACGAGCGCCTCGAGCTGCACGTCGGAGGAGTCGGAGATGTCCTTGTCTGCCCCGTCGAGCGCCCGAGCGGCCAGCCCTGCCTTGCTGTCGATGAGCTCGGCGATTCGCGTGTCAAGGGTCTGCGTGGCGATGATCCGCCACGCCGTGACCGGCTCGTCCTGTCCGATGCGGTGGACGCGGTCGATGGCCTGGGTTTGCTCGGCGTCGGTCCATGACAGCTCCCCGAGCACCATGTTCGAGGCGACCTGCAGGTTGACGCCGACGCCGGCGGCCGTCAATGAGCACACGGCGACGGCGACGTCCGGGTCGTTGGTGAACGCGTCGATGTGCTTCTGCCGGGCCGATGCCGTCTGGTCGCCGCGGATGGAGGCGTACCTGATGCCCCGCTTGGCGAAGGTTGCCTCGGCGGTGTCCATGACGTCGATGTGCTTGGCGAAGAAGACGACCTTGCCGGCGCTGCGGGCGAGCTGAGCGGCGTACTCGGCCGCGAGGCCGGCCTTCGCCTGGCCGATGCGCCGCATCATGGTGAACACGTTCTCGTCCGACTTCTTCGTGGTCTTGTTCGCCCGCTCCCGCGTGGCCACCTGGCGCACAAGGACGTGGTCGATGCCCTCGACGACGGCGCCCGAGGGCCGCGCCTCCAGCGCCCGCTCATAGCGCCCGACGAGGCGACGGGCGAGGCGCTGCTCGGCGGCCCGGATGGACCGTCCGGCCTCGTCGTCGACCTCGATGGGGACGTCGGCCACGCGGCGGGCGGGCAGGTCGGCGGCCACGTCCACCTTGCGTCGTCGGACGATGCCGCGGTCAATGACGGCCGCGCGAGCAGCGGCGGAGAAGCCCCGGTCGGCCGGTGTCAGACCGATCTCCTCGAGCGCCCCCATCAGCTCACCGACCGGCTTGGTCTCGTCGACCCAGCCGAGGAACCGCCAGATCGCCGTGAAGTCCTCGATATCGTTGATCAGCGGTGTGCCGGTGAGGGCCATGAGCAGCGGGTTGCCGGTCCGCGTGCGGATGCGCTCGGAGAGCTGCAGCACGTTCTGGGACCGCTGCGACTTCGGGTTCTTAATGTAATGCGCCTCGTCGACCACCATCCCGCGCAGACCCAGATCCCCGAGCCAGCCCACGTGCCGGTCGAGCACCTCGTAGTTGACGATGATGATGTCCGCGAAGCCGTCGATCGTGCCGCCGTCGCCGTAGACCACCGTCGCGGGGTGGTTGGGCGTCCAACGCGTGGCCTCGCGCGCCCAGTTCATCTTCACCACGTTCGGCACGACCACGAGCAACGGGTAGGCGCCCGCCGCCTCCGCGGCGAGCAGCGCCTGCGCCGTCTTGCCCAGACCGGGCTCGTCGGCGAGCAGGAACGTCCGGTGCCCCGCAGCAGCGGCGGCGACCAACCTCACCTGGTGCGGCATGAGTTCCAGCCCACCGGCCACGCGGGTGCTGACCGGCTCTGGCAGATCCATGCACGACAACGCCCCGCCATCCTCGAAGGACTTCAGCAGCGGCCCGATGAGCTCCCAGCCGGCGAGACGGCGGGGCTTGACGGTGAGCTTGGCGGCGGCAGAGTAGTCGGGTTCGAGGAAGGGGTTGGCAAGCTGGCGAGACACCACCGACGGGGGCACCACCCGGCGCTGCACGGCCGGCGTGGGCTCGGCCGGCTCGGGCGGCTCGGCGGGCTCAGGCGCCACCTCGATGCCGGCCGCCTCCAAAAGCTCGTGGCGCAGGGACCGCGCGCGGTCTGTGATGACGGCGTCGTCGGCAAGCAGCCCAAACAGGGAGGTGTCCCGGGCGGCCGTTGTTGCCAGGATGGTGGCGATGCCGTCGAGGCGCTTTAGTTCCTCGGCGCGCCGGGTCCCGGGCTTCGCTTCGTCCGCCTTGACGCGGGCGCGTTCCTCGCGCATGAGGAGCCCCACCACCTGGAACTTGGTCCGGATCGACGGCAGCGTGCGACCACGCTGGACCGCGGACTCGACCTCGCGGGCGACCTTGGCGAGCACGGGGATGATGCCGTCATTGTCGTGGCGGGGCCGATGCGTGCGCGTGCGTGCGCCGTTCTGACGCTGGGCTCCTCGAGCCACGAACTCCTCCTTGGAGCGATCCGGTCACTTTGTGCGCCGAGACCGAGCCCGGGCCGCACCCGCAGCGCGGCGATGGACCTCCGAGCAGCCTTGGCTCGAAAGGTCCTGGGGGCAAACGTGTCCAGCGGATCTCCACAGATCGACGCGTCGGACGTGTTCAGCCGCGATAGCACCACCAGCGTACCGCGTGTCAGGCGCTTGTCGGCCTCGGGACGGCGCTCCCCCGGCCCTTCAGGTGCCGCAACGACATTCGCGTTCCAGCTCGACCCGTTTGAGCGGACAAGTGCCGCGGGCGTGACGCCAACCTAGGGTCACCGTTCCCTGGTTGCAAGAGGATCGACGGTCACCAGCATCTGGTGGTGGGCTAGACCCGAGCCCTCGTGGGGCTCCGCGCCCGCCCTCGCCGCGGCATGGTCGGACGCTAGCGCCGACAGCGGCAGTTCAGGATGTCTCAGCCTTGGGTCGGGCGGTGGCGTACAGCAGCATGTCGACTCGGCGGTCACCAGTCTCCTAGTGGCTTTTGAGCATTCCCTTGCGCTGGTAGCCGGCTGTCGTGGCAGTCCTTCTGTGAAGCGACGTTCCACGGCTCGATGTATACCTCGACCCGGTGTAGGTCAGGCAGCGTCCACGCGAAGTCCGTGAGCGCGCTCAGGGCTTGTCTGGCGAGTCCCGGCTGCTGGTGGCATGACCAGCGGCAGTTTCATGAGCACAGGATGCAGTCACCCCGGTTGCAGCCGTCGACCGGCTTCCTCCCGACAGGCACCCGAGCGGGAGGATAGGGCGGGAAGCGCGGTCAGAGTGGGCTGCTAGCTGCGTCGAAACTTGCTGTGGTCATGGGTTGGTGCTGACGGATGTTGGCACGACGCCGTTCTCGGTGATCACGAACGGCGGCCGGATGATGTGGTCCTGTGGGTTCATCGCGGTCATGAGGTGAGGGGTGCCGTCGGGCAGCAGCCCGCTGATGGGCGTCAGCCGCGCCTCCTCACCGTCAATCTCCACCAGCAGCAGGTGGGACTGGCCGGACCAGGCGGTGGTGCCGGCCTGTTCGAAGTCCTCGGGGGATTCCTCGCGGATCTTCCCTCCGGCGCCGGAGATGGCGTACGTGCGGCCGTCGACCTCGCTGATCTGGAAGTTGTGCTCGTGCCCGGCTAGCACCAGTCGGACGCCCCCGGTGGCGAACAGGGGAGTCAGCTCCTCGCAGATCTCCTGGTCGTTGGGGTGCTTGGGTCCGGCGCAGTAGGCGGGGTGGTGGGAGAAGGGGATCCGCCAGCGCACGTCGTCGGTGGCGAAGACCTCCTGGAGCCACTGCCGGTGGTGTGCGGCCTGGAAGTGCCGGTGCTCGCCGTCGCTGCCGCTGTCCACGGAGGTGTCGATCGCGACGAGCTCGACGTCGCGGCCATAGCGCAGCCGGTAGAACAGTCCTGGGTCGACCGAGGACCGTCCGGCCGTGTTCCCGAAGCGCTGCTGCAGGTGGAAGTTGTCCTCGAGCTGTGCTCGATCGTCGCTGAACTCGGTGTCGCTCGTGTCATGGTTGCCGATCGCCGGGAAGAACGGGATCTGAGCCAGGGCGTACCGGTAGGGGGCGTAGTAGCTGGAGTACCAGTCGTCGTCCTCGCCGCCGCTGTTGTCGCCGACCTCGCCGATCTCTCCCTCGTAGATGTTGTCGCCGAGCGAGATGACGAACCTCATGTCGCTGTCAGTGACCAGCTGGTCGAGGACCTCGGCGATGCGTCGCTGTCGCCGCGTGGATTCAGAGTCCGAGCGGATCCCCACGCCATAGTCGCCCAGAGCGACGAACTGCAACGGCGGGCTGGGGTTATCGGGGTGCGGCCAGGTGCGGAACCGGAGGTCGTAGGTCCTGCCCGAGGGCATCAGGTCATAGCCGCCACGTCGGTCCGGCAGCGTATCCCACAGCTCCGCCTCGCCCCAGCACTCACCGTCGACGCTCACGCGGTAGTGGTATTCGGTGTCCGGCTCCAGCCCCTCGACCCAGACCCAGGTGTGCTCCGCCGTCCACGCCTGCGCGACCACGGCACCCGAGGAATCCATCACCTCCACGGTGGTGTCACCGAACGGTTCCGCCTCGGTGCCGATGCAGCTGCGCCGGTCGACCAGGTCTGCCAGGTGGTGGTCTTCCACGATCGCCCACCGTTGGTCGGCATCATGCCGGACGAAGTAGAAGGCGCCCCAGGTCACCAGTGCTCGGTCGTGGGCGAGGTCGGCGAGGACGACGAAGGGCTCCCGACGTACGTCGCGTACCTGCCCACCCTCCGTGGCCGTACCTGCGCTGGCACCGGCGGTAGGTGTCGACACCCCGCCCAGGCTACGCGGCGGACGGTCCGTCCGGTGTCTGCTACCTGACCCGGACGCCGACGGCACGGACCCGGAGGTGCACCGAGCTGAGCCGACCCGGCTGCGGCCCCGATGCCGGTCCGCTCCTCGGCACGGCCGCCGCGGACGCGGCAGTAGCGTGCGGCCATGCTCAGTGCGGCATGAGCGTGTGCGCCGGATGGAAGACTCTCGACCGTGTACGAGTGCCCGGTGTGTGGTTCACAGAACCTGACGGCCAAGCCCCATGCGACCTGGCCGCCGCCCGACGGTGCCCCGCTCACCCCGCCATACGAGGATTTCCTGGGACAGCCGTCCTACGAGGTGTGCCCGACCTGCGGCTTCGAGTTCGGAAACGACGACAATCCGGGCGGCACAGCGCCGCCGGTCTCTTTCGCCGAGTACCGAGCCGGGTGGATGGAGACACTGGCGGCCATCGCGGGGGCCGTTGTCGCCTTCTTCGCGGACCATGAGGTCGCCAGTCTCCGCCTTCCGTCCGGCTGGTTTGGTCGGCCACACGACAACTGGCATCAGCTGACGGAGGTCGCGACGGAGGGGGGCGACGTGCTGATCCGCCTGGACGGCACGCAGGTGCTCACGCTGGAAGCGGAAGCCACGTCGTCGGAAGAACGCGTCCTCCGTGTGACGATCCGAGGAGGGCGCTGGGACTGGACCGAGTACGGCGCGAACCAGGAACACACCGAGGTGCTGGGACCAGGCAACGTGGAGTTTCACGCCCCGTTCCACCGCTGAGGCACCCCACGCTCATCGGCGGAATCGGACGTCCGCTGCTGGCGTGAGCGAGTGAAGGTGGCCGGTGATGGGCGGTGAGACCCGCCGGGCCCGCCTGGGTAGCCTTCTCGCCCCGGGGCCTGCATCTCAGTGCCGTCTCGAGTTCGGAGTGCCGCCCTCGCCGCTGTGTGAGTGCCGCCTTCCTGAATCTCGACTTGGATGTGGCGCGTGCTCTTGGACAGGACGACCACGTCTCTGCTCAAGCTATCAATCACCACCCATTGGCGGGCCTCCCGTCGGTGGGCGATGCAGGGCTAGTCTCACTTCACAGGCGCACCTTCTCGACAGGAGATGAGGGCGATGGGCGCACCAGAGGCTCTCCGTTCCCGGGGGCGGAGCCTGCACCGCGGGTGGGGCCGACTGGTCGACCGCTGGAAGGACGGCGTCTTCCGCGACCCCAGCCCGTCCTGCCCGATCTCATGGAAGCCGTCGGTGTTCGCGCCGGTGTTCTACGGCTACCAGGACACGTCGGCGACCAGCACAGGCCACCCGGTGCGGGTCTGGTTCCCGTCCCTGGACGGGTCCCCGCAGCACGCCCAGATCCTGGAGGGCTGCGGCCGCTATCCCTTGGTGATCCTGGCGCACGGCTCCTGCCCGCCGGACGAGGACCACTACCAGAAGTGGTTCGAGCTGCCCGCGGTCCTGGCGCGGTCCGGGTACGTCGTGATCGTCCCGGAGCTGGACCTCGGGGCGCCGTCGGGCAACGAGGCGGAACAGCAGCTGATCAGTGAGATCGCTGCGTGGGCGCGGACCGGCTGGGAGCACGGCGGGATGGTGATGCCGGCGCCGGCGACGGCGCTCGTCGGGCACTCCTGGGGTGGCGGGCTGCTGGGACACGTAGCGGCTGAGGCGCCGGATTCCTACGCGGCCTACGTGTCGCTCAGCGGGGTAGAGGTGCCAGGTGCGATGCACCGCTCGACGATGCCGACCTTGTTCACCTGGGGTGGTGACTTGGGGCTCGAGGTATTCGGAGTGCAGGTCTCCCAGTGGGACCGCCTCACCTCGCCGGCCCACGTCGCCGAGTTCCACCACGCGGGGCACTGGGACTACCTGCCGAAGGGACGATCGGCGTGTGACGAGCTGAACGGCCGGCCGCAGCGTGGGACCTGCACGCTGACGCCGATGCTGGCGGCCGACATCGTGGCCTGCTTCCTTACCCGGTACCTCCGCCCGGAGGGCGTGCCCGTGGTGGGCTGGGGGCCCTTCAAGCTGTTCGTCATCGGACGCAGCCTCCGCCCGCCGCGCTTCTTCCCGTCGTACCTGACCACGGAACAGCAGTTCTACGCAGGCGGACACCTGCTGGCCTGGAAGGGCGTGCCCTCCAGGGACGACTGCGGGGTCACCTTGCGCTGGGTGGTCGGCGGCGACGCCGGCGAGCTGGTCCACGACTGAGGCCCGGCGGCCGGGCGGAAACCGGTCCCGGCTCTGGTGCGGCAGCTCTGCGGCGCACTACCGTGGATCAGGTACTCCATCTCCGGGCCACAGCGCCGGAGGTGGGAAGGGAGAGGGCCGTGAACGACCAGGAGCGCCCCAGCCGCGAGACGATCGAGACGGCCCCGCCACCGAGGGAGTTCGACCCGCTCGCTGCGAGCCAGGAGGAGCTGGCCAGGTACGCCGTCCCGCAGCGGCCCGACCCGCAGACCCAGCCTGGTCTGGCGGCGCTTTGGGACCAGCAGGCGCGCCGCTACCGGACCTTCGAGCACCTGCAGGCGCAGGCCCCGAGGTCCGTGACGGCCGAGGCGAGGGGGACAACGGCGCAGGCGCTCGGCCTGGAACCCACCGAGCACTGCGGCTTCACCCTCACCAGCGTCGGTGCGCCGTTCACCGCGCTGTTCGTGACCTGGACGGTGCCGAACCTGCGCCACGTCCCCTCCCAGCACGGTGCCAACCGGTTCCAGACGTTCGTCAGCCTCGGGTTCCTCGACGTCCACGTCGAGATGACCGTCGACTCCGCCCAGAACGTCGCCGCCAGCCTCACCGCCCTCGGCATGAGCAGCGTCGGCCTGCCGGTCCAGCCCGGTGACGTCATCAGCGGATCGATGTGCCTGGAGACCAAGCCGCCGGGCCGGGCCAACTACGTGCTGGCGAACGAGACCCGGTCGCAGACCGTGAACTTCAGCTTCGACGCCGGCTTCCCGCCTGCCGTCACGGTCAGTGCCGGCATCAGCCGAGGGGCCAGTGACGCTCCGTTCAACCCGCTTGCGCAGTTCGGCGTCATCTACTTCGACGAGATCTCGGCCTACACGACCTCGGGTGCTCGCTCACTCACCGGCGGCCAGGCGGTGACGATGGTGGACCGCAACGGCACGGTGCTGGCCAGGCCGTTCCGGCTCAACGACTTCGGGTTCAAGGCAGTGCACGCGGCCTGAGCGACACCGACGCGGGGGGCTCCCGGGGCCGCGAGCTGCCACCGTCCCACCTTCACGCAATCTCCACACGTCGCGCCCACGCTGACCAGGCGTGCGCTCCTAGTCTCAACGGTATGACGCAGGGGAGTGGGACGGCGCGGAGGCTGCTGGTCGTCGAGGACGACCCGACGATCAACCAGGCGCTGGCAGACCGCCTCACCGCCGAGGGGTTCGAGGTGGCGCGGGCGCTCGACGGTCTGTCGGCGCTGGCGGCCTACGACGACCACCAGCCTGACCTGGTGCTGCTGGACCTGATGCTGCCCGGGATGGACGGCCTGGAGGTGTGCCGGCGGATGCAGGCGCAGCGGCCGGTGCCGGTCCTCATGCTCACCGCCAAGGTCGAGGAGACCGACGTCCTCGTCGGCCTGAGCGTCGGCGCCGACGACTACGTGACCAAGCCGTTCAGCATGCGCGAGGTCGTCGCCCGGGTGAAGGCGCTGCTACGGCGCGTCGACCGGGCCGCCGAGCTGGCCGCGACCAGACAGCCGGCCCTGACGGTCGGTGACCTCGTGGTCGACCGCGCCGCTCGGCGGGTCCAGCTGGACGGGTCGGAGGTGCACCTCACCCCGCTGGAGTTCGACCTGCTCGCGATGCTGGCCGAGCACCCCGGCGCGGTGCACAGCCGCGAGTCGCTGATGACCGAGGTCTGGGGCTGGGCCGACGCCCGCGGAACCCGCACCCTGGACAGCCACGTGAAGTCGCTGCGCGCCAAGATCGGGTCCGCCCGGGTGCGCACCGTCCACGGCGTCGGCTACGCGCTGGAGGGCTGAGCGATGGCCGGCAACCGCGTGCGCACCGACCGGCCCCTGGACGGGGTGGCCTCCATCACCGTCAAGATCGGCCTGCTCGTCGCGCTCAGCATCATCGCGGCCGTGGTGGTGCTCGAGGTGGGCGACCGGGCGGGCGTCCCGGGATGGCTGACGCTGCCGGTGACACTGGCCGCAGCGCTGGGCGTCAGCCAGTGGCTGGCCCGGGGAATGACCTCGCCGCTGCGGGAGATGACCACCGCTGCCGGCCAGATGGCCACCGGTGACTACTCCGCCCGGGTCACCGCCACCTCGGCCGACGAGGTGGGCCGGCTGGCGCGGGCGTTCAACACCATGTCCGCCGACCTGGCCACCGCCGACCAGCAGCGCCGGCAGGTCGTGGCCACCGTCTCGCACGAGCTACGCACGCCCCTGTCCGCGCAACGCGCCCTGCTGGAGAACCTCGTCGACGGCGTGGTGAGCCCGGACGACGACGCCCTGCAGACCGCGCTGGCGCAGTCCGAGCGGCTCAGTGCCCTGGTGGCCGAGCTGCTCGACATCAGCCGGGTCGACGGCGGCGCAGTGCCGCTCACCCTGGCACCGGTCTCGGTCGCCGAGCTTCTCGAGCAGGCGGCCGCCGAGGCCACGGTCGGCGGGCGGGCCGTGCGGCTGGAGACCTCGGTGGAGCCGCCCGGTCTGGAAGTTCGCGCCGATGCCGCGCGGCTCGCGCAGCTGGCGGCGAACCTGCTCGACAACGCGGTGCGGCACAGCCCGGCCGACGGGGTGGTGCGCGTGCGCGCCACCGCGGAGGCGGGGGACCGCTGGTCGCTGGAGGTGACCGACGACGGTCCTGGCATCCCGGCCGAGCAGGCCGAGCGGGTCTTCACCCGGTTCGGGGTCGGTGACGACAGCAGCGGCGGCACCGGGCTCGGACTGGCGATCGCCAGCTGGGTCTGCCAGCTGCACGGCGGGTCCATCGCGGCGCTGCCCCCGACAGACGGCGTGACGGGGGCCCGGGTGCGGGCGCTGCTACCGCGCAGCCCCGAGCCGCGCGACCAGGCGGGCCTTGCCTCCGCTCCCGCATCCGTTCCCGCACCGATCCCCGAGGAGACCCCCGTGACCACCCGGACACACCAGGACACCACCCCCGCGAGCGAGGCGGGCGTCCCGCTGCCCTCGTTCGTCGACACGCTGTTCGGTGACTACTGGCCGGAGCGGGGGCTCCGGACCGCGCCGCTGCCGGTGGCGGCCGCCATCGCGATCGGCGCGCTGGCCGCCGCGATCCTGCCCGAGCGCGCCCTCGGCCTGGGCACCCTGCTGGTGCTGCTGCTGTCCGGCGGCCTGGTGCTGGCGCTGTCGGTCCACCGCCGCCGGCCGTGGACCCGGCTGGCGACCGTGCTCTGCCTCGGTCTGGCGTCGCTGGTCGTGCTGCGGGCCGCCGAGTGGCTGGCCGTCCTCGCCGTGCTGGCCGCCGTGGCCCTCGTCACCACCTCGCTCACCGGCGCGAGGCGGCTGGTGCCGATGCTCGTCGGCGGAGCCGCCTGGGTGCTCAGCGGTGTCCGCGGGCTGCCGCTGCTCGGCCGCACCCTGGCCGCGACCAGCCGTCACCGGACGCTGTGGTCGGTGCTGCGGACCGCGGCGCTCTCGGTCGTGGCGCTCGTCGTGTTCGGCGGGCTGTTCGCCTCCGGGGATGCCGTGTTCGGCTCCTGGGCCTCCCGCATCCTCCCCGACGTGCAGCTGGCCGACACCCTGGTGCTGCGCGCGTTCGTGTGGTTCGTCGTCGGCGGGGTCGTCCTCGCGGGCTGCTACCTGGCGCTCAACCCGCCCCGGGTGGAGCGGGTCGCGATGCCCCCCGCCCAGCCGGTGGCCCGGGTGTGGGAGTGGCTGGTGCCCGTCGGGGTGGTCGTGGCGGTGTTCCTGATGTTCCTGGTGGCGCAGGCCTCGGCGATGTGGGGCGGCCACGACTTCGTGCGGCGGACCACCGGGATGAGCTACGCCGACTACGTGCACCAGGGCTTCGCCCAGCTCACCGTGGCCACGGCGCTGACACTGGCGACCATCGCGCTGGCGGTGCGCAAGGCACCGCGGGCCACCGGGCGCGACCGGCGGCTGCTACGCCTGGTCCTGGGCACGCTGTGCGTGCTCACGCTGGTGGTGGTCGCCTCGGCGCTGTTCCGGATGGCCGTCTACCAGCAGGCCTACGGCTTCACCGTGATGCGGGTGCTGGTGGACGCCTTCGAGGTCTGGCTCGGGCTGCTGGTGGTGTTGGTCCTGGTGGCCGGGGTGCGGATGTCCGGGTGGTGGCTGCCCCGGGCGGCGCTCGCCTCCGGCGCCGCCATGCTGCTGGTGATCGGCCTGGCCAACCCCGAGGCGTGGGTGGCCCAGCAGAACATCGAGCGCTACCACGCGACCGGCAAGCTGGACCTGGACTACCTCTCCACCCTCGGGGCGGACGCGACACCGGTGATGGAGCAGGGCCTGCCGGCCGAGCTGGCGCGGTGCGTGGTGCCCGGGCAGGACGGGCCCGGCACGGACGACTGGCTCGAGTGGAACCTCGGTCGTGCCCGGGCTGCGGAGGTCCGCGGCTACGACGGCCTCGACGCACCCCCCGGCGGCTGCCCGGCCCAGGTGGGAGAGTGAGCCAATGAGTCTGCAGATCGGGTACAAGGCCTCCGCGGAGCAGTTCGGCCCGCGCGACCTGGTGGAGTACGCGGTGCTCGCCGAGGAGTGCGGCTTCGACAGCGTCACCACCAGCGATCACTTCCTGCCGTGGCGGGTCGAGGGCGGGCACGCGCCGTTCTCGCTGGCGTGGGTGGCGGCCGTGGGGGAGCGGACCTCGCGGGTGCGCATCGGCACCAGCGTGCTCACGCCGACGTTCCGCTACAACCCGGCGGTGGTCGCGCAGGCGTTCGCGACGATGTCGCTGCTGACGCAGGGACGGGTGTTCCTGGGCGTGGGCACGGGGGAGGCGCTCAACGAGATCGCGGTGAGCGGCCGGGAGTGGCCAGGGTTCAAGGAGCGGTTCGGCCGGTTGCGCGAGTCGGTGCGGCTGATGCGGGCGCTGTGGACCGAGGAGTCGGTCAGCTTCGAGGGGGACTGGTACACGACGGTCGACGCCGCCATCTACGACCGGCCCGCGCAGCCGGTGCCGGTCTACGTCGCCGCCGGGGGGCCGGTCGTCGCCAAGTACGCCGGCCGCGTCGGTGACGGGATGATCTGCACCAGCGGCAAGGGGATGGACCTCTACACCGACAAGCTGCTGCCCGCAGTGGCGGAGGGCGCGGAGGCGGGCGGGCGGGATGCCGCCGGGGTCGACCGGATGCTGGAGCTGAAGCTCTCCTACGACCGCGACCCGGACCAGGCGCTGGAGAACTGCCGGTTCTGGGCGCCGCTGTCGCTGAGCGCGGAGGAGAAGCACGGCGTGTCCAGCCCGCGGGAGATGGAGCGGCTGGCCGACCAGCTGCCCATCGACCGGGTTACCGAGCGCTGGATCGTCGCCTCGGAGCCCGCGGAGGCCGTCGAGCAGATCCGGCCCTACCTCGACGCCGGGTTCACCCATCTCGTGCTGCACGGGCCGGGTGGCGACCAGCGCCGCTACCTCGAGCAGGTCACCGAGGACGTGCTGCCGCTGCTGCGTGAGGCGGGGTAGCGGCCGCGCCAGCCGGCGGCGCTGCTGCCGCTGTGCGGGTCCCTTGTGCTGTGGGCGCAACCCGGTGGTCAGCGGGCTGGTTCGCCCGGGTGCATACTGGCAGTAATGCCAACCTCACGCGCGCGTCGGCGACACCTTGCCAGCAGCCCCTTCCAGCCGGACCCCGAGCCGGTCATCCAGCAGTACGCGTGCGGTGACCTCGTCAACCACGACGCGTACGGCGTGGGCCGGGTCATCGGGGCGGAAGCGGCCGCGGTGACGGTGGACTTCGGCACCCAGAAGGTGCGCATCACCAGCCCCTTCCACCGGATGGCGATGCTGTAGCCCGCAGGGCGACCTCGTCCGGCCCGCCCTCGCCATGGTGGGACCGCCTGCCGGTCTCCGCTGACTCCGTCAGAGGGCCGTCCCTGCTGCGTGCCTGCGGAGGCGGGCTACCGTCGGAGTCGTGAGTCATGTCTTCGTGTACGCAGCCACCCGCACGCCGTTCGGCCGCTACAGCGGGGCGCTGGCCGGCACCCGCCCCGACGACCTGGCCACCGTCGCGCTCGAGGGGGTGCTCGGCATGGCCCCGGGTCTGGACCGCGCGCGGGTGGACGAGGTGGTCTGGGGCAGCGCGAACGGCGCCGGCGAGGACAACCGCAACGTCGGCCGGATGGCGGTGCTGCTGGCCGGGCTGCCGGTGACGGTGCCGGCCACCACGGTGAACCGGCTCTGCGGCTCCTCCCTGGACGCGGCGATGATCGGGTCCAGGCAGATCGAGACCGGCGACGCCGACGTCGTGGTCACCGGGGGAGTGGAGTCGATGAGCCGGGCGCCGTGGGTGCTGCCCAAGCCCGGGCGTCCCTACCCGGCGGGTGACGTCACCGCCGTCTCGACCGCCCTCGGGTGGCGGCTGGTCAACCCACGGATGCCGCAGGAGTGGACGGTCTCGCTGGGGGAGGCCAACGAGCAGCTGGCCGACGCGCTGGCCATCTCCCGGGAGCGACAGGACGAGTTCGCCGTGGACTCGCACCAGCGGGCGGCGCGGGCCTGGGCCGAGGGCTTCTACGACGACCTCATCACGCCGGTGCCGGACGTCGAGCTGGCCCGCGACGAAGGCATCCGGGACGGCACCACGGGGGAGAAGCTCGCCGGCCTGACGCCGGCCTTCCGCCCCGACGGCAGCATCACCGCCGGCAACGCCTCACCGCTGAGCGACGGCGCCTCGGCCGTGCTGCTGGGCAGCGAGGCGGCGGCCGGGCAGCTGGGGGTCGAGCCGTTGGCCCGCATCGCCGGTCGAGGTACCGCCGCCACCGAGCCGCAGCGGTTCGGCATCGCCCCGGTCGACGCGGCCGAGCGGGCGCTCGAGCGCGCCGGCATCGGCTGGGACCAGGTAGCGGCCGTCGAGCTCAACGAGGCGTTCGCCGTCCAGTCGCTGGCGTGCCTGGACGCCTGGAAGGTCGACCCGGAGATCGTCAACACCAAGGGCGGCGCCATCGCGATCGGTCACCCGCTGGGCGCCTCCGGCGGCCGGGTGCTCGGCACCCTCACCCACCGGCTACGCGAGTCCGGCGACCGCTGGGGCGTCGCCGCCATCTGCATCGGGGTGGGCCAGGGCCTCGCGGTCGTCATCGAGAACACCGGCACCATCCGCTGAGCAAGGGGTTCACTCGCAGGCACCGACGTCCCACACTGGGAGAAGGGACCCACGGAAGGAGTGTCATGCGAGCCGAAGTGGGAGACCGACTGCACGTGCACGGCCGCACGGTCGGGGACCGTGACCAGTGGGCCGAGGTGATCGAGGTCCGCGGGGAAGACGGGGCGCCGCCGTTCCTGGTCCGGTACGACGACGGTCACGAGAGCCTGGTGTACCCCGGGAGCGACACGACCGTGGAGCACCCGCAGCAGGGCTGAGGTCAGCTGTCGCGGGCGCGCCGCGCGAACGCTTCCTGGGTGAGCCCGGAACGGGTCGCCAGTTCCGCAGACGGCGGACCACCTGGGCTCGGTCGGCGGCCTCAGTGTCGGCGCAGTAACTGTCGAGGTGCCCGGCTTCTTGCCTGCAAGGCGGGCCGCACGCCACACTTGACGGCCAACTTGGAGGGTGAGCGAATGGCTGGCGCGCAGCGTAGGTCCAGCGAGGACCAGGCGGCAGGCCGGGGTTGGTCGCGCAGCCGGCTACCGGGTCCCCCCGGAAGCGGTGCCACGAGCCGGTTTCCCTGTCGAGGGTTCGTGATGGTGGTGGCCCTACTGACGGTGGTCACCGCCTGTCAGGCGGACGCCGGTGATGACGGCGAGCTCGCCCCGGACGTCGTGGCGGAGTTGCGCGCGGTGGTCCATGACGGCGGCGAGGGACAAGTCGGCGGCATGGCTGCCTGGGTCGACACCCCGACCGCGGATCTCGCGCTGGCTTCCGGAATGGCGAACCTGGCAGCCGACGAGGAACTCACCGGCGAGGAGGCCTTCCGCATCGCCAGCCTCACCAAGCTGCTCACCGCCACGGTCGCCCTCCAACTGGTCGAGGAGGGCCGCCTCGCGCTCGACGACCCCATTGCCGAGGTGCTCCCAGAGCAGGCCGACAGGTTCGACCATGGTGGACAGATCACCTTGCGACACCTGCTCGGGCACACCTCCGGCCTCCCCGAGTACTCGGACGCGCCCGCGTACATCCAGGACCGTGTCAGAGCGGCCTCGGTCGACGACGGGGCCCCTGCCGCAGTGGTCACCGCCCCCTGCGCCGGTGCCGAGCGCGACGGCATTGGCTATGCCGCCGACCAGCGCCAAAGGTTCGAACCCGGGACCGACTTCCGGTACTCCAACACCAACTACCTCATGGTCGGTAGGGCGATCGAGGCGGTCACCGACCGACCCCTCGAAGACGTCTACCGCGCGCGGATACTCGAACCGCTCGGTATGGACGACACCTGGCTCGCCTGCGCAGAACGGCCGCGCGCCGAACTCGCCCATGGGTACGGCGACCGGGATCTGCTTGCGCGCGACACCGGTGACCCGGGGCAGCGGCTCAGCCAGATCAACGCCGAAGTCCTCGACCTCACTGACTACAACAAGTCCTTCGCTTGGGCAGACGGGGGTCTGGTTTCCACCGGCGAGGACCTTGCCGTGTTCGCGCGCACCTTGTTCACCGGGGATCTGTTCGACGGCCCGACCACGTTGACCACCATGCTCGAGCCTGGCCCGCACCCACTCGGGCCGGGCACCTCCTACGGTCTGGGCGTCATGCTCGAGGACAACGTCATCGGACATAGCGGGATGCTCCCCGGATACAGTTCCTACATCCGCTATCACCCGGGGACCGACACCGTCGTGGTCGCGTGGCGCAACTCGCCCCCAACCCGTCCAGGTTTCGCTGCCGATATGACCTCCAAGGAGCTCCTCGACATCGTCGTCGACGCCTCGCGCTAGCCCGTCGAGGGAGCGAATGTTCCGCGTGACCAGCGTGATCGGGCGAGCGCGGCAGGTCCCGGATCTGGCCGGGGAGTTGGGGTGTGCCGCGAGCTTCGGTGCCGAGTCAGAGCAGCTGGGCAGCTGCGGCGGCTCCAGTGGGGCGGCGCCCCGTCTCCTCCATCACGTGGGTGGATCGTACGGAACCCTGGCTGTCGCGAGGTCTGGCTCCTCGTCACCGTCCACGCCGAGCAGCCGCGCGGCCGACCGGACGGTCACGCCCTGCACCGTGGCCGACACCAGAACCACGAAGAAGACGACGTTGAAGATGAGCTCGCCGTCAGGGTGCCCGGCCACCGCCGGGAACGTCGCGAGCACGATCGGGACCGCACCGCGCAGGCCCACCCAGCTGACGAACGCCATCTCCCGCCACGAGTAGCCGAACCACAGCAGGCAGGCGGCGACCGCTGCCGGACGGGCCACGAGCACCAGCAGCACGGTGACGATGAGCGCGGCCCCCGCCACCGGGGGCAGGTGCGTCGGGAAGACGAGCATGCCCAGCAGGAGGAACAGCCCCACCTCGGCGGTGCTGGACAGGCCCTCGTGGAAGAACAGGATCCCGCGGCGGTAGACGGTGGCCCGCGCGCCGACGAGCAGGCCGGTGAGGTAGACGGCCAGGAAGCCGGAGCCGCCCAGCAGCGCGGCACCGCCGTAGGAGAGGCCCGCGACGCCGAGCGCCATGACGGGGTACACGCCGGCCGCCCCGAGCGTCTCCCGGGACAGCAGCCAGCTCCCGGCCAGCCCCGCGACCGCCCCGACGACCAGCCCGCCCACCACCTGCAGGACGGCGAACCCCACCCAGTCCACCGGTGTCGGCGCGCCCTGCCAGGTGGCGATGAGCCCGACGGTGAGCATGATGGCTACCGGGTCGTTGGCGCCGGACTCGACCTCCAGCAGCGAGGAGAGCCGGCGCGGTAGCGGCGTGCGACGCAGCAGCGAGAAGACCGCCGCCGCGTCGGTCGAGGCGACGACCGCGCCGATCAGCAGCGCCGTGGTGGGCTCGATGTCCAGCAGCAGCGCCGCGCCCCCACCGACGATGCCGGCGGTCAGGATGACGCCCACCGACGCCAGCAGCGCTGCGGGGGAGGCGACCCGGCGGACGTCGCTGATCCTGGTGGTCAGCCCGCCCTCGAAGAGGATCAGCAGCAGCCCGATGGTGCCGACGGTCTGCGCCAGCTGGGGGTCGTCGAGCCGGACGATGGCGAGGCCGTCGTCGGCCATGACCATGCCGATCGCGAGGAAGAGCAGCATGCCCGGGATCCGGACCCGGCCTGCGAACGCCGCGGCGAGGACCGCGCCGATCAGCAGCAGCGCGGCGGCGAACACCCAGGTGTCGGCGGGAAGCTGTACTGACATGCGGCCTCCCGTCTGAGGCGTGGCGCCGGTGTCCGGTCGTGGTGGCAGTCTACCGGCGGCCACCGCCGGCCCGGGCCGCTCCGTCGCCGGGGCTCGGCCTGGTCTGCGCTGGTCAGCCGCCCTCTCCGGCGGTCAGCCGGACGGCGTCGGCCACGACCTGGTCCAGGTCGTCGGTCCGGTCGTAGACCTCCCGCTGCCGGTGCGCGCCGCAGCCGTGCTCGAGCAGGTGCTCGACCCGGTCGCGCACGAAGTCCTCGTCCCCGGCCTCCCGCAGCGCCGGCGCCAGGTGCTGCAGCGTCGTCCGTAGCGCGTCGCGGGCCGGACGTGGCCTCAGCGTGCGGGGGTCCAGCAGGTTGCCGTTTAGTCCGTAGCGGCCGGCCTTCCAGGTGGCCAGCCGCAGCATGCTCGTCGGTACGGCTGGCGCCTCCTCGCCGTAGGCCCACTCCCGTGCCGCGGTCTCCACCATGGCCCGGCCCAGCGCGGCGACGAGGACCGCGTCCTGGGTCTGCAGGCAGACGTCGGCGCTGCGGATCTCCACGGTGGGGAAGCTGCTGGACAGCCGGGCGTCGAAGTAGACCATGTGCTCGTCCAGGAGCACGCCGGACTCGACCATGTCGTCGACCCGGCGCCGGTAGGTGTCGACGCTGCCGTACAGGTCGTAGGCGCCGGAGGCCGGCCAGCGCCCCATGACCTGGGAGCGGAAGCTGGCGTAGCCGCTGTCCTGCCCCTGCCAGAACGGGGAGTTGCCGCTGAGGGCCAGCAGCATCGGCAGCCACGGCCGGATCCGGTCCAGGACGGCCACCCCCTCCGCCGAAGACTCCACCTCCACGTGCACGTGCAGCCCGCAGCTCAGCTGCTCCCGCGCGGTGATCCCGTACATGTCCCGGATCACGCGGAAGCGCTCCTTGGGCATCGTGAGGGGTTCCACCCGGTGCGGTGAGGTCCCCACGGCGGCGACCCGGGCGCCGATCTCGCGAGCGGCCTGGATCACTCGGCCGCGGACGGCCTTCAGGTCGCCGTGCAGCTCGGACAGGTCCTTGCAGGGGTGGGTCTGGATCTCCACCTGCTGCTGCTGGAACTCCGACTCCACCCCCTCCTTCTCCGCCGGCTCCTCATCCTCCAGGGGGGTGGAGAACGGTCCCGCCGTGCCGGCCGGTCGGGCGGCGTGGTCGAGCACGCCTCCGGCCACCGGCAGCGCCCGGCCTGACTCGGGCCCGACCAGCAGCAGTTCCTCTTCCACACCAAGGGTTCTCACCGGTCCAGTCTCCCCGACGCCGGCCACGACCCCGGAGGCCGGGTCGTGGGACCGCCCTCGGCTGTGGCGCGCCATAAGGGATGCTGGGTGCCGTGCCTCTGCTGCTGACCTTCTCGCTCGTGCTGCTGGCTGCCGTCCTGGTGTCGGCGCTGGCCAAGCGGACCATCGTCTCGACGGCCGTGATCTTCCTGGTGGCCGGGTTCGTGGTGGGTGAGGGAATGCTCGGCTGGGTGCCGCTGAGCCCCGGTGACGAGGTGGTCTCCCTCGGCGCCCAGCTCGCGCTGTTCGCCGTGCTCTTCAGTGACGGCATGCGACTGGGCTGGCAGGACCTCCGCAGCGCCTGGCGGCTGCCCGGCCGCGCGCTCGGCCTCGGCCTGCCGCTGACCCTGCTCATCACGGCGCTGCTCGCGCACTACGTGGCCGGGCTGGCCTGGACCGAGTCCTTCCTGATCGGTGCGCTGCTGGCGCCCACTGACCCCGTCTTCGCCTCGGCCCTGGTGGGCAACGACAAGGTGCCCGGACGGCTGCGGCACCTGCTCAACGTCGAGTCCGGCGTCAACGACGGCCTGGCGCTTCCGCTGGTGCTGGTGCTGCTGGCCACCGCCGAGGGCTCGCAGGACCTCCACCTGGACGAGCTGGGGCTGGAGGTCCTGGTCGGGCTGGTGGTCGGGGTGGTCGTCCCGCTGCTGGCCATCAAGCTGGAGGGCCTGCGCGTCTTCTCGACCTCGGCGGCCTACGCCCCGCTGAACGGGCTGGCGATCGGCCTGCTGGTCTATGCCGTGACGGAGACCCTGCACGGCAACCTGTTCCTCGCTGCCTTCGCGGCGGGGGTCACGGTGGCCACGTTCGGGCAGGCGCAGCGGCAGTCCTTCGAGCACTTCGGGGAGCTGATCGCCGAGCTGCTCAAGCTGTTCGCGCTGCTCGTCTTCGGCGCCCTGATCTCCCCCTCCTTCCTGGCCGAGATCCCCTGGCCCGGCTGGGTGTTCGCGGTGCTCGTCCTCATCCTGGCGCGCCCGCTGGCGCTGGTGCCGAGCTTCCTCGGCACCGGGTTGAACCTGCGCGAGCAGGCGGCGGCCATGTGGTTCGGGCCCAAGGGCTTCGCCTCGGTCGTGTACGCGCTGATCGTGCTGAGCTCGGGGCTGAACGCCGCCGACGAGATTTTCCACCTGGCGGCGCTGACCATCGTGCTCTCGATCCTGGCCCATTCCTCGACCGACGTGGTCGTCGCCGACCGGTTCGACCAGCCGAGCGAGACCCCGCACTGGCACGACGGGGAGCCGGCGGCCACGCAGCAGCCGGGTCTGAGCGGACCAGACACCGGTCCGGACGCGGGGCCGGGACCGCCCACGGCCTCCCGGTGACGGCCGCCCACGCGCTCAGCTGCCGAGCTGCTCCATCAGCGAGTAGAGGTCGCGCTTGCCCTCGAAGCCGATGCCCGGCAGCTCCGGCATGGTGACGTAGCCGCCCTCGACCGCCACCCCGTCCGGGAAGCCGCCGAAGGGCTGGAACAGGTCCGGGTAGGACTCGTTGCCGCCCAGGCCCAGCCCAGCGGCGATGTTGAGCGACATCTGGTGCCCGCCGTGGGGGATGCAGCGCGCGGGCGACCAGCCGTGCTCGCCCAGCATGTCCAGGATCCGCAGGTACTCGACCAGCCCGTAGCTCAGTGCGCAGTCGAACTGGAGCCAGTCGCGGTCCGGGCGCAGCCCGCCGTAGCGGATCAGGTTGCGGGCGTCCTGGACCGAGAACAGGTTCTCGCCCGTCGCCAGCGGCGGCTGGTAAGCGTGGGCGACCTCGGCCTGCAGCGCGAAGTCCAGCGGGTCGCCGGGCTCCTCGTACCAGAACAGGTCGTAGCCGGCCAGCGCCTCGGCGTAGCGCAGTGCGGTCTCCCGGTCGAACCGGCCGTTGGCGTCGACCGCCAGCCGCTGGCCCGGCTCCAGCACGTCGAGCACGCTCTCGATGCGCCGCCGGTCGGTGTCCAGGTCGGCGCCGCCGATCTTCATCTTCACGACCGTGTAGCCGCGGTCGGTGTAGCCGCGCATCTCCTCCTGGAGGGCCGTCAGGTCCTTCCCGGGGTAGTAGTAGCCCCCGGCCGCGTAGACGAACACCTCCCGGTCGGGCTCGCCGGTGCCGTACCGGTCGGCGAGCAGCTGGAACAGCGGCTGCCCGGCGACCTTGGCCGTGGCGTCCCACACCGCCATGTCGATCGTGCCCACGGCCACCGAGCGCTCGCCGTGGCCGCCGGGCTTCTCGTTGGCCATCATGGCCCGCCACACGGCCGCAGGGTCCAGGTTGTCCCCGGTCTCGTCCAGCAGGTCGACCAGGTCGGCCTCGAGGACGCGGGGGATGAACCGCTCGCGCATCATGGCGCCCTGCCCGTAGCGGCCGTTGGAGTTGAACCCGTAGCCCACCACGGGCCTGCCGTCGCGGACCACGTCGGTCACCACCGCGACGAGGCTGAGCGTCATCCGGCTGAAGTCGATGTAGGCGTTGCGGATGGGGGAGCTGATCGGGAAGGTCTGCTCCCGGATGTCGAGGATCCTCACGTGCTGCCTCGGGTCCTTAGCTCGAGGCCATGTTGGCCTCGGCCTCGGCGATGAGCGCCTCCGCCGCCTCCTGCGGGGTCATCCGTCCGAACAGCACCTCCGAGGTGTACCGGGTGAACGGGAAGGCGTCCCCGCCCAGGCCGATCGGGGTCGGCGCGGTCGGCGGGCCCAGCTCGTCCTCGACCTGGGTGACGAAGTCCGTGGAGCGCTGGTCGGTGTCGGAGAGCTCGGAGGAGAACTGCTCACGCAACGCGTTGTTGGGGATCACGCCCCGCTCGGCGAGCAGGGTGCCCGCGGCCTCCTCGCTGTTGGCGAGGAAGTCGACGAAGTCAGCCGCCTCCTCGGGGTGCTCCGACCGGGCGGAGATGCTCCAGAACTGGGAGGCTCGGTACCACTGCTGAGCGCTCTCCGGGGTCCCGTCCGCGCTGGGGATCCGGAGCAGCCGAGCCTCCCGGCCGAGTGTCTCCTCCACCGCGGTGAGCTGGTTGGACCACCAGAAGCCCATCGCGGCACGGCCCGTGGGCAGGTCCCGCTGGGCGTTGTCGGCGGCGTTGTTCTCCTGCGCCAGGCTCGGCGTGGTCACCGCGCCCTCCTCGGTGGCGCGGAGCAGGAACTCGAAGAACCCGGCCGCGTCCTCGGCGGTGAAGCCGAGGCCGCCCTCCTGGGTGTAGAGCGAGGCGCCGTGCTGGCGCAGCCACATCTCCAGCAGCTCGGGGTCGCGGGTGGGCGACTCCGACCCGTAGACGCCGTCCTCGGTGCCCTCGGTGATGGCCGCGTTCAGCTCCACCCAGTCATCCCAGGTCCAGCTGGTGTCGTCCGGCAGCTGCTGGCCGGCCTCCTCGATGAGCGCGGGGTTGGCGATCACGACGGCCAGGTTGATGCCGTTGGTCAGCCCCCACAGCCCGCCGTCGAACTCGCCCGGCGCGATCACGCTGTCGTCGAACTCGGAGATGTCGATGTCGGTCTCGCGCAGGTCAGCGAGGGCTCCACGGCCGGCGTACTCCCGGATGTACTCCAGGTCCATCTGGATGATGTCCGGGGCGTCGTTGGCGGCGACCTGGGTGGCCAGCTTGTCCCAGTAGCCGTTGAAGTCGCCGTACTCGCCCTCGATCCGCACGCCGGGGTTCTGCTCCTCGTAGGCGTCGATCACGTCCTGCGTCAGCTGGTGCCGCACGTCCGAGCCCCACCACGAGAACCGGAGCACGACCTCGTCCTCCCCGGAGGCCCCGGCTCCGGAGGAGCCGCTGCACGCGGCGAGACCGAGCAGGCCGGCGGCGACCGCCACGTACCTGAAGGTCGACAACCTCGACGTCGCGCCCTTGCTGACTGCCATGACCGATCCCTCCGTTGGGTCTGCACCCGCGTTCCCGGGCCGCCGCCATGAAAACGATTTCTCAGCCGTGACGTCAAGGTAGCGGTCGGATGTTTGCCAAGCCTTTCCGTGGGCGGGGTTGAGTGCCTGCCCGTCGTTGACCCGCGCCATAACCGATCGCAAGCAGCTTTCGCCTGCGACACCGGCGGGACCAGCCACCCGCCGCAGTCCGCAGCCACCCGCCGCAGCCCCCGACGCCGCGAGCCGCTACTCGGGCGCCGTGTGCAGCCGGGCGGCCTGCTTGGTCAGGTGCACGCGCTCGGCCTCGCTGGTCGCCCGCTGCGCAGCCTGCCGGTAGCGGCGGGCCGCCTCCTCCCGGTTGTCGGCCCGCTCGTGCAGGTAGGCCGCGACCGCGTCGTGACGGGGGATGGACGGGTCCACCTCGGCGAGCGCGCGGAGTCCGGCCAGCGGCCCGTCGACCTCGCCGACGGCCACGGTACGGTTGAGCGCGACCACGGGGCTGTCGGTGAGGGCACGCAGCTCGTCGTACCACTCCAGGATCTGCGGCCAGTCGGTGTCCGCGGCGGTCGGAGCGTCACAGTGCAGCGCGGCGATGGCGGCCTGCGCCTGGTACTCACCGAGCCGGTCCCTCGTCAGGGCGCGCTGAAGGATGCTGACCCCCTCGGCGATGAGCGCGGTGTCCCAGCTGGTGCGGTCCTGCTCGGCCAGCGGGACCAGCTCCCCGGTGGCGGTCCAGCGGGCCGCACGGCGGGCGTGGTGCAGCAGCATCAGCGCCAGCAGGCCGGCGATCTCGGGGTCGTCCTCGGCCGCCGCCAGCTGCCGGGTGAGCCGGAGCGCCTCCAGGGCGAGGTCCACCTCGCCGGTGTAGCCCTCGTTGAACATCAGGTAGAGCACCCGAAGCACGGCGCGCACGTCACCGGGCTGGTCGAACCGCTGCCCGTCGACGGTGCGCTTGGCCCGGCTGATCCGTTGCGCCATGGTCGCCTCGGGGACCAGGTAGGCACGGGCGATCTGGGCGGTCGTCAGGCCGCCCACGGCGCGCAGCGTCAGCGCGATCGCCGACGCCGGGCTCAGCGCCGGGTGGCAGCACCGGGTCAGCAGCAGCAGGGTGTCGTCGGCCTGCTCGCTCGGGCCGGGCGGGGGCTGGCTGGCCACAAGGACCTCCCGCCGCTGGCGGGCCGCGTCCGCGCGCTGCTGGTCCAGCAGCTTGCGCCACGCCACCCGGATGAGCCAGCCCTGCGGGTCGTCCGGTCGTCGGTCCGGCCAGCGGCGGACGGCCTCGATCAGCGCCTCCTGGACGGCGTCCTCGGCCGCCGCGAAGGGGATGCCGCGACGGACGAGGACGCCGAGGACGCGCGGCCCCAGCTCCCGGAGGGGCTCGGTCATCCCTCGCTCTGGGCGGGCGGGGCCTGGGTCAGGAACGGGCGCACCTCGATCCACTCGTGGATGGGCCGGCCGCCGCGACCGGGCGCCGACGACAGGAACGCCGCCGCCTCGTGGGCCCGCTCCTCGGAGTCGACGTCGACCACCATCCAGCCGGCGATGAGGTCCTTGGACTCCGCAAATGGCCCGTCGGTCACCGGCGGCTTGCCCTCACCGTCGTACCGGACGAACGTGCCCTCGGGTGACAGCGCCTGGGCGTCGACGAACTCACCGTTCTGGCTGAGCACGTCGGCGACGTGGTTCATGAACGCGATGTGGGCGTCGACCTCCTCGGGCGTCCACTGGTCCATGGGCACGTCGGTGCCGGGCACCGGCTCCGGGCCGCCGCGGCGGTAGTGCTTCAGCAGCAGGTACTTGGCCATCGGACTTCTCCTTCTCTCCGTGACGGCCATTGTTGCCGTCCTCACCCCCAGGACGGAGCCACCGCAGCGTTCTCGACATCGCCTGGTCACCCTGTCTCACGGGAGGACGGTGATCGTGCCGGAGGTGGCCTCGGACATGGTGACGAAGTCGTAGAACTCGTGCTGGCCCACCGGCAGCTCGATGCGCTGGCCGGTGCGGGGTGGCACGACGACGTGCAGGTCCAGCGCGTCGATGTCGATGGAGCGCGGGTAGAGCAGGTCGTCATTCTGGAACACCACGGTGGCGGAGGCGCCGTCGGCGGACACCGTCAGCGACTGCGGGTCGACGCGGAGGCCGGTGCTCACCAGCACTGGCTCCCCGTCCACCGCGACGTCGCTGCTGCGGGTCGCGTAGAGGCTGAACGTCATGGCGGTGGCGAGCACGACCGCGACGACGCCGGCGAGGCCGAGCAGCCGCGGTGTCCTCGACTCCGGCCGCCGACCGGTCCGGGGGCTCAGCACGGCCACCGCGGCGGTGATGATGAGCAGTGAGCACACCAGGTCCAGCACGCTCACGGCGACGACGAGGCCCGCGCCGGGGCCCTCGAGCAGCAGCCCGAAGACCCAGCCGTGCAGGGTGACGTTGAGCAGCGCGGTGACGCCGAGCAGCACGGCGGCCGTCCGCGGCCGCCGGCCGGCGAGGATCGCGCCGGTGACGCAGAGCACGGCGAGGACGACCAGCGAGGGGCCGAGGAACCGACCGGCGAGCTGGTTGAGCACCGCGCCGAGGGCCAGCACGAGGGCGGCCCCGCGCAGCAGCCCAACCCAGCCGGGGGCTGAAGTCGTGGCGGCGGGGGAGAGGGCTGGATGTGGCGTCGAGGTGAGCACGGGTCCTCCTGGTGACGTGCAGCCCGGCGGGCTGCGGGACCGCCAGTGGACCCGGGGCGCCGACCCGGGGGACAGGGCCCGGTGTCCCGACCTGGCCGGGACATCCGCCCGTCACTCCGTGCCGAGCCCCGCCTCCCGGGCCCGCACCACGGCCTCGGCCCGGGTGGCGACGTGCAGCTTGGCGAAGACTGCCGAGACGTTGTTGCGCACCGTCTTCGGCGAGACCACCAGCCGCCGCGCGATGGCGGCGTTGTCCAGGCCCCGCGCCATCAGGTCGAGCACCTCGCGCTCGCGGGTGGTCAGCTCCGGGAACGGGTGCGGGCCCGGGCCCGCGTTGAGGAAGGCGGCGATCCGCCCGGCCACCGCCGGTCCGTAGAGGGCCTGGCCGGCGGCGACCCGGCGCACGGCCTCGACGATGTCCGGCCCGGGGGTGTCCTTGAGCAGGTACCCGAGGGCGCCGAGGCGAAGGGCGGCGTACACCGACTCGTCGGCGTCGCTCATCGTCAGCACGAGCACGGCGATGCCCGGGTGGTGGGCTCGCAGCCGGCGGGTCGCCTCGAGCCCGCCGATCCCCGGCATCTGCAGGTCCATGAGGACCACGTCAGGGGCCTGCGCCGCGCACAGCTCGACCGCTCCCTCGCCGGTGCCGGCCTCACCGATCACGGCGATGTCGTCGGCGCGACCCAGGACCGAGCGGAGCCCGTCGCGGAAGGTGGGATGGTCGTCGGCCATGACCACCCGGATCGGGCTGCTCACGGGGTGCTCACCGGCAGGACCGCCCTCACCACGGTGCCGTGCGGCTCCCGGTCGGTCACCTGGAACCGACCCCCGAGTGCCTCGGCGCGTGCGGCCATCCCGCCGAGCCCGAGCCCGTCCTGACGGGCGTCCGCGCCGCCGACTCCGTCGTCGAGCACCTCCACCCGCAGTCCCGCCGGCTCGGTGCCGAGCCGGATGTCGATGTGCCCGGCGCCGGAGTGACGGACCGCGTTGCCGACCGCCTCGACCACGATCCGGTAGGCCGCCACGGTCACCGGCGCGGGCAACGGCGGCAGCTCCTCGGTCTCCACCCGCGTCGTCACCGGCCCGGCCTGCTCGGCCACGGCCCGGACCGCCCCGGCCAGCCCGAGCTGGTCCACGGCCAGCGGGCCCAGACCGTCGATGATGCGCCGCAGCTCGACCACCGAGTCCCGCAGCCCCCGGCTGACCGCGGCCAGCTCCTCGCGGACCGGCTCACCGTCCCGGGCCGCGATGGCCTCGCCGGCGGCGATGCCGTCCACCCGCAGGCCGAGGCCGGCCAGGTGCGGGGCCACGCCGTCGTGCAGGTCCTGGCGTACCCGTGCCCGCTCCTCGTCCCGGGCCAGCACGAACTGCCGGTGGGCCGCCTCCTGCCGGTCCCGGTAGGCACGCAGCTGGTGCTCGACGCCGAACGCCACCGGCATGGCGGACGCGCCGGCGGCCGTCCACACGTCGTTCCAGGGGTAGGGCAGGCCACCCGCCGTGAGCGCCGCCACCACGAACGACGCCGCGCCCACCAGCGCGGCCCCCGTCCGCGGGTCGCGCTCCCGCCACCACGCCCAGCCGAGCAGCACGACGGTCATCGGCGCCAGCACCAGCATCACCAGCGCCGGCAGCCCGGCGGCCACCTGCAGCCAGCCGGCCCACTGCTGCACGCCCAGGGGGTTCGCGACGGTCACCGCCTCGTTCACCGGGCCCGGTGCCACGGCAGCCAGCACCGCCACGGCCGCGGTCACCACCGCGGTCGCGGCCAGCAGCCAGCGGGACACCCGTCCTCCGGTCCCCATGCCGGGCCGGGCGTAGAGCAGCGGCAGCACCGTGGGCAGCAGCAGGTACGGCGCCCACGTCCAGGTCGCCTGCCACGCCGCTACCTGCCCGGCCGCACCGACCGCCCCGTCCGCGGCGTCGTAGGTCACCCACGACACCGACAGCCCGGTGAGCGCCAGCAGCCCCGCGCCGATCATTAGTGCCGCCGCCGCGGGGGCCCGCGACTGGCCGAGCAGCCACGCGCCGACGGCCGGGTAGAGCAGCCCCACCCAGGCGTCGGCCAGGTAGAGCTGCACCGGCTGGGCGGTGAGCGCGGCCGCCTGGGCGTGGATGACCAGGGCCGCCACGCTCAACGCGGCCGCGCCCAGGGCGATCGCCCAGGCGAGCGGCACGGTGAGACGGCGCGGTGGCACGCTGTCATCCTGCCCCGGCCGGTGGCACCTCGGATAGGTCCTCCGGCCCACGGCCCACTCCCACCGCGGGCGTGCCCGGCGCGGCAGCTGAGCAGCGTCGTAGTGTCTGGCGTCATGAGCGACGCCGTCCGGAGCAGCCAGTCGAGCCTCGTCGGCACCGCCGCCTTGGAGGCCGACCTCGTCGACCGGCTCGGTCCCGCCGGGGTGAGCAGCCGGGCGCTAGACCGGTACGCGCTGGCCCACGACGCCTCCCACTACCTGCTGATCCCGCAGCTGGTCGCCCGGCCCGCCGACGCCGGCCAGGTCGCGGCCGTGATGGCCGCCTGCGACCGCGCCGGGACGCCGCTGACCTTCCGGTCGGGAGGGACCAGCCTGTCCGGCCAGGCGGTGACCGACGCCCTGCTCGTCGACACCCGCCGCGGGTTCCGGGGCGTCGAGGTGCTCGACGACGGCGCGCGGGTGCGGGTGCAGCCCGGGACCACGGTCGCGGCGGTCAACGCGAGGCTGCGCCGCTACGGCACCAAGCTCGGGCCGGACCCGGCCAGCGAGTCCGCCTGCACCGTCGGCGGCGTCGTGGCCAACAACTCCTCGGGCATGCACTGCGGCACCCGGTTCAACACCTACTCGACGCTGGAGTCGATGGTGCTGGTGCTGCCCTCTGGCACCGTCCTCGACTCGGCCGCTCCCGACGCCGACGCACGGCTGCGGGCGCTGGAGCCGCAGCTGCACGCCGGCCTGCTGCGGCTGCGGGACCGGGTGCGCGGCGACGCCGAGTCGGTGGCCACCATCCGCCGGCTGTTCGCGCTGAAGAACACCATGGGCTACGGCGTGAACGCCTACCTGGACTTCGACGACCCGGTCGACATCCTGGTGCACCTGATGATCGGCAGCGAGGGGACGCTGGGCTTCGTCGCCTCGGCGACCTTCCGGACCGTGCCGGTGCACCCGCAGGTGGCCACCGGGCTGCTGGTCTTCGACGACGTCGGCCGGGCCACCGCCTCGGTGCCCCAGCTGGTCGGCGCGGGCACGGCCACCGCCGAGCTGCTGGACGCGGCGTCGCTGCGGGTCTCGGGCCAGGACCCGCTGAGCCCGGCGGTGATCCGGGACCTGCAGGTGGTCGACCACGCCGCGGTGCTGGTGGAGTGGCAGGCCGACACCGCCGAGGAGCTGGACCAGGCGGTCCGCGCCGCGGGCGCCGAGCTGGCCGACCTGCCGGTGAGCGCGCCGTACCGGCTCACCAGCGACGCCGCCGAGCGGGCGGCGCTGTGGCGGGTGCGCAAGGGCCTCTACAGCGCGGTGGCCGGGGCCCGCCCACAGGGCACCAACGCGCTGCTCGAGGACGTGGTCGTCTCCGTCGAGGAGCTGGGGGAGACCTGCCGGGAGCTGACCGAGCTGTTCGCGCGGCACCGCTACGACGAGTCGGTCATCTTCGGCCACGCCCGCGACGGCAACCTGCACTTCATGCTCAACGAGCGGTTCGAGGAGCCAGCGGCGATGCGCCGCTACGAGGCGTTCACCGAGGACATGGTCGACCTGGTGCTCGGGCGGGGCGGGTCGCTGAAGGCCGAGCACGGCACCGGCCGGATCATGGCGCCGTTCGTGCGGCGGCAGTACGGCGACGAGCTGTACGAGGTCATGTGGGAGACCAAGCGGCTCATCGACCCGCGCGGGCTGCTCAACCCCGACTCGGTGCTGTCGGACGACCCGGGCTCCTACCTGCGGCACCTCAAGACCACGCCCGAGGTGGAGGAGGAGGTCGACCGGTGCGTGGAGTGCGGCTACTGCGAGCCGGTGTGCCCCTCCCGCGACCTCACCACCACACCGCGGCAGCGGATCGTCGCCCGGCGGGAGATGCGGGCGGCGCGGCTGCGCGGCGACACCGCGCTGGCCGAGGAGCTGGAGGAGCAGTACGAGTACGCCGGCACCGACACCTGCGCGGTCGACGGGATGTGCGGGATCGCCTGCCCGGTCAACATCGACACCGGTGACCTCACCCGCCGGCTGCGGGGCGAGCAGTCCGGGCGGCTGGAGGAGGCCGGGTGGCGGGCGGCTGCGTCGGTATGGCGCGCGGTCCCGCTGGCGGCCTCGGCCGGGCTGACCGTGGCCAAGGCACTGCCCGGGCGGCTGCCGGAGGCGGCCACCGAGGCGGGCCGGAAGGTGGTCGACCACGAGCACCTGCCGCAGTACGACCGGCGGCTGCCCGCTGGCGGGCGGCGCCGGGTGCTGCTGGAGTCCGAGGCACCGGCGGCGGTGCACTTCGCCGCCTGTGTGGGCGCTATGTTCGGCCCGGAGGAGGAGACTGCCAGCGAGGGCGCAGGGTCGGCTCTGCCGACGCTGGCACAGCGCGCCGGGGTGACGCTTCGGAGTCCGGAGGGCATCGGGAGCCTGTGCTGCGGCACGCCGTGGAAGTCCAAGGGGCACCGGAGCGGGTACCAGGCGATGGCGGCACGGGTGCTGCCGGCGCTGTGGGAGGCCACCGAGCGCGGCCAGCTGCCGGTGGTGTGCGAGGCCTCTTCCTGCGCCGAGGGGCTGGCCGAGATGGCCCGGGCGTCGGAGGAGTACGCCCAGCTGCGGGTGGTCGACGCGGTGCGGTGGGTCGCCGAGGAGCTGCTGGAGCGGCTGCCGGTGTCACGCCCGGTCGAGTCGGTGGTGGTGCACCCGACCTGCTCCACCCAGCACCTGGGCTCGACGGACGCCCTGGTCGCCGTGGCGCGACACGTCAGCGAGGACGTGGTGGTGCCGACGCAGTGGGGCTGCTGCGGGTTCGCCGGCGACCGCGGCCTGCTGCACCCGGAGCTGACCGCCGCCGCTACGGGGCCTGAGGCGGCGGAGGTGGCCGAGCGCGAGTACGCCGCCTACGTCTCCAGCAACCGCACCTGCGAGCTGGGCATGACCCGCGCCACCGGCCGGTCCTACCAGCACGTGCTGGAGGTGCTCGCCGCGGCGACCGTCCCGTAGTCGCTGCCCGAGCGGCCCGGTTGAGTGGCCGCCTAGGTGGGTTCTCGGTCTGTCGGCCTCGGATACCTTCAACGGCACTGGGTTGCGAACAAGGGAGGGGCGGGATGCGCCAGCAAGGCAGAGTGCAGGACTGGAACGATGCCCGCGGCTTCGGTTTCATCGCGCCGGAGGGCGGGGGGCAGCGCATCTTCGTCCACATCAGCGCGTTCCCGCGCGGACAACGGCCCGTCACCGACGAGCGCGTGAGCTACGTGCAGAGCCGGGACGGTCGGAGCCGGCCGCGGGCGAGCGAGGTCCGCTACGTGGGCGTCAGGCAAGCGCGGCCTCGGACCGGGAGGGGGCTGGGCGCCGTGGCCAGCGCGGCGACCTTCTTTCTCGGCCTCGTGGCAGCGCTCGTGGTGCTGGGCTTCGTGCCTACCGTGTTCCTCGCGGCCTACCTCGTCCTCAGCGCGGCCTCATTCGGGCTCTACCGGGCCGACAAGGCCGCCGCCCGACGCGGCCAGCGGCGGGTACCGGAGTCCACCCTCCATGCCCTAGACCTGCTGGGCGGCTGGCCGGGTGGGCTGGTCGCGCGGCATGCCTTCCGCCATAAGACGACCAAGCAGCCTTTCCGGACCGTCTTCTGGGTGACAGTACTGGCCAACTGCGCCGCCTTTACGTGGTTGATGCTCGGACTTCCCGTGACGCCGAGTTGAGCCTCGCGACTGTCCGTGTGCCGACGCCGCTAGGGGCGCTGGACACGGCGCATCCGAACATGTCGCATCTGGCACCGACCGCGATGCTCTGCCTCCCCAGCACGGTGCCATCAGGCACGACCAGCACGTGGAGAGCGTAAGCACGCCGCCAACGCGCTCCTGCATGCCGTGCTCAGATTCCGTCGCGCCTGAGGCTGTCCTCCCCGCTTGAGCCGAGACTGGCCGCCGAGGGCGTGAATCGCCCCGGGTCTAGTGGAGGCTCTCAACCGATGGAGGATGAGAGTCATGGCAGCACCCAGGAAGTACCCTGACGAGCTGCGTGAGCGGGCCACCCGGATGTCGGTCGAGCTGCGGCAGGACTTGCGACCAAGGTGGGCGCGATCGCGCGTGTGGCCGAGCAGCTCGGCATCCATCGCGAGACCCCGCGGTACTGGTCTGGTCCGGCAGGCCGAGATCGATGGCGGTGTTCGTGCGGGCACCACGACCACCGAGGCCGAGCGGATCGCCCAGCTCGAGCAGGAGAACCGCGAGTTGCGACGAGCCAACCACATCCTGCAGACGGACTCGGCTTTCTTCGCGGCGGAGCTCGACTGCCCCACCAGCAGGTAGTGGTCTATGTCGACGCCCATCGCCACGACGTGGTCGATGGGCGCGAGGTCGGGGTCGAGCCCGATCTGCGCCGTGCTGAAGAAGGCCGGCCGTGGTCGACTTCCTGGCCTTCGACAGCTGGTTAGAAGTAGGTGTCGATGCCTCCGACGACGACGTTCTCCTCGTCCACGACGGGCATGTAGCGCCACTTGTCGAAGGTCGTGCACGGGTGGGAGACGCCACAGCCCAGCCAGCTCCCGACCGGCAGCTCCCGGGAGTCGGGGAGGCGCACGAACGCGTGCTGGTCGTTGAGGGCGGTGACGGTGAGGTCGGCAGCTGGCTGGGGGTCGGAGCCGTCGGCGGAGCGGGTCTCCACAGGGACTGGGAGGTCCTGGTCGTAGGGGGCGTCGCGCCGTCCGAAGTCGACGACGGCCAGCCCGGGCTCGGGCCGGGACAGCACCCGTCCCCAGAGCCGCAGGGCTGGCTGGAACCGGTACTGCGAGCCTGGCTGCTCGAAGGGTGAGACTCGCTGGTAGATGCCCTCGTCGTGGGAGACGTAGGCGCCGCTACGGAGCAGCACCTGCGCCGACCTGTCCCCGATCGTCGCGCCGGCGAGGGCCTCCACCACGGCGTCGTAGAACATGCTGCCGCCGGCGCTCAGCAGCGGCGCGCGCTCCTGGCTGAGCAGTCCGGCCGCCTCCAGCTGTTCGGCGAGCTCGCGGAGGTCGGCGCAGTAGCTGCGCATCGCCGTCAGGGTGGCGGGGGAGCGGTCGGCACCGATCGCACCCTCGTACCCGGCCAGGCCGATCAGCCGCAGCCGGGAGGAGCTGTCGGCGGCCCCGGCGACCGCCAGCGCCTCGGCGATCGTCCGGCACCCGGTGCGCCCGCCCGGCACACCGAGCTCGACGACCACGTCCATCGGCAGGCCGTCCGCGGCGGAGTCGGCCAGCTCCCGGTCCAGCAGCTCGACCCCGGCGACCGAGTCGACGTAGCAGACGAACTCGAAACTGCGGTCGGCGGCGAGCTCAGCCGCGATGTAGCGGATGGCCGCAGGATCAACCAGGGCGTTCCCCAGGAAGATCCGCGAGACCCCGAACTGCCGGTAGGTGCGCACGTGCGCCCCGGTCGCGGCGGTGATGCCCCAGCACCCGGCGTCCAGCTGGGCCCGGAACAGCTGGGGTGACATCGTCGTCTTGCCGTGCGGCGCCAGGGCGACCCCGTGGTCCCGGCAGTACTGGGCCATGGTGTCGATGTTGTGCCGCAGCGCGCTCCCGCGCAGCGCCATGACGGGGGAGGGGACGGCGCCCCCCAGCAGGGGCGTCCCTGCGGGAGGCGCGGTCCGCGTCGACACGGTCGCGGGGCCCCACGGTGTCTCCGTCAGCTCAGCCATCTGGATCGCCTCGACGATGCCCGGCGGGAGGTCAGGTCCGGACCGCGACGGCGTCGACCTCGACCAGGATGTTGGCCAGGGTGCTGCCCACCGTCGTCCGCACCGGGTAGGGCTCGCGGAAGTGCTCCTGGTAGACCCGGTTGTACTCCGCGAAGTCCCGGTCCAGGCGCTCCAGGTGCACGGTGGTCTTCACGACGTCGTCGAGGGTCAGCCCCACGGCGTCCAGCGCCTTGGCCAGGTTGCTCAGCACCTGCTCGGTCTGCGCGGCGATGCCCTCGGGCACCGCGCCGGTCTCCGGGTCCTGGGGCCCGAAGCCGGCGGTGTACACGACGCCCGCGGCCTCGACCACGTGGCTGTAGGGGCCTGCGGGCGCGGGCAGGTCCGGAGCGGTGAGCGCCTTCTTGGGCATGGTTCCTCCTGGAGGGTGTGCGTGCTGCCATGGTCGGTCGCTGCCGCGGGGTGCGGTCAGCATGGGTGGTCCCGTCGACGCACCTGGGTGACGATCTCGTACCGGTCCGCCCGGTAGTGAGAGTCCGCACGGTACAGCGGCGAGCCGTTGACGTCCTGGAAAGTGTGCCTGACGCGCAGCGCGGGGGAGCCCTGGGGCAGGCCGAACAAGCGCGCGACGGCCGCGGAGATGGCCACCGCGGCGGTGCGGCGGGTGGCGGAGACGGGGCCCCTGCCGATGCTGCGAAGGGCATCGTGCAGGGACGTCTCGTACGCCCGCGCCGACAGGGACGAGGCAAGGGTGAGGGGAATGTGGACGGTCTCGTGGCAGATCGGCTCGTCACCGGCGAAGCGCAGCCGCTCCACCCGCACCACCCGCGTGCGGGGCGGGGCGAGCAGCTCGGCGGCGAGGTCCCCGGGGATGTCCATCTCCTCCAGCGCGACCAGGCGGGTCACCGGCGACACCCCCCGCGCGACCATGTCCTCGGTGAAGGAGGTGAGGGCCTGGTCCTTGGCGACCACCAGGTCCTGGACGAAGGTCCCGCGTCCGCGGATGCGGACGACCTGCATCTGCTCGGCCAGCAGCTGCAGCGCCTGGCGGACGGTCATCCTGCTCACACCGAACTCCTCGGCGAGCTCCTTCTCGTTGGGCAGGCGGGTGCCCGCGGGAAGGGACTGGTACCGCTCACGGAGGTCCGCGGCGATCGCCGCGTACTTGGGGACCGACCCAGCGTTCACGACGCGGGCTGCCCCGTGTACTCCGTGGCGAGCGCCTCGTACAGGTCCACCGCCTGGTACAGCTGGCTGACACCCACCTTCTCGTTCGGTCCGTGCGCGACGCTCAGCCAGCCGGGGCCCAGGCTGGTCACCGTGGGGATCCCCGCGTCGGCCATGAAGTAGGTGGCGTCCGTGCCACCGGGATAGGCGCCGACGCCCAGCTCGTGGCCCAGCACCGTGGCGGCGGCACGCTGGCTGGCGGCCACCACCGGCTCGACGGGGTCAAGACCCACGGCCGGCATCCAGCCCAGCGAGCCGGACCGGTAGCGGACCTCCGCCCGGGCGCCCTCACCGAGGGTGTGGTCGACCAGCTGCTGGATCTCTGCCCGGACCACCTCGCGGTCCATGCCGGGCACCAGCCGCAGCTCCACTCCCACCGTGCAGTGCCCCGGCCAGGTCCCGAAGGCCACTCCTCCGTCGATCAGCATGCCCGGGTTGACGGTGACCTCGCAGGGCACGTCGCCGGGCTCGGACACGGTCGGGCGGAAGGACTCGAAGGCCCGCAGCAGGTCCGCGCCGACGAGCACGGCGTTCCGGCCGAGGGTGGAGGACAGGCCGCTGTGGCCCTGGGCGGTCCAGACGTCGATCTCGAAGCAGCAGATGCCCCGGGAGACCAGGTGCAGCGCCTCCCAGGGCAGGCTCACCCCGCTCGGCTCGCCGATGACGATCGCGTCGACCGGCGGCAGGCCCGCCTCGGCGAGGACGCGCGCGCCCGCTCCGGAGCCCTGCTCCTCGTCGGCGGTGAGGATGAGGGAGAGGCTTCCGGACGAGGGGTGTGCGGCGAACCGTTGCAGGGCCAGCAACATCGCCGCTACCCCGCCCTTCATGTCCGAGGAGCCCAGGCCGAACGCCTCGTCACCGACCACCGTGAGTACGAAGGGGTCCGTGTGCCACTCGGCACGGGCGTCACCGACCGGCTTGGTGTCCAGGTGGCCCGAGAGTCCGAGGTGTGGCCCCGGGCCGCCCTCGACCGTGACTATCAGGTTGGGCCGGTTCTCCACCGCCTCGACCACGCGGCAGGGAAGGCCCAGGCCCTCGCACAGTTCGCGCAGGTAGCCGACGATCTCCTTCTCACCCACCCCAGGGTTCTGGGAGTCGATCGCCACCAGGGCGCGGGTGAGCTCAAGCACGTCCACGATCCGACTCCCTTGATTGCGGTGCATCCCCGGGCACGGTGTCTAGACAAGACGCTAGCCAGCGTCGAGGCCTGCTCGCAAGACCCCGTAACGCGCGCGATCCCACGACTGTTGGGTTCAGCAACACCTGACGCGCTAGTGGCCTGCGGTGATACCTCGGGTCGATTCCGCACACCGTTGAGTTCAGCCTTCTACGCTCCCGGTAGATGCGTGGCCGGCGATGCAGAAAAGTCGGGTCAATGCATTGACCAGGACTAGACCTTGTGTTTGTCTCTGGACACGGTGTTCCGTTCGCGGCTCGCACAGGCTGCGACCAACTGACGTTGCCTACGGAGGAACCATGTCTCACCTCAGCAGCCGCAGGGTCACCCGCATTCTCGGCGTTGCCGGCCTCTCGTCCACCCTGATGGCCGTTGCCGCCTGCGGTGGCGGCTCCGGCGACGGGGCGGGCAGCACCGACGGCGGCGGTGGTGAGGAGTACAGCTGGCGGTTGGGGTTCAACACCAACGAGGGGTCGGTGCGGCACATCGCCGCCGAGCGGTTCAAGGAGGTCGTCGAGGAGGAGAGCGACGGCCAGATCACCGTGGAGATCTTCCCCGCGGAGGCCCTCGGCAGTGAGCAGGAGATGCTGAACGGCATCAAGACCGGCAGCCTGGACCTGCAGATGGCCGGCGGCGGCAGCATGCAGAACATCGTGCCCGAGTACGCCACGCTCGCGCTGCCGTTCATGGTGGAGACGTTCGACGAGGCCTACGCGGTCCTCGACGGCCCGATCGGCGACGAATGGAAGGCCCTCGCCGAGGAGCAGGGGTACAAGGTGCTCTCCCACCACGACCTCGGGTTCGCCCAGGTGACCAACAACGTGCGCCCGATCACGACCCCGGAGGACTTCCAGGGGGTCACGATGCGCAGCCCCGAGGAGCCCACGTCCGTGGCGACCTTCGAGGCTCTCGGCGCCAGCGTCAGCACGATGCCGTTCACCGAGGTCTACCCGGCCCTGCAGCAGGGCGTTGTGGACGGACAGTTCAACCCTCTGGACGCGATCTACGAGACCAAGTTCCACGAGGTGCAGGACTACCTGACCTTGATGAATGTCTTCTACTACCACGTCAACTTCATCATGAATCCGGAGCTGTGGGACAGCCTGAGCCCCGAGCTGCAGGAGGCTGTGCAGACGGCGGCGGACGAGGCGCAGAAGGCCAGCCGGGAGACCACGCAGGCCAACGAGGAGGAGATGCTGACCACCCTCGAGGGCGAGTTCGAGGAGATCACCACCGACCCCGACCTCGATGCCTTCCGCCAGGCGGTCGAGCCCGCCTTCGCGGAGTTCGAGCAGCTCATCCCGCCGGAGACCATCCAGAAGACGCGTGACTTCATCGAGGAGTACCGGGCCGAGAACAGCTGAGCCAGCGACCGCCTGCACGCGCCCCACTGGGTCATCTGAGGAGAAGCAGGACGCATGGAGAGAGTGCAGCGGCTGGTCGACCGGGCCGTCGACAGCCTCGCTCTGCTCGCCGGGGTGCTCATGGCCGTCCTCACCGTCGTCGTGACGGTCGGGATCGTGAGCCGGTACTTCTTCGAGCTGCCGATCCGGTCGACCAGCGAGCGGTCTGGCCTGCTGTTCGCATGGCTGGTCTTCCTCGCGGCGATCTCGGTCACGCACCACCAGGACAACATCGCCGTCACCTACTTCCGCGGCCGGCTGCCGGCCTCGCTGCAGCGCGTGAGCTCGGTGGCCGTGAAGGTGCTGATGCTCGTCTTCGCGTGCTTCATGACCTACTCGAGCATCATCCTGGCCATGGCCGTCGCGGACCAGAAGATGCCGGTCCTGCAGATCTCCACGGCGTGGCTGAACGGCTCGGTCGCGGTGGCGTTCGCGGGCATCACCCTCGTGCTGTTCCTGCAGATCGTGCTTGAGCTCTTCTTCCCACACCTGGCCAAGAAGGACGCGCAGGAGGAGAGCCTGGCAGACCAGCAGGACAGAGTGGGAGGCATCGAATGATCTGGGCGATGATCTTCGCCTTCTTCGCCCTGGTGGCGCTCGGCATGCCAGTGGCCTTCGCGATGGGCGCCTCGGCGCTGATGTACATCCTCGTGGAGGGCATCACCCTCGAGATCGTCGCGCAGCGGTTCCTCTCCAACACCCAGTCGTTCGCGTTCCTGGCGGTCCCGTTCTTCATCCTCATGGGCAACCTCATGGTCGAGGGTCAGATCGCCCAGCGGATCATCAACGTCGTGCACGCCTCGGTGCGCCAGCTGCCCGGCGGGTTGGGCTGCGTCTCGGTCGTCACCAGCATGGGTATGGCTGGTGTCTCCGGCTCCTCGGTCGCGGACGCCTCCTCCGTGGGCAGCGTGCTCATCCCGGAGATGAAGCGGAAGGGCTACAGCTCCTCCTTCTCGGCTGCGATCAACGCCTCGAGCTCGGTCGTGGGAATCATCATCCCGCCGAGCAGCACGATGATCATCATCGCGTGGCTGGCGGACCTGTCGGTGGCGAGCATGTTCCTCGCAGGCATCATCCCGGGCATCCTCATCGGGCTCTCCTACCTGGCGCTCACCATCGTGATCTCCATCCGTCGGGGCTACCCGCGTGGGGAGCGACCTTCGCTCGGGGAGTTCGTGAAGGGCGTTCGCGGAGCCTTCTGGGCCCTGTTGCTGCCCATCATGCTCATCTACGCGATCGTGGCGGGCGTGGCGACACCGACGGAGTCGGCGGCGCTAGCCGCCGTGTACGCCTTCGTCGTCGCCTTCATGGTGTACCGGACGCTGAGCTTCCGGGGCGCGGTCCGGGCGCTGAAGGAGGCCGCCTACGGCACGACGATCATCATGCTCATCGTCTGCACCTCGACGATCTTCAGTTACGTCCTCATCGCCGAGCGGGTCCCGCAGCTGCTCTCGGACGCGCTGCTGGGGATGGGCCTGGCCGACTGGAGCATCAAGCTCGCGCTCGTCCTCGTCCTCCTGGTGGCCGGCGCGGTGATGGACCTGGTGCCCAACCTGTTCATCTTCATCCCGATCTTCTTCCCCATCGCCACCGACATCGGCATGGACCCGTTGCACTTCGGGATCGTCATGCTGTGTGCCCTGGCGCTCGGGCTGTTCACGCCGCCCATCGGGACCACCTTGTTCATCTCCTGCCACCTGGCCAAGATCAGCATGGAGGAGACCATCCGCGACCTGATCCCGTACTTCCTGGTCGGTGCCGCGGTCGTCTTCCTGCTGACCTTCGTCCCTGGCCTGACGCTGTGGATACCGGGGCTGCTTGATGGGTGATGTCATCGGACGGATCAGCGCAGAGTTCCCAGCGGCGGCAGGCGGGTACCTCAACACCCCGTCGGTCGGCGTCCCACCACGCCGGACCGTCGCCGCCGTGGAGGAGGCGCTGCGACGCTGGTCGACGGCAACGGCCCACTTCGAGGAGTGGGACGAGGTGCACGCCCGGTGCCGCACCCTGATGGCCGGGCAGACGGGCGTGTCCAAGACCGACGTCGCCCTGCTGCCCTCCGTGGTCCCGGCCGTGTCCTACGTGGCGACCGCACTCGCGGCCCGCGGTGGGACGCTGGTGGCGCACCGCACCGAGTTCCGATCCCTGCTGCTACCGGCGCTGCAGGCCTTCGGGGAGGACCGGGTGCGGTGGGTCGAGGGGCCCTACACGAGTGCGACCTTCGCCGCCGCCCTCGACGCTGACGTCTCCGCCGTCGTGGTCTCCTCGGTCAGCTCCCACGACGGGGCACGCGTCGACCTCGGCTCGCTGCTCGGGGCCTGCCACGCGGTCGGGACCGAGCTGGTCATCGACGCCACCCAGTCCGCGGGAGTCGTCGGTCTCGGAGTTCCTGCCAACCAGCCCGCCGCGGTGGTGTTCGCCGGGTACAAGGGGCTGCTAGGCCCCCGCGGAGCTGCCTACGGCATCATCCGCCCGGACCTGGTCACCGCTGCGCCGGCCTTCCCCAGCCCCTACGGGATGGCGGACACGGCCGACGCGGGAACCTACGGGCCGCCGGTCCTGCCCAAGCCGGGAGCATCGGGGCTGGACCAGTCCCCGGCCTGGTTCAGCTGGGTCGGGGCCCGCGAGAGCCTGGAGCTGCTCGGCGGCACGAGCCTGGCCGACCGCGAGCGGCACACCCTCGGCCTGGCCGAGGAGCTGCGGGACCGGCTCGCGGAGGCCGGGTTCCCGGTCACCCGCGGCGACCTACCGAGCCCCGTCGTCTCGGTGCCGGTGGAGCGTGGTGAGCAGGTGCTCGCCGAGCTGGACAGCGCGGGGATCCGAGCGTCGGTCCGGCTGGGGTTCCTGCGACTGGGCTTCCACCTCTACGTCGCGCCCGAGACGGTGGCGAAGGTCGTCGACGTCCTGGTCACGCATCGGGACCGGGCCGGGTGAGTGACCTGGGTCGCGGCGCCGACACCGGCTCGCGCTACGCCGCGCTGACCTCCACCGAGCACGCCGCGGAGAGCCGGGTGGTCCTCGTGCCAGTCGGCGCGGTCGAGCAGCACGGGCCGCACCTTCCCGTCGGCACCGACATCTGGATCGCCACCGCCGTCGCGACGGAGGTGGCGACGTCCCGGGCAGACGTCCTGGTGCTCGAGCCGGTGCCGTTCGGCGTCTCCGGCCACCACATGAGCTTCGCCGGCACCGTCAGCCTGCGCCCGTCCACGTACCTGGCCCTCGTCGCCGACGTCGTGACGTCGGTCGCCAGGCACGGCGACGTGCCGGTGCTCATCAACGGGCACGGCGGGAACAGGGGCCCCCTCACGGTCGCGCTCCAAGAGCTGGTGGAGACCAACACGCGGGCGTGGGCGCTGTCGTACTTCGAGCACATCGCCGACGTGGTGCGCGAGGTGTTCCCTCGCCACGAGACCGCCGTGGGCCACGCGTGCGCGCTGGAGACCTCCGTCGTCGCGCACCTGTGGCCAGGGCTGCTGCGGGCCGAGGCGATCCCGGGGCCTGGCGCGCGCGGTGTGTGGCCTGCCCCGTTCCTCTACTCCACCGACAAGGTGGAGAGGCCCCGGCGGTTCGAGGAGCTGGACTCCAGCGGGGTGGTGGGTGAGCCAGGCCTGCAGTCCGCTGAGGCCGGCCGCCGGCTGTTCCTGGCCGCGGTGGAGCGGGTCGGTGAGGTCATCGACCGGATCCCGCGGGCTTCCCGTCCGGACCCGGCTGCTCCCGCGGCGGGGGAGTAGCGGCCGCTCCCGCCGGTCAGCTGGCGAGGACCTCGGCGAACTGCTGCGGGTCGACGTTGCCGCCGCTGAGCACCGCAACGGTGTCGCCCTGCAGGCGCAGATCCTCGCCATGGAAGAGGTAGGCCGCTGTGGTCACCGCGCCACTGGCCTCGGCGACCAGGCGGGAGCCACGGGCGAGCACCCGCATCGCCTCACGGATCTGGTCCTCGGTGACGGTGACGATGTCGTCGACGTAGCGGCGGATGTGCTCCCACGTCAGCTGGCCGACGCCCTCGGCGCGCAGACCGTCGGCCATCGTGCGGTTGGTCAGCTCCGAGGGCCACACGACGCGTTCCCCGCGACGCAGGCTCTCCGCGGCGTCGCCCGCCACCTCCGGCTCCACCCCGATGACCCGGGCCGCGGGGTGCTGTTCCTTCACCGCCGCTACCACCCCGCTGATCAGCCCGCCGCCGCTGACGGGGACCAGCACCGTTGCAACGTCGGGAAGGTCCCCGACGACCTCGAGACCCACGGTGCCCTGACCGGCGATCACGAACGGGTCGTCGTACGGCGGGACGATCGTGTAGCCGTGCTCAGCCGCGAGCTCGGCAGACCTGGTGGCCTGCTCGCTGGCCGGCACGAGCACGACCTCGGCGCCCAGCCGCTTCGTCGCCTCGAGCTTCACGGTTGGGGCAGTGTCGGGCATCACGATGACCGACCGGGCGCCATGGGAACGGGCGGCGTGGGCGACGGCTTGGGCGTGGTTGCCGCTGGAGTGCGCCACGATCCCGGCGTCCCGTTCTGCTTCGGTGAGGGACGCGACCTTGTTGGTGGCACCCCGCAGCTTGAATGCCCCGGTGGGCTGCAGGCTCTCGGGCTTGAGGAACAGCGGGGAACGTTCCTCCGCCCAGGTCGCCCGGAGCAGCGGCGTGTGGAGAGTGACTCCCCGGATGCGGTGACTGGCTTGGTGGATGTCGTCCAGGTTCACCAGCCGCATGCGGGTCATCGTAGCCAGCCGGGCGCGGAAGTCGTCGTGTCGAACGTACCCTGACGACATCCCGTGACCCCGGAGCGCGGAACGCGGTGACATCGACGGGTCTGAACCAAGGATGTGTCCATGGCGCTGTTGCTGAATGACCACCTGATGAGCGCGCCGACGGAGCTGCGCGTGCAACCGACTACCAAGCGGGCCCGTGGCCTGGCCGGCGACCGGACGGAGACGCCGAGATGACCAGTGACAGCGGCGACAACCAGATCCCGTCCCCCTCGGCGGACAGCGGCGTGCGCACCGGCAGCGCCGCGCTGTTCACGGGGTTGAGCGCCTTCCCGCTCACCCCGGTCACCGACGGCGCAGCGGGCGGGGTCGACGAGAGCGCATACACGAACCTCATCACCCGGCTCGTCGACGCCGGCGTCGACTCGGTCACTGCGCTCGGCTCGACCGGGAGCTACGCCTACCTCAACCGCGACGAGCGACGCCGCGTCGTCGAGCTGGCCGTCGCCGCCGCCGGCGACGTCCCTGTCTTCGCAGGTATCGGCTCGACCCGGACCCGCGACGTCCTCCAGCACGCTCACGACGCCCAGGCCGCCGGTGCTGCCGCCCTGCTGCTGGCGCCCGTGTCCTACCAGCCCCTCACCGAGGACGAGGTGTACGGGCTCTTCGAGGAGGCCGACGCCGCATCGTCGGTCCCGCTGGTGGTCTACGACAACCCCGGCACGACCCACGTCACCTTCACCGACGCCCTGCACGCGCGCATCGCCCAGCTTCCCCACGTGGCCTCGATCAAGATCCCGCCGGTCGACGGTGGACCAGCGGTGATCGAGCAGCGGGTCGCGGGGTTGCGCGCCACGGTCCCGGCCGACGTGACCATCGGCATCAGCGGCGACCCCGTCGCAGCCGACGCACTCAACGCGGGCTGCGACGCCTGGTACAGCGTCCTGGCCGGCACCCTCCCTGCCCCCTGCCGGGCCATCGTCTCCGCCGCGGCCGCCGGCAACGCCAGCTACGCCGTCGAGCTCTCAAACCAGCTGACGCCACTGTGGGAGCTGTTCGCCAGCTACGGCAGCTACCGCGTCGTCTCCGCGCTGGCAGAAGAGCTGCACCTGGTGGGCCACCCGAACCTGCCGCGTCCCGTCCGCGGACTCGACGAGGCAGGCCGCGGACGGCTCCGGGACGCGGTGGCGACGCTGCGCGCAGCGGGCATTCTCGACCCAACCCCGACGTAACGCGCCTGCGGCGCTGCCTCGAGCATCCCTCCTGCGTGAGGGGCCCGAGCCGGTCGGCGGGACGGCGTCGTCCTCGATGGTGCCGGAGATGGTCCACGACAGCAGGCCAGACGCCGCGGACACGACCGCGGCCCTGGTCCGGGGCCGCGCTGCTAGCGGTCTGGCCGCACGCTGCACTACCGTCCTGCCTACCTCGGGGGCCGCGGGACGGAGCAGCTGATGGTCACAACGAGCGGAGTAGCAGCCGCCGCAGGGACGCCGCGTCACGGGTTGATCCTGCCGAACCCGGCCGTGGGGGAGGACGCCGCCGCGATGGTGGCCTACGCCGTGGCGGCCGAGGAAGCGGGCTGGGACGGGGTGTTCTTGTGGGACGTGCTCATCTGGCCAGCGGCTTCCGACGCACTCGGTGCCGCGGGAGATCCGGAGCACTTCCGGCCCGAGCGGTACGAGCCACATATTGACCCGATCATCACCCTTGCCGGCATCGCCACGCGGACGGAGCGCGTCACGCTGGGGACCTGGATCGTGCCCGTCGCCCGACGCCAGCCCTGGCAGCTGGCGCGCGACCTGGCCACGCTGGACCGGCTCAGCCACGGTCGGGTGCTGCTGGGCGTCGGCCTCGGGCGTCGGGCCGAGTACGACCTCTTTGGTGAGCAGTGGGACGCCAAGCGGGTGGGCCGGCGCTACGACGAGGCCCTCGAGCTGCTCACCCGGTTCTGGAGCGGCGAGCGGGTCACCTTCCACGGCGAGTTCTATGACGTCGAGGACGTGGCCCTCCTGCCCACCCCTGCGCAGCGGCCACGCATCCCGATCCTGGTGGCGGCGTTCTGGCCCAACAAGAAGCCGGTGCGACGGGCAGCCGGCTGGGACGGGCTCATGCCCATCGTCGACCCCGACCCCGACGGCCAGGACCTGAACGACCTCGTCACCTACTACCGCGGTGAGGTGGACCACCCTGGCGACATCCTGCTCTACGTCGACGCCCAGGCCACCACCGCACGGCGCATCGCCCGCTACGGCGAGCTGGGCGTCACCTGGCTGGCATCCGACGTGATCTCGGCCCGGTGCTCACCGGAGGAGAACCTGGAGGCAATCCGCCGGGGCCCTCCGCCGTGGTAGCCCACCTGCGCTGACGCCTGGTTGAGGCGTCGGGACATCCTCCGGTGTCGTACGGGCAGTGCCACACCTCCGGTCGTGCCTCACGCGGGGGTCTTCCCGATGTCACCGGTCGGTGCTGTGCTGGGCCCATGCACGATGGCTGGGAGGTTCTGCCCGCGACCGACGAGCGGTTCGAGGACCTGGCGACGGTGATCAACCCGCGACGCAACCCGAAGCACTGCTGGTGCCTCGCCCCGCGGTTCGCCCAGCGGGAGATCCGTGACCTCGGGGGTGACTCCCGTGAGGAGGCGATGCGTGAGCTGACCCGGCGTCGCCCTCCGCCCGGCGTGCTGGCCTACCGTGACGGCGAGCCCGTCGGATGGTGCGGCATGGCGCCGCGGTCGGCGATGCCGCGGCTGGCCCGCTCGGAGGTGATGCCCGCCGTGGACGACGTGCCGGTGTGGAGCATCGTCTGCCTGGTGGTCCGCGTCGGTCACCGCCGGCAGGGTGTGACGGGCCAGCTCATCGACGGCGCCGTCGCCTACGCGGCATCCCACGGTGCGCCGGCGGTCGAGGCGTACCCGGTCGACCCGGAGGGCGGCAGGGTCGACCAGACGATGGCCTACGTGGGGACGGTGCCGATGTTTGAGCGGGTCGGCTTCCGGGTGATCGGGGAGACGAGGGCCACCAGCGCCAACCGGGTGCGCTGGGTGGTGCGCCGGGACCTGGTCCCGGACGCTGCCGCTAGCTGACCTCGAAACTGAGGCGGAACGGGCTCAGCAGACCGGGTAGCCGCTGGAGGTCCAGCGGCCGCTGCAGGCGGAGCCCGCGCTGGCGGACCAGCTCACCGAGGACGGCGCTGGCGACCAGCAGCACGAGGTTGCGGCCCGGGCACATGGCCGGGCCGGCGCTGAACGGCACCAGCGGCCAGTCGTCCTCGGTGCGCTCCCGCAGCCACAGGTCGGGTGCGAACCGGTGCGCCTCCGGGACGCGGGTCTCGTCGCGGTGGAAGAACGGCGCGAAGACCACCACGGAGGCCCCAGCCGGGAGCGTGCCGGCGGCCCACTCGGTGTCGCGGAGCGTGTCTCGCAGGACAAGCGGGGTCGTCGGCCACAGCCGCAGCGACTCGAGGATCACCGCGCGCATCCTGGGCAGGTCCGGCGGGTCGCCGGCGCTCTCCGCCTCCGCACGGGCGTCGGCCATGACCCCGCCGTCGGAGGCGAGCAGGGCCAGCGCGCGGGCGCTGGCCCAGGTGGCGGCGTCGAAGGCGAACAGCCACTGCGGCAGCTGCTGGTGTGGCTTGGTGCCGTCGGCCGCCTCCGTCACCGCGGCCAGCTGCGCCAGGCTGCCGGGCTCGGCACGGTCGATGTACCCCTGCAGCCGTTGCAGGAACCGCTCCCGGGTGCGGCGCTTGGTGGGCCGGAGGAAGGACCAGTTCGCGTCCGCGCGCAGCTGGTCCAGGTCGGAGGTGATGGGCACGTCGTCGCGGGCGGAGTCACCGAGCACCACCCGACGGATCACCCGCCAGAACATCAGGTGGAAGGCCGGCCAGTCCAGGCTGCCGGCGAAGTCGAGGTGACCGAGCAGGGCCGCGACCTCCTCCCGGACCGCGATCGTCATCGCCTCACCGTGGCTGTGGACCGTGCGGCCGGTCTGCAGCACCTCCTCGTTGAAGGGGCGGCGCTGCAGCCGCTCCTCCGGGGAGGACACCAGCACCCCGTCTGGCTGGAAGTGACCCAGCGCACCGCGCTTCTCCCGGGTGGCCGGCGAGAACTCGTCGGTCGGTGCGTGCAGGACGCGGTGGACATCGGCCGGCTCCAGCAGCAGCGTCAGGCGCCGCCCGGGCAGGCGCACCTGCACCGGTCCGGGACCGTAGCGCTCCCGTAGCCGCTGCATCTCCGTCACGGCACGGGTGTCCAAGTCCAGGCGCTCGGCCGCGTTGACAGCACCGGCGCGGCGCACGATCGGGCCCTTGGCCAGGACCGGGAGGACGACGGCTGACAGCGCGCGGACCCCGTCGGCAGCGGAGGTGGTCGGAACAGTCGGCATGGGTCCAGCCTCACAGCGGCGGCACCGCGCTGCTACCGGAGCTCGCTGACGGTGACCGAGCCGCTACCGGTCCCGGGGTGCGTGGGGCGAGGCTACGGGGCCGTGACTGGTGGCGGGGCCCGGGCGGATCACAACGGCCGCCCCGCTGCCGGCTCCGGCTCGGTGGTGGTGGGCCGGCGACGACGTCGCCTGGAGCCGGAGGCGAGGTAGGCGCCGAGCAGCACCAGTGCCGTGCCGACCAGCGACATCGGAGCGACGGGCTCATCGGCCAGACCGGCGCCGAAGAGGATCGCCACGACGGGGATCAGGTAGATGGTCACCGAGGCGCGCGACGCGCCGACCCGACCGATGAGGACGGTGAAGAAGGCGAACGCCACGCCGGTGCTCAGCGCGCCCAGGGCCACCATCGCCGCCATGCTGGCCGCCGAGGGCGTCGAGCTCAGCAGTCCGTGCAGGCCGGCCGGCGTCAGGACCGCCACGGCCACCAGCTCGGCCCGCCAGATCACCGCGAGGGCGCCGTTGCGGCTCTCCAGCGGCTCCGCGAGGTTGAACGCGACCCCGTACATCACGGTGGCCGCCAGGATCAACGTGACCCCGCCCAGCGTGGCGTGGGCCTCCAGGGCGGGCAGGTTGACCGTGACCACCCCAGCGAACCCCACGGCGAGACCGGCGACCAGTCGCCGGTCGGGCGACGTGCGGTACCAGGCCACCGCGATGAGGGCGGTGAACAGCGGCGCCGCCCCGTTGATCATCCCGGCCAGCGAGGACGGGATGGTTTGCTGGGCGATGGGGAACAGCAGGAACGGCACCGCCATCCAGACCAGCCCGAGCACGGCAACCAGCCGCCAGTCCCCGCGGTGGCGCAGCGGCCTGCGGGAGGCCGGCAGGAGCGAGAGGGCCGCCGCCCCGAAGACCAGCCGCAGCCAGGCGACCGTGGCCGGAGGCAGGTCGGTGAGGCCGATCTTGATGAGGAAGAACGAGCCGCCCCACATCAGCGCGGCCGCGGCCAGCAGCATCCAGTCCCGGGCAGCGAAGGCCGCAGTAGTCGAACGAGGCGAGGTCACAGCTCATGATCGGCCGCCGGGCAGGCCAGGACAACCGGCGCTGGGTTCGGCGAGCCAGCACCGCCCGGCCACTGCTCTTGACCGCGTCCCGCCCGAGATGAGTACGGTGGCCCGGCCTCACGGGCGCTCTGGGGTGCGCGTTTGCATGCGCCCCCGCACATCACCCAAGGTGGAGGTGTCCGAAGAGACGTGTGCGGACCTGCCCCGAGCGGTGGGGGCGTAGGCGTCGCCCCGGCGAGCGCCGGGGGACCGCACCCCAGAGGAGGACACCCAATGCTTAGCGTGACCGAGAACGCCCAGACCCTCGTCGAGGGTCTTGCCACCGAGGCCGGCCTCGCCGACAACGGCGGCCTGCGCATCGCGATGGCCGAGGACCAGACCCAGCTCGAGGTCAGCCTCGCGCCGGAGCCGCAGCCGGGCGACCAGGTGGTCGACGCCGGCCAGTCCAAGGTCTTCGTGGCCGAGGACACCGCCCCGGCGCTGGAGAACCAGACCCTCGACGCCACCCAGACCGAGCAGGGTGTCGGCTTCACGCTGACCCCGCAGCAGGAGGCCACCTCCTGAGCGGATCCCGCTCGGTCGCACCAGACTGACAGTCAGTCGGCGCCCGTCACCCGCTGGGGTGGCGGGCGTCGCTGCGTGTGCCACCGGTCCGCCTCGAGCCCGCTCCGGTCATGGGCCCTGCCGGCAGGCACTGGCCGCAGCCTGGCCACACCGCCACCTAGTGTGAGGCCTGGTGGAGTCGGACTCTGAGCGCGAGCTGCAGCAGCAGCGCCGCACCGGCGACTCCGAGCGCCAGCGTGAGGAAGGCCCCCGCATAGCCCGTCGTGCCGATGACCCAGCCGAGCGCGACCGCGCCGAGTCCGAGGCCGCCGTCATAGGCCATGTTCCACACGGTGCTGGCGGTGCCGGTCCGCGTAGGGCCGAGGCGCTGCACGGTCGCGACGAAGGAGTCGTTCTGGCCGGCGCCGAAGGCTGCGCCCAGCAGTGCTGCGCCGAGCAGAAGCAGCGATGGTGAGGCTCGGACGGCCTCGGATGTCAGACCCAGTCCTGCTGCCGCGAGCAGCGCCGAGGGGACCAGCAGCCGGCCAGGTGCGATCCGGTCACCGAGGATGCCCGCCCCCAGGCGCCCCAGGACCAGCGCACCTGAGGCGACCAGGAGGGCCAGCGACACCTGCCTGGCGCTCGGCCCGGAGATCGGCAGGAAGGTGGTCGCCGCCCCGAACGAGACGGCGGTGAGCACGAAGATCCCTACCGGTGTGGCGATCCGCCGCACGTCGGCGAGGGTGACGAGCCGGAACGCACCGCGTGCCTGTCGGGGTAGCCCAACGGCGAGCGCTGCGCCAAGCAGGCATGCCACGCCTGCTCCCCAGAACACGAGGGGGAACCCCCACGTCTCGGCGATCCAGACCCCTCCCGGCAGCGCCCCGAGGTTGGGAAGTGCCGCCGCAGTGCCGTACAGGGACGCCGAGGACGACAGCCGTCCGGCTTCGGCAAGGTCGGCCACGAGCGTGGCTCCGGACAACACCACCAGCGCGAACCCGACGCCTCGGACAACGGTGATCATCATGATCCAGCTGATGTCCGCCGAGACGATGTACAGCGGCGTCGGGGCGCCGAGCAGGACCGCGCCGATCACCATCATCTGGCCAAGGCGGAGCAGCTTGAACACCACCACTGCGCCCAGCTGGGTGACGATCGTCGCCCCCATCATCACCCCGGTCGTGCTGCCGACGGCCAGGCTGGCCGCACCGCCGACGGAGGCCCACATCGGGACTACCGCGAGCAGCGCCGCGTAGTTGACGAACGCCAGGAAGGTCACCACCAGCAGGACAGCCAGGTGCCGGCTGGGAGAGCCTTCGCGCTGGCTTCTCCGGGACCGCGCCGTGGAGGAGGTGCTCATGTCTCCCACTGTCGGTCCGCGAGCGGTATCGTGTCCAACAATGAAAACTCATCCAGTGCATCACGAACCGCGATACAGGGCGGCGGCGCGCTGATGGACACCCGCCTGCTCCGGAGCTTCGTCGCCGTGGCGCGGGCCTCCAGCTTCACCGACGCCGCACTGGAGCTGGGGTACACCCAGTCCACCGTGACCGGCCACGTGCAGAAGCTGGAGCGTCAGCTCGGGGTCCGGCTGCTGGACCGTCTGCCCGGCGGTGTTCGGGTGACCGACGCCGGTGCCCGCCTCATCCCCGATGCCGAGGAGATCCTGGCCACCGAGGAGCGGCTCACGACGGTCAACCGGCAAGGCCGTGGCGAGCTCGCCGGGACGGTCCGCGTGATGGCCCCGGAGTCACTGTGCACGTATCGGCTCCCTGCGGTGGTCAGCGCGCTCCGGGACACCGCTCCGACAGTGGACGTCTGGCTCACACCGGGAGGCATCGACCAGACCCTCGACGCGGTCAAACGAGGCAACGTTGACCTCGCCCTGACGATGGAACCCGGGCTGCCGGTCTCAGACCTCGAGGCCGAACGACTCGGCAACGAGCCCCTGGTCCTCGTCACCAGCGCGGCCGAGCGCCCCGGGGCCAGGCTCTCCTGGGCTGACCTCGCCCGGCGTGACGCACTGCTGATCGAAGAGGGGTGCGGCTACAGCGACGACGTTGCCGCCAGGCTGAGCGGCACCGGTCAACCGACCGGACGTCGCTCCCACTTCGGCAGCATCGAGGCCATCAAACGATGCGTCGCCGTCGGCCTGGGCTGGACGGCCCTCCCGGCGATCGCCGCCAGTGACCAGATCGAGTCCGGCGCCCTCCGCCTCCTGGAGGGCCCGCCCCTGCCTGACTGTGAGGTCCACACCCTCACCCATCCCCGCCGCTACCGCAGCCCGGCGGTCGCCGTCGTGCTCGACCAGCTCCGGCAGACCTGGAACCCACGCTCGCGCTGAACGTCGCTGCCCACCATCCCGTCCGCCCGGGAGAGCTGGCCCGGCGCCGATGCACGCGAGCGCGCAGCCACGCCCAGTACCCTGGCCGCGCGTGGAGGTCGTCCGGTGCAGGAAGAGCGGAAGGGCGCGGCGTGTCGATCGAGGGTGAGATCCGGCCGGGAGTCGCCGGGGCGTGGGACCGGTTCGTCGGCCCCGGACAGTCCAGGGTCGAAGCGGCGGGGACGGCCGCGGCCGTGCTCGCGGGGGCGCTGTGGGGACATCACGGGCTCGATGACGGTGCCCCGGTGCACCGCCGGGTGCTCCTGCAGCTGGCCGCGGTCGACCTGTGGGGTGGTGCCTTCGTCAACAACACCCCAAGCTGTGTGCGCTGGTACGAACGGCCCGGGCAAGGGTTCGGCGAGCACGTGGGGTTCGCTGCCGCGCACCTGCTGCATGCCGGCCTGGTCGGCCACGTCGACGCGACCGAGGGCCACCGCAGCGGGAGGTCGTCGTTGCGCTGGGTGCTCGGCCACTACGCGTGGCTGCTCGGCGCCACAGCGGTGGTGGCCGCGGCCCCTCGCCGCGCGCGGCTGCCACTGGCCATCGGCGCGACCGCAGCCGGGCTCGGCCTGGACCGGGCCCTCGGTCGCTCGACTGCCGCGCCGTGGTTCGCGCCGGTCTTCTACAGCAAGCTCCTGGTGGGCCATGCTGCCGGCAGCGTCTGGAACTGGAGGTCAAGGGGCGGGCGAACCACCCGCTAGCCGCTGGCGCAGCCCGCTGGCCCGCCGCACCTGCCGCTCGACCGCCGCGCGCACCACTGCCTCGCTGCCCACGAGCGTCACCCGGTCCCGGGCCCGCGTGACCGCGGTGTAGAGCAGCTCCCGCGTCAGCAGGGCCGAGTCCTCGTCGGGGAGGAGCACGGTCACCTCGCGGGCCTGGCTGCCCTGGGCCTTGTGGATCGTCATCGCGTGCATGGTGTCCACGTCACCGAGCCTGCTGACCGCCAGCTCCCGGCGCCCGTCGGTGCCGGCGATCACCGCGCGCGGCCTGCCGTCCTTCCCGAGCACGACTACGCCGGTGTCGCCGTTGAACAGCCCCAGCGCGTAGTCGTTGGCCGTGACCAGCAACGGCCGGCCCGGGTACATCGGCTCCCACAGCGGGTCCCCGGTCACCTCGGTGACCCACTGCTCGACCCGGCGGTTCCAGGTGCGCACGCCGTACGGGCCGTCCCGGTGGGCACACAGCAGCCGGTGCTCCTCCAGCGCGGCCATCGCCGCGTCGTCGTCCCCGGTCAGGGCCGCCTCCCGCAGCGCGAGCGCCTGCCGGGTCAGCGGACCGCGCAGGTAGTCGCCGGGCTCGGCCTCCTCGACGAACCGCACCTGCGGCGGGCTCGCCGCGCTCGCGCTGCTGGCCGGGTCGGAGCCGCGCAGCACCGCGAGCACCTGGTCCGCGTCGCCGTCGCGCAGCGCCTGGGCCAGGGCACCGATCTGCTCGCCGTACCGGTGCACCGTCCGCAGCCGCGCCACCGCGGTGCCGGCGCTGTCCCGGGGCTCCTCCGGCGCCTCGGGCTGGCCGCCCTCGGTCACGCCGGCCACCAGGTCGGCCAGCACCGCGCCGGCGTCGACGGAGACGAGCTGGTCGGGGTCGCCGACCAGCAGCAGCCGCGTCTGCGGGCGCACCGCCTCCAGCAGCCGGGCGGTCAGCGTCAGCGACATCATCGAGCTCTCGTCGACCACGACGACGTCGTGGGGCAGCCGGTTCTCCCGGCCGTGCCGGAACCGGGTCCCGCCGCCCGGCCGCCACCCCAGCAGCCGGTGGATCGTGGCGGCGTGCACCTGCCGCAGCGGCTCGGCGGCCCGGCGCTGCGCGTCGGTGAGGGGCCCCGCCAGCAGTTCGTCCAGCGCCTCGGTCACCGCCTCCTGCAGCCGGGCGGCGGCCTTGCCGGTCGGCGCGGCCAGCGCCACCCGCAGCGGCCGCGCCGAGGGGCCTGCCTCGTGCTGCTGGGCCAGCAGCGCCAGCACCCGCGCCACCGTGGTGGTCTTGCCGGTGCCCGGGCCGCCGGTGAGCACCGTGGTCCACGACCGCACCGCCGTCACCGCCGCCTCCCGCTGCTCGGCGTACCCCTCGCCGGGGAAGACGCTGCCCAGCGCCTCGGCCAGCAGCTCCTCGTGCACCGGCGGCGGGTCCTGCCCCGCCCGTGCGGTCAGGTCGGCGGCGACCGCGACCTCCTGGTGGTGGTACCGCTGCAGGTAGACCAGCCCGAGCTCCACCACCAGCGCGCGCTGCGCGGCGAGCGTGCTGGCGGCGACCCGCTGCAGCCACCCGTCGGGCTCCGGCCAGTCCAGGTCGGGCGCGAGCTCGGGAACCCGCGCCAGGTCGACGCACACCGAGCCCTCGCGGACCGCGCGGGTGGCGAGCGCAGCCGCGACCACGACGTCCTCGTCCTTCTCGTGGCCGAGCCGCGCCAGCGTGCGGGCCACGTGCACGTCGGCAGCGGTGATGACCCCGGCCCCGTTCAGCTCGGCCAGCCGGCCCCCGGCGGAGCGGGCGAGCCGGCGGTCGTGCTCACTGGTGGGTTCGAAGAGCTGTGCGGTCACGCCCGCCTCCCGTCCAGCAGGTCCGAGACCGCCTGCACCAGGGCGACCGGCGGCCGCCACGAGAACACCCCGCACGGGTGCCCGTCGACGACCGGGGTGTCCGGCCCGCACATGCCGCGCAGGTAGAGGTACAGGACTCCACCCAGGTGCCGGGCCGGGTCGTAGCCGCGTAGCCGCCACCGCAGGAACCGGTGGGCCACCACCGCGTAGAGCAGCGCCTGCAGCGGGTAGCTGGAGTGGCCCATCGCCTGCGCGAGCGCCTCGGGCCGGTAGGCCGCGGCGGTCAGCGGCTGCTCCGGCGCACCCAGCCAGTTGGTCTTGTAGTCCACGACCAGGTAGCGGCCGCCGGTGCGCAGCACCGCGTCGACGGAGCCGGTGAGGTAGCCGCGCAGCGGCTGCTCGCCCAGCTCCGGGCGGGCGAGCGCCTCGGCCCAGCCGCGCACCGGGTCGCCCTCGGGCAGCTGCGTCAGCAGCAGCGGCCGCAGGTCACCGAGCGTGACCGCCTCGGCCGGGTAGCCGGTGTCGTCCCCGCCGGCCAGCGGCAGCTCGAAGTCGAGCTCGGACAGCCGGTCGGCGGTGCCGACCTGCCGCAGCGTTGCCCCCTTGGCCAGCGGCCCCAGCGGCGTCTCACAGGCCGCGACCAGGGCGCCGGCGAGGCGCTCGGTGCCGCCCTCGCCCAGGTCGACCGGCCAGCGCAGCAGCTGCTCGCGGACCTGCTCGGCCAGCTCGGCGTGCAGGTCCGGTGCCTGCGGGTCGGCGTGCTCGAGCACGGCGTGCACCAGCGACCCGAACGTCGCCCCGACCGGCAGGTCGGCCATGGGGGAGGGCACCTCCAGCCCGGGCAGTCCCAGCCCGGGCAGGGTGTCGTCCTCCAGCGGCTCGGGCGCGTCCGGCTCGTCCTCGCGCGGGACCACCTCCGGCTCGCTGCCGACGCCACCGGGGGAGTCGGCAGCGGCCCCGCTGGCGGCCGCGACCGCCTCGGCCGGGGAGCTGAGCGCGGTGTAGGAGGTGCGGCGCCAGGCCGTGTCCACGGTCCGGGCGAAACGGCGGACCGCCAGCTCGGTCGTCGGCGCGGGCACCTGCACCTGCGGCGGTGTCGCGTCCTCGACGAACTCGATGTGCGCCCCGGGCCGCGGCTGCTTGCCGGAGCCGCAGGACCAGCGCGCCAGGGTGCGCACGACGTCCTCGTCGGAGGGCAGCCGGAAGGCGTCGGGGACGGTGGCCTCACCCGGGCCGCGACCCAGCAGCATCCGGTGCCAGGCGGAGGCGGGGGTGTTGTTGCCCGGTGCCCACCAGGCGACCACCTGGGACTGGGCGCGGGTCAGCGCCACGTAGAGCAGCCGCAGGCTCTCCCCGGCGTCCTCGTGCTGGTGGGCACGCACCGACTCCGCCCAGTGCGGGGCGCCCGGCCCGCCGACGTCGAGGGTGCGTACCCGCTCCGGCGGCGGGGAGTGGAAGAGCGGGATGTCCGGCTGCTTCGGCACCCACCGGTCGGCCAGGAACGGCAGGTAGACGACCGGGTACTGCAGCCCCTTGCTGCCGTGGATGGTGACCAGCTGCACCGCCGAGGCGTCGCTGTCCAGCCGGCGGGTGCGGGCGCTGGCACCCGGCGGGGCGTCCTCGGCCATCTGCGCGCGCAGCCAGTCGGTCAGCCCGAGCAGGCCCATCCCGCCCTGCTGGCCGGTGCCGGCCTCGTGCAGCAGCTGCCCCACGTGCCGCAGGTCGGTCAGGTGGCGCTCCCCGGCCACGGTGCCCAGCACCCGCTCCGGCAGCCCGTGGATGATGGCGTGCTCCAGCACCGCGGCGACCCCGCGCCGCTCGCACACCACGGCCAGGTCGCGCAGCCGGGTGGCCAGCGCGTCGCTGAGCTCCTCGCCGCCGCTGTCGAGGTCGACGGGGGTGTAGCCGACCAGGGAGGTCAGCGCGGTCGCCCGGGTACGGGTGGAGCGGTGCGGCGCGGCCAGCGCCTCCAGCAGGGTGAGCCACTCGGTCGCGGCCAGGGTGTGGAAGACGCTGCCCCCGCCGGCCACCACCGACGGCAGCCCCACCTCGGCGAGCTCGCGCTGCATGAGCGCCAGGTCCTTGCCCTTGTGCGCCAGCACCGCCACCTGGTTGGGCCGTAGCGGCCGGCCGCACCAGGTCGCGTCGCTGGCCACCAGCGTGGCGATGTCGCACGCGGCGTCCCGCGCCAGCACCTCCCGCACCCGGCCGACGGTGGCGGTGCGGGTGCCCTTCACGCCCAGCCGCGCCCGCGGCACCACCCGCAGCCGCAGCGGCTGCGGCGAGGGGGCCGCGTCCAGCCGGGAGCCCTCGTGGCGGGCGATGACCGGGTGCACGCAGATGCCCGGGTCGCCGAGCGCGGCGCCCTGCAGCAGCGCCTGCAGGGAGTCCACCAGCGGGGCGTCGCTGCGGTGGTTGGTGCCGAGCGTCATCGTGGTGCCGGCGGTCGCGGCGGCCTTGAGGTAGGTGACGACGTCGCCGCCGCGGAAGGCGTAGATCGCCTGCTTCGGGTCGCCGATGAGCACCATCGTGGCGTGGCCGGTGAACGCCCGGTCCAGCACCTGCCACTGCACCGGGTCGGTGTCCTGGAACTCGTCGACGAGGACCACCCGCCAGCGGCGCCGCATCCGCTCTCGCGCCGGTGAGACGGCGCCGGCCGGCGCCTCCAGCGCCTGCGCCAGCTGGGTCAGCAGGTCCTGGTAGTGCAGCACGCCGAGCCGCCGTTTGCGCCGGTCCAGCTCGGCCCGCACCGCCTGCCCGAACCGTGCCCGCCGGTCGGCCGGGCTGCCCCGTTCGGCGTCGGTGGGCGCCAGCTCGGCGTGGGAGTCGTCGACCGCCTTGCGCGCGATCCGCAGCGCCTCACCGCGGCTGAACGCCGGCGGCTCGGCGCTGCCCGCGAACCCGCGCAGGTAGGTGTCGTCGACCACCTCGACCAGCAGGTCGTCGAGGTCCTCCACGAGGGTGGCGCCGGCGTCGGTGTCACCGGCCACGCCGAGCGAGCGCAGCACCAGCTGGCAGAACTGGTGCGTCGTGGCGATGGTCGCCGCGTCGAAGCCGGTGAGCGCCTCCCGCAGCCGGGCCAGCCGGCGGGTCCGCTCCTCCTCGGGCGCGTCCAGCAGCAGCCGCTGCAGGTCGTCCAGGCCGCTCAGGTCGGGGGTGCCGTCGGCCCGGCGCGGCGGGTGCAGCAGCAGCCGCTCGGCCGCCACCAGCGCCTCGCGCACCCGGGCCCGCAGCTCCTGGCTGGCGGCCCGGCCGAACGTCACCACCAGCATCTCGGGCAGGGTGGCCTCGCCCTCGGCGACGTACCGGGTCACCAGGGCCGCGATCGTCCAGGTCTTGCCGGTGCCGGCGCTGGCCTCCAGCAGCGTGGTGCCGGTGGGCAGCGGGTCGGTGATCGCGAACGTCGCCGGCGACGGCGTCGGGGCGCCCGGGACGGTCGCGGTCGAGGTGCTGGTCCCGGCGCTGGCCTGGGTGCTGGGCTCGGCGCTCACCGCAGCCGCACCTTGCGCTCCGGGCCGGACAGCACCGGCTCCCAGACCCGCCGGGCGAGCTGGCCCAGCCGGGTCCGCTCGCCGGGGAACCACTGCTCGTCCTCCCGTGCCTGGGCCCGCAGCAGCGCGGCGAACGGCACCGCGCCCCCGTGCAGCCGCACGTGCGCCGGGTCCTGCTGCTCACCGGGGATTGCGCCCTCCCGGTCGGCGGTCTCCCACCGCCAGCGGGCGCGGCCGAGCGGGTCGGGGTCGTGGGCCGTGACCGCCTCGGCGAAGGCCAGCCCGGTCTCCACCGGCAGCGGCAGCGGCTCCCGCATCCCGCGGTCGAGCAGGTCGACCAGCGCGCGCAGGTGCTCCCGGGCCTGCTCCGGGTCGACCGGGCCGTGGGTGATGTGGGCCTGGTAGCGGCCGTCACGCCCGAGCAGGTGCGAGGTCCAGTCCCGACCGGGGTGCCCGGCGGTGAGCGCGAGCAGGGTCACCCAGGAGGTGAGCCGCTGCTTGGCGCGGACGGAGGAGTAGGTGACGGTCACCGACCGGTCCTCGACCAGCGCCGGCACGGTGCCGACCAGCCGGCGTCCGTCGCCGAGGTCGATGTCGAGGTCCACGGCGTGCCGGGCGCCCTCCCGCAGCGGCGCGGCGTGGCCGGCGAGCGTCTCGACGACCCCGCACACGTCGTCCAGCACCTGACCGGCCAGCGCGCCCGGGGGCAGCAGCCCGCGCGCCAGCTCGGCCTCCCGGCACACCGCCAGCTCCTGCCCGGCGAGCACGTCGCGCAGCAGCCGGTCACCGACCGCCCACTTGTCCAGCCCGCCCAGCTCGATGGGGATGCCCTCACCGGCCTGCTCGGCGACCTCGGGCAGCAGCACCCCCAGCCGGCGGGCCAGGAAGGTGCGTGCCGGGTGCACCAGGAACCGGGTCAGGTCGGTGAGCGGCACCGTCTCCTCGGCCACGGCGGGCAGCGGCTCGGCGCCGACCGCGGTCACCGGTCGGCGCGGTGCCGCCGCGGCCCGCGCACCCAGCAGCGACGGCCGGTCGAACGAGAACGGCTGCGGCTGCGCGCCCGCTGCCGGCTGGACCAGCGCGCCGGGGGTGAGATTGCGCCGGTCGAAAGGCTGCAGCGGGTGCCGCACGACCACCGACCCGGGCCCGCCGTCCGGCCCGGGCGGCAGCGTCGCGGTCGTCTCGACCGCGTCGACCAGCTCACCGAGCGGTACGGCCGGGGGCCGCTCGCCGCCGGTGACCTCGTCGGCGCCGGTGTAGGTCACCACCAGCGTCTCCCGCGCCGCCATCACGGCGTCCAGCAGCAGCTGCCGGTCCTCGCTGCGCGGGTCGCGCTCGCCGGTGACCGGCGTGCGGGCGAGCACGTCGTCGCCGTCGACCGTCATCGCGCGCGGGAACCCCCCGTCGTCCAGCCCCACCAGGCACACCACCCGGTGCGGCACCGAGCGCATCGGCACCAGCGTGCACACCGTCAGCGTCCCGGTGCGGAAGTTCGCCCGCGTGGGCCGCCCGCCCAGCCGGTCCTCGAGCACCGCCGCGACGTCGCTGAGCCGCAGCACCGTGGGGGCGGGCGTGAGAGCACCAGTGGTGACCCCGCCGCTCCCGGCTGCCGCGGCACCGGCGGCTGCGGTCGCGGCGTGCTCGCGAAGCCGCGCCAGCTCGCGCTCCAGCTGGGAGACCTGCCAGGCGTCCCGGGCGGGCACGTCGGCCAGCGCCAGCACCCCGTCGTGCAGGGCGTCGGCCCACTGCCCGCCGGTGCGGCACTCGCGCAACCGGTGCAGCGCGGTGCCGAGCCGGTCGACCAGCTCGGCCATCCGGCCGGCCAGGTCCACGTCGCCGGAGTCCAGGTCGTCCAGCGCGAGCGAGCCACCCAGCCCGGAGACCTCGGTGCCGTCCAGCGCCGCGCCGGTGAGGATCCGGTCCAGGCCGAACCGCCAGGTGTTCTGCGCGGTGGCGATCCGGTAGTCGTCGCGGTGGTCCTGGTCCAGCCCCCAGCGGATCACCGCGTCCTCGACCCAGCCGGCGAGCCGCTCCAGGTCCTCCTCGTCCAGCCCGAACCGCCAGCGCACCGGGTGGCTGCGCGCCAGGTCGAGCACCTCGCTGGCCGTCACCCGGCCGCCGGCCAGCCGCACCAGGTCGGCGGCCACGGCCAGCAGCGGGTTGGTGAACCGCGGCGCCCGGTCGGCCAGCCGCACCCGCAGCCGGTGCGCGGGGTGGCCATCGGCCTCCTCGGCCACCACGTCCCCCAGCCCGAACCCGGCGTGCACCAGTGGCGCGTACGCCTCGATGTCGGGGCACATCACCAGGATGTCGCGTGGCTCCAGCGTCGGGTCGTCGCTGAGCAGCCCGGCGAGCACCTCGCGCAGCACCTCGACCTGCCGGGCGGGACCGTGGCAGGCGTGCACCTGCACGCTGCGGTCGCCGGGGGCGACCTGGCGGGCGGCCTGCTCCGCCTCGGACGGTGTCTCGTCGCGGCGGACGTCGTGCTGCAGCCAGCCCAGCAGTGTCGGGGTAGCGGCCGGCTGGCCCGGCGTACCGCTCGCCGCTCCCGGCTCGGGCGAGGGCGCCGCGACCGCCTCGGTGGCGGTGGCCAGCG
>NZ_WIQI01000069.1 GCF_009602535.1 Ornithinicoccus halotolerans | reverse complement strand
CCGGGATGAAGAGCATCGACGACGCCCTGGAGCTACGGGGCCGGATCTTCGGTGCCTACGAGCTGGCCTCGCGGTCCTGCCCCTTCTCCTGGGCGCTGGCCTGCAGCGCGGCCGCGTGCGCGGCGGCGGCGATCTGCGCCGGGGTGGGGCCGCTGGGCTCCGGCTGGCCGTTCCCGTTGCCGTTGCCGCTTCCGTTCCCGCTGCCGTTGCCGCCGCGGCCCTTGCGCTTGCCCCGGCCGCTGCCGGAGGGCTCGGCGCGCTCGACCGGCTCGGGGTGGACCACGATGCCGCGGCCCTGGCAGTGCTCGCAGGACTCGGAGAACACCTCGACCAGCCCGGAGCCGACCCGCTTGCGGGTCATCTGGACCAGCCCCAGCGAGGTGACCTCCGCGACCTGGTGCTTGGTGCGGTCCCGTCCCAGGCACTCCAGCAGCCGGCGGATCACCAGGTCCCGGTTGGACTCCAGGACCATGTCGATGAAGTCGATGACGATGATGCCGCCGATGTCGCGCAGCCGCAGCTGCCGCACGATCTCCTCGGCGGCCTCGATGTTGTTGCGGGTGACGGTCTCCTCCAGGTTGCCCCCGGAGCCGACGAACTTGCCGGTGTTGACGTCCACGACCGTCATCGCCTCGGTGCGGTCGATGACCAGCGACCCGCCGGAGGGCAGCCACACCTTGCGGTCCATCGCCTTGGCCAGCGCCTCGGTGATCCGGTGGTGAGTGAACACGTCCTCGGTCCCGGTCCACTTCTCCAGCCGTTCGGAGAGGTCCGGGGCCACCGTGTCCACGTAGTCCTTGACCTCCTGCCAGGCCTGGTCGCCAGCCACCACCAGCCGCGAGAAGTCCTCGTTGAACACGTCGCGGATGACCCGCACCGTCATGTCCGGCTCGCCGTGGAGCAGGGCGGGGGCACTGGCCGAGCGCTGCTTGCCCTGGATCCGCTCCCACAGCCCGGTGAGGCGCTCCACGTCGGCCCGGAGCTCGGACTCGCTGGCGCCCTCGGCGGCGGTGCGCACGATGACCCCGGCGTCGGCCGGCACCACGTCCTTGAGGATCTTCTTCAGCCGGGACCGCTCGGTGTCGGGCAGCTTGCGGGAGATGCCGGTCATCGAGCTGCCCGGCACATAGACCAGGTAGCGGCCGGGCAGGCTGACCTGGGAGGTCAGCCGGGCTCCCTTGTGGCCGATGGGGTCCTTGGTGACCTGCACCAGGACCGACTCCCCCGACTTCAGGGCGTTCTCGATGCGCTTGGGCTCCCCCTCGAGGCCGGCGGCGTCCCAGTTGACCTCACCGGCGTAGAGCACGGCGTTGCGGCCCTTGCCGATGTCGACGAACGCGGCCTCCATGCTGGGCAGCACGTTCTGCACCCGGCCCAGGTAGACGTTGCCGACCATGGTGCTCTGCGTGCTCCGGGAGACGTAGTGCTCCACCAGCACGCCGTCCTCGAGCACCCCGATCTGGGTGCGGTCCGGCAGCCCACGCACGACCATGACCCGGTCGACGCTCTCGCGGCGGGCCAGGAACTCCGCCTCGGTGATGACGGTGCGCCGGCGACCGGCCTCCCGGCCCTCCCGGCGGCGCTGCCGCTTGGCCTCCAGCCGGGTCGAGCCCTTGACGCCGGAGACCCCGTCCCGGTCCTTGCTGCCGCCGCTGCCGCCGCTGCCACTGCTGTCCCGGTCCTTGCCGTTGCCGTCCTTGGCCTTGCCGCCGCGGCGGGCCTCGCCGTCACCGGTGGTGCTGCGGCGACGGCGGCGCCGCCGCTTGCTGCTGCCGTCCTGCTCCGGCTGCTCGCCCTGCGCCCCGCCGTCGTCCTCCCCGGCGGTCTCCCCCTGCGGCTGGCTCTCCCGGCCGCGCCCACCGGTCTGCTCGTCATCGTCGCGGGTCTCACCGGGCTGCTGGGCCGCGCCGTCCCGGTCGCTGCGCTCCTGGTCGCCGCCGGCGTCAGCCCGTTCGCCCTGCTGGTCCTCCGAGTCGTCCCCCGAGCCGCCACGGCTGCGCCGCCCGCGGCCGCCGCGTCGGCGACGGCGCCGGCCTCGGCCCGACTCCTCCTCGGAGTCCTCGTCCTCCCCGCGGTCGCGGCCGTCGCGCCGGTCACGGTCGTCCTCGTCCCGGTCCTGGTCGGTCTCGCGGCTGTCCTGACGACGCCGGCTGCCCTGCCGCTCGGGACGATCCTGGCTGTCTCGGCGGTCCTGGCGGCCCCGGCGGTCCTGGTCACCGCTGTCGGCCTCGAGCTCGTCCTCGGAGCCGTCGTCGGAGTCGTCCTCGGAGTCGTCCTCGGAGTCGTCCTGGGTCTCGTCCTCGGGACGGCGGCGACGGGTGGGGACCTCGGAGAGGTCCGGGGCCTGGAAGACCAGTCCGAACCCGCTCGCGGGGGCCGTCGGGGCGGCCGTCTGCTGCGGCCGCGGCTCCGGCTCCGGCTCGGGGTCACCGCTGCCAGGGTGAGAGAACAGGGTGGAGAAGCCCGGACCGGCTGCCGGTGGCGGCGACTCCTCCGGGTCGGTCTGCTCGGGTGCCCGTGCGCCGTCGTCGGTGCGTCCGGTGTCGTCCAGGGAGGCCATCGCCGTCCTCTCGCGGCACGAGGCCGGGCCCACACCGGGGCTGTCCCGCTCGGTCTCGTGCGCGGTGCGCCGTCGGGCCCGTGGCCGGGCCGGACGGAAGTCGTCCATGGTCGCGCCGACGGGCTCGCGCTGGGTGCGCGTCCACCCGGTCGGCGCCGGTCGGGCCTGCTCGTCGTCCGAGGGGCCTCCGCGTGCCGGCGTCCTGCCGCACCACGGGCCGGGGGCCCGACCGGACCACGCAGGCGGTGTGGCGACCTGCGCGGCCAGTTCCGAGTATCGCACACGAGAGGGCTCCCGAGCGGCCATCGCCCCGCTGCCAGCGCGCCACTCAGCCGTCCAGCGGGTCCCCCACCTGCACGGTGCCGTCGGCGTCACGCTGCTCCGGCCCCTGCGCGGCGCGGGTGGCACGCGGCCGCGGCAGCTCGCGCCCCGACACCCCCGCCAGCGCCCGCCACAGCTCCTCAGGGCGGATCGTGGGCGTGGTGTGCCGCACCCACACCAGCAGGCAGCACCCCGGCAGCTGCTCACCGGCCTCGGGCCCGTCCGCGGCGTCGGTCACCTCGGCGCGCAGCACCGGCCCGCGGGCGTCCAGCTCCCGCGGCCCCCGCTTCATCATGCGGGTCACCAGCACCTCCTCGCGGGCCAGGAACTGCTGCAGGCACTCCTGCAGCGCGGCGGCCGCCAGCCCCGGGAAGCACATCTGCCACCGGCTCAGCTGCAACCGGTCCGCCAGCGGCTCCGGCCCGGCCTCGACCACCGCCACCACGTCCAGCCCGTCGGGCAGCGCCTGGTCCAGCTCGCGGCGGACCCGCTCCGGGTCCGCCACCCGGCTCAGGCTCAGCTCGACGAACTCGGCCTCGCTCGCGGCACCGGTGGGGGCGGCGTTGGCGTAGGAGATCTTGGGGTGGGGGTGGAACCCGGCCGAGTAGGCCATCGGCACCCCGGCGCGGCGGACTGCCCGCTCCAGCGCCCGCTGGAAGTCCCGCGTGGAGGTGAACCGCATCCGGCCGCGCTTGGCGTACCGGACGCGGAGCCGCTGCACGACCGGCTCCGGGGCCGGTCCCTCCGGCACTCGGTTGCGGGTTGCCATGCGCGGCAGGCTAACCCGAGCCGGGGACCGCCGACCGGGGCCGGCCAGGAAGGCGCTACGCTCGGCGCACCCCCGGACGCGGTGGCCAGCCCGACGATGCGTTGCGTCCGTGCCGCGTCGCCCCGCCACGACGACGGAGGATCCCCGTGCGCGTGTTCAACTTCGCCGCAGGCCCTGCCACTATGCCGCTCGAGGTGCTCGAGCAGGCACGGGAGGAGCTCACCGACTGGTCCGGCTCCGGCATGTCGGTGATGGAGGTCTCCCACCGCAGCAAGGCCTTCGTGGCGGTCGCCGCGGCGGCCGAGACCAGGCTCCGGCGCCTGCTCGGTGTCTCCGACGACTACCACGTGCTGTTCCTGCAGGGCGGCGCGACCGGCCAGTTCGCGGCCATCCCGATGAACCTGGCCGGGCCCGGCGACACCGTCAGCTACGTCAACACCGGCGCCTGGTCGAAGAAGGCCATCGGCGAGGCCCGCCGGTTCGCCGAGGTCGAGGTGGTGGCTGACGAGGCCGCCAGCGGCTACAGCACCGTCCCGGACGCCACCAGCCTCAGCCCGGCCCCCGGGTCCCGCTACCTGCACTACACCCCGAACGAGACCATCGGCGGGGTCGAGTTCGGCTACGTCCCCGACGCCGGTGACGTGCCGCTGGTCGCCGACTTCTCCTCCACGATCCTGTCCCGCCCGGTGGACGTGGACCGGTTCAGCCTGATCTACGCCGGGGCGCAGAAGAACCTGGGCCCGGCCGGCATCTGCCTGGTCATCGTGCGCAAGGACCTGGCCGGGCAGGCCCGCGACGGGACCCCGATGGTCTGGGACTACGCCCAGATGGCGGCCGCCGACTCGATGCTCAACACGCCCCCGACGCTGGCGTGGTACCTCGTGGGCCTGGTGCTCGAGTGGGTGGAGCGCCAGGGCGGTCTGCCCGCGATGGCCGCGCGCAACCGCGCCAAGGCCGAGCAGCTCTACACCACGATCGAGGAGTCGCCCTTCTACTCCAACCCGGTCGCCCCGGCGGCGCGCTCGTGGATGAACGTGCCGTTCCTGCTGGCCGACAGCGCCCTGGAGCCGACCTTCCTGACCGAGGCCCGCGAGGCGGGGCTGGTCAACCTGGAGGGCCACCGCTCGGTCGGCGGCCTGCGCGCCAGCATCTACAACGCCATGCCCCTGGAGGGCGTGACCGCCCTGACCGACTTCATGAAGGAGTTCGAGCGCCGCCACGGGTGAGCGCCACATCACCATGACCGACACCTTCCGCATCCGCACCTACAACGCCATCAGCCCGGTCGGCCTGGCTCGGCTCCCCGAGGAATACCAGGTCGGCCCCGACGTCACCGACCCGCACGGCATCCTGGTGCGCTCGGCCAAGCTGCACGACGAGCCGCTCCCGGAGTCCCTGCTCGCCGTCGCGCGGGCCGGTGCCGGCACCAACAACGTCCCGGTCGAGCACCTCACCAGCCGCGGCGTCCCCGTCTTCAACACCCCCGGCGCGAACGCCAACGCGGTCAAGGAGCTGGTGCTGGCCGGGCTGTTCCTGGCCGCCCGCAACATCGTCCCGGCCGCGGCCTGGACCAAGTCGCTCGACGGTGACGACGCCGAGATCGACGTCGCCGTGGAGAAGGGCAAGAAGCAGTTCGCCGGCTTCGAGCTGCCCGGGCGCACCCTCGGGGTGATCGGCCTCGGGGCGATCGGCGTCCAGGTCGCCAACGCGGCGCTGCGGCTGGGCATGAAGGTGATCGGCTACGACCCGCAGATCACGGTGGGACGGGCCTGGCAGCTGGACAGCGCGGTGCAGCAGGCCTCCTCCCTCGAGGAGGTCCTCACCCGCTCCGACATCGTCACCGTCCACGTGCCGCTGGTGGAGGGCACCCGCGGGCTGCTCGGGGCCGCCGAGGTGGCGCGGATGCGGCCGGAGGCGGTCGTGCTCAACTTCTCCCGCGCCGGCATCGTCGACAGCGACGCCATCGTGGCCGCCCTCGACGGGGACCGGCTACGCGGCTACGTCTGCGACTTCCCCACCCGGGCGCTCAAGGAGCACCCGAGGGTGGTGGCGCTGCCGCACCTGGGCGCCTCGACCGCCGAGGCGGAGGAGAACTGCGCGGTCATGGCGGCCGAGCAGCTGCGCGACTACCTGACCGACGGGACGGTCCGCAACAGCGTCAACTTCCCCGAGGCGGTGCTGCCCCGGATCCCCGGCACGCAGCGGCTGGCGATCGCCAACGCCAACGTGCCGAACATGGTCGGGCAGATCTCCACCATGCTGGCGGAGGCCGGCCTCAACATCGCCGACCTGCTCAACAAGTCCCGCGGCGAGGTGGCCTACACCCTCATCGACGTCGACGGCGAGCTGCCGCAGGAGATCCTCGACAAGCTGGCGGCCCTGGAGGGCGTGCTCTCCCTGCGCCGGCTCTGACCGCCGCCCTGGCCCCCCGCCCACCGTGGGGGGCCAGGGCCCGTGGTCAGACGACCGTGAGCGGCAGCAGCTTCTTGCCGGTCGGTCCGACCTGGATCTCGGTGTCCAGCTGCGGACACACCCCGCAGTCGAAGCACGGGGTCCAGCGGCAGTCCTCGACCTCGCGCCCGTCGAGGGCGTCCAGCCAGTCGTCCCAGAGCCATTCCTTGTCCAGCCCGGAGTCCAGGTGGTCCCAGGGCAGCACCTCGGTCTCGCCGCGCTCGCGGATGGTGTACCAGTCGACGTCGACCGGCTCGTCGGCCAGCGCGCGCTCGGCGGCGGTGATCCAGCGCTCGTAGGAGAAGTGCTCGCTCCAGCCGTCGAACCGGCCCCCGTCGCGCCACACCTCCTCGATGACCGCGCCCAGCCGGCGGTCGCCGCGAGAGAGCAGGCCCTCGACGATGCCGGGCTTGCCGTCGTGGTAGCGGAAGCCGATCGCCGAGCCGTAGCGGCGGTCGGCGCGGATCGCCGCCCGCAGCTTCTCCAGCCGCGCGTCGGTCTGCTCGGCACCCAGCTGGGAGGCCCACTGGAAGGGGGTGTGCGGCTTGGGCACGAAGCCGCCGATGGAGACGGTGCAGCGGATGTCGCGGCGGCCGCTGACCTCCCGGCCGGTGTCGATGACCTTCTTGGCCAGCTCGGCGATCTGCAGCACGTCGTCGTCGGTCTCCGTCGGGAGCCCGCACATGAAGTACAGCTTCACCTGCCGCCAGCCCGACGCGTACGCGGCCGCGACGGTGCGGATCAGGTCCTGCTCGCTGACCATCTTGTTGATGACCTTGCGCATCCGCTCGCTGCCGCCCTCGGGGGCGAACGTCAGCCCGGAGCGGCGGCCGTTGCGGGTCAGCTCGTTGGCCAGGTCGATGTTGAAGGCGTCCACCCGCGTCGAGGGCAGCGACAGCCCGGTGTTGGTGCCCTCGTAGCGGTCGGCCAGCCCCTTGGCGATGTCGCCGATCTCGGAGTGGTCGGCGCTGGAGAGGCTGAGCAGACCGACCTCTTCGAAGCCGGTGGCGGCCAGGCCCCGCTCCACCATCTCCCCGATCCCGGTGATGGAGCGCTCGCGCACCGGCCGGGTGATCATGCCGGCCTGGCAGAACCGGCAGCCGCGGGTGCAGCCGCGGAAGATCTCCACGCTCATCCGCTCGTGCACCGACTCGGTCACCGGCACCAGCGGCTGCTTCGGGTAGGGCCAGCTGTCCAGGTCCATCACGGTGTGCTTGGACACCCGCCAGGGGACACCGCTGCGGTTGGGCACGACCCGCTTGATCCGGCCGTCGGGCAGGTACTCCACGTCGTAGAACGCCGGCACGTAGACGCCGCCGGTCGCCGCCAGCCGCGCCAGCACCTCGGTGCGGCCGCCCGGGCGGCCGGCCTCCTTCCACTCCCGGATGATCCGGGTCGCGGCCAGCACCGCCTCCTCGCCGTCCCCGATGATCGCTGCGTCGAGGAAGTCGGCCACCGGCTCGGGGTTGAACGCGGCGTGCCCGCCGGCGATGACCAGCGGGTGCTCCTCGGTGCGGTCGCGGGCGTGGACGGGCACCCCGGCGAGGTCCAGGGCGGTGAGCATGTTGGTGTAGCCGAGCTCGGTCGCGAACGACAGCCCGAGCACGTCGAAGTCCCCGACGGCCCGGTGGGCGTCGACGGTGAACTGCGGCACGCCGTGCTCGCGCATCAGCTGCTCCAGGTCCGGCCACACCGCGTAGGTCCGCTCCGCGAGCACCTCGGGCTGCTCGTTGAGGACCTCGTAGAGGATCATGACGCCCTGGTTGGGCAGGCCCACCTCGTAGGCGTCGGGGTACATCAGCGCCCAGCGGACGGTGCGCTCCCGGCCGTCGTCGGTGTGGCCGCCCACGTGCCAGTCCTTCACCTGGGCGTTGAGCTCGCCTCCGACGTACTGAACCGGCTTGGCGACCTGGTCCAGCAGCGGCTCCAGGTCGGCGAACACGCTGGCGCCGCGCGGGCGCACCGGGCTGGCCTGGGGGGTGGGGGTCAGCGACGTGGACATGGGTCCCAGGGTAGGCGGCCCGCCCTCCGGGGGCAGCAACGCTCCCCGCAGGCGCGGGGTGGCGCGGGCCTGGGCCGCTACCCCTGCGGCTGGGCCTGGTAGAGCCGGTCCAGCTGGTCCCGGTACTTCTGGGTCACGGTGCGCCGCTTCAGCTTCATGCTGGGCGTCAGGTCGCCCTCCTCCACGGTGAGGTCGTGCTCCAGGATGACGAACTGCTTGACCTGTTCCCACCGGTTGAGCCCGGCGTTCAGCTCGTCGACGTAGCGCTGCACCATCTCCCTCGCCTCGGGGGAGGTGACGATCTCGCGGTAGGAGCGGCCGGCCATGCCGTGGTGCTCGGCCCAGCCCTGGATCGCGTCCGGGTCCAGCGTGATCAGCGCGGTGACGTAGTTGCGGCCGTCGCCCTCGACCACCAGCTGGCTGGCGTAGGGGCAGATCCCCTTGAACCGGGACTCGATGACGCTGGGGGCGACGTACTTGCCCCCGGAGGTCTTGAACAGGTCCTTCTTGCGGTCGGTGATGGACAGGAACCCGCGCTCGTCCACCTGGCCGATGTCGCCGGTGTGGAACCAGCCCTCCTCCAGCGACCGCTGGGTCTCCTCCTCCAGGCCGTGGTAGCCGGGGGTGACACCGGGCCCGCGCACCAGCACCTCCCCGTCGTCGGCGATGCGCACCTCAGTGCCCGGCAGCGGCCACCCGACCGTCCCGAACCGGTAGCCCCCCGGGTGGGGCCGGTTCACGAACGAGGCCGCGCTGGTCTCGGTGAGGCCGTACCCCTCGATGATGAGCAGCCCGACCGCCTCGAACCAGCGGGCGACGTCGGTGTTGAGCGCGGCCGAGCCGGAGATGAAGAACCGGATCCGGCCGCCGAACCGTTCGCGCACCTTGTGCAGCACGAGCCGGTCGGCCAGTGCGTGCTGCATCCGGAGCGCCGGCCCGGGGGTGCGGCCTTCCCGTCGGGCGTCGGCGACCTGACGGCCCACGCCGGTGCCCCAGTCGAAGAGCTTGGCCTTGATGCCGCCCTCCTCGGCGACCATGGTCGTGATGCGGCCGTAGGCCTTCTCGAAGATCCGGGGCGCGGCCCCCATGAAGGTGGGCTTGACCTGGCCGAGGTTCTCCACGATCTTGTCGACGCGGCCGTCGACGACGGTGGCGAACCCGATCTGCAGCGGCAGCACCAGCAGCACCTTGCCGAAGACGTGCGCCAGCGGCAGCCACAGGTACTGCAGGTCGTCGGGGCCGAGGATCTGGATCGAGTCGACCCCCGCGGCCTCGTAGGTCCACGCCGAGTGCGGCAGCCGCACCCCCTTGGGCCGCCCGGTGGTGCCGGAGGTGTAGATGATCGTGGCGAGGTGCTCCGGGGTGAGCGCGTCGATGCGGTCGTCGACGACGCGGGCCTCGGCAGCCAGCCGCTCCCGGCCGCGGCGCTCCAGCTCGGCGAAGGTGAGGACGCGGTCTCCGTCGGTGTCCACGCCGTCACCGTCGATCACGACGACGTGGGCGAGCGCGGGCAGCCGGTCCCGGTGCTGCTCCAGCTTGGCCAGCTGCGAGGCGTCCTCGGCGATGACCACCCGGCTGTCGGAGTCGGCCACGATGTAGGCCGTGTCCTCCGACAGCGTCGTCGGGTAGATCGTCGTGGTCGCCGCCCCGGCGCACATCACCGCCAGGTCGGACAGCACCCACTCCAGTCGGGTCGAGCTGGCCAGGGCGACCCGCTGCTCGGGCTCCACTCCCAGGTCGACCAGCCCGGCGGCCAGCGCGTACGCGCGCTCGGCGGTCGCCGCCCAGGTGAGGGAGGACCAGCCGGAGCCGTCCGGGTACCGGAACGCCTCCGACTGCGGGGTGGCCGCGACGCGGTCTCGGAACAGGTGCCCGACGCTGGCGGGGCGCTCCTCGATCCTGGTGTACTCGGGCTGCTCCTCGTGGACGGCCTGCGGGTGGGCCATAGGGACTCCTTCCACCGTGTGGTCAGATCATGCCAGGTCAGCCCTCGTCCTGACAGGGTGACTCACCGGTCCTCGAGCAGCTCAGCGCTGGCGAGCAGGCCCACCGCGAGCCAGCAGGCCAGCATCGCGGACCCGCCGTAGGAGACGAACGGCAGCGGCAGCCCGGTGACCGGCAGCAGGCCGAGGTTCATCCCGAGGTTCTCGACGGTCTGCACGCCCAGCCAGCAGGCGACCCCGACGGCGACCAGCCGGGCGAAGACGTCGCGGGCGCGGGCCGCTACCCACAGCGCGCGCAACACCACGAACGCCAGCAGCGCCACCAGCCCGGCGGCACCCAGGAAGCCCAGCTCCTCGCCGGCCACGGAGAAGATGAAGTCGGTCTCCTGGAACGGGATGAAGCCGCCCTGGGTCTGCGGGCCGTGGCCGAGTCCCGCACCGTCCCAGCCGCCGGAGCCGATCGCCAGCCGCACCTGCCGGGTCTGGTAGCCGATCCCCTCCGGGTCGAGGGCGGGGTCGGTGAAGGCCAGCAGCCGGTCCACCTGGTGCGGGCTCAGCAACGGCACCGCCACCGCCGCCGTCGCGAGGGCCGCCCCGCCCGCAACGGCGCCCGCGGTCCACCACCACCTGGCACCCGAGGCGGCGACGATCCCCACCGTCATCGCCGCCAGCACCATCGCCGAGCCCAGGTCGGGCTGCAGCATGATCAGCCCGATCGGCACCGCGGCCAGCGCCCAGGCGAGCAGCACCTCCCGGGCCCGTGGCAGCCGGGATGCCCCCCGCCCCTCGGCCAGCACCATGGCCAGCCCCACGACCAGGGCGAGCTTGGACAGCTCGGCCGGCTGCAGCGAGAACCCGCCGGGCAGGTGCAGCCACGAGCGCGACCCGTTGACGGTCACTCCGAGCGGGGTGAGGACCAGCAGCAGGCCCGCGACCCCGGCCAGGTAGATCCACGGCGCGGCGGCCCGGACCCAGCGCAGGTCCAGCCGCACCAGGGCCAGCGCGGCGGACAGGCCGAGACCGACCGCGATCAGCTGCCGGACCGACAGCGCCGGGCCGACCCGGGTGTGGGTGCTGGACCAGATGAGGACCGCGCCGACCAGGCACAGCCCGAGGGCGGCGACGTACAGCGCCCAGTCGTTGCGCAGGTAGCGCATCTCAGTGGTGCAGCATCGCCCGGGAGACGGCCACGTCCCGCCCCATCTGCGCCAGCAGCTCGGGGACCGACTCGAACCGCAGGTTGCCCCGCAGCCGGGCCACGAAGTCGACGGCGACCACCTCGTCGTACAGGTCCAGGTCGTTGCGGTCGAGCACGTGCGCCTCGACGGTGCGCACCGGCACGTCGTCGAAGGTGGGGTTGGTGCCGACGGAGATGGCGGCCGGCAGCCGCCGGTCGGGGTGGTCCGGCGGCAGCGAGGGCCGCTCCAGCCACCCGGCGTAGACGCCGTCCCCGGGCACCAGCCCGACGCTGTCGGTCCCGAGGTTGGCGGTGGGGTAGCCCAGCCCGCGGCCACGGTGGCGACCGTGCACCACCGGACCGCTCACCCGGTGCGGCCGGCCCAGGATGTCGGCGGCCGTGGCCACGTCACCGGTGCGCAGCGCCTCCCGGAGCCGGGTGGAGGACCAGGCCCGCCGGGGGCCGCCGTCGCCGGTCTCGAGCTCACCGACCGGCTGCAGGGTCAGCACCGTGAAGCCGAGCCGTTCACCCAGCCGCCGCATGGTCGTGATGTCGCCGGAGTTGTGGACGCCGAACCGGGTGTCGGCGCCGACGACGACCGCCGTCGCCCCGAGTGCCTCGACGAACACGCTCCGGACGAACTCCTCCGGGGTCTGCCTGGCCAGCTCACGGGTGAACGGCAGCACGAGCACCCCGTCCAGTCCCGTCTCGGCCATCAGCTCCAGCCGGTGGTCCAGGCCGGTCACCTGCTCGGGCGCCCGCTCCGGGTGCAGCACCGCCACCGGGTGCGGGTCGAAGGTCACGGCCACGGCGTGCGCGGGCCGGGCCTGCTCGCGGGCCTGGTGCACCACGGCTTGCAGCACCGCCCGGTGCCCGCGGTGCACCCCGTCGAAGTTGCCGAGGGTGACGACGCTGGGGCCGTAGCCTTCGGGGACGTCGTCCAGGGAGCGCCAGCGGTGCACGGGCAGCACTCTAACTTCCGGCCGCGGGCGGGAAGACGGCCCGACTGCGCGCCGCCGCCCCGCTCTCGTCGAGCACGGCGACCAGGGCGCCGGCGGAGTCCAGCGCGGCGACCGCCTCGGGCGCACCGTCCGTCGCCAACGGCAGCGTGCGGCCGTGCCGCAGCGCCTGGGTCTCCTCCGCGGTGAGCTGCCGCACGGGCAGCACGCGGGCTGCGGCTGCGCCCGCGGGGAGCAGCCCCCGCGGCGGGTCCGTGGCCAGCTCCTCCAGGCTGGCCGCCTCGGCCTCCGTGAACGGGCCCACGCACGTGCGCCGGAGCGCGGTGAGGTGACCCCCGACGCCCAGCGACTCCCCCAGGTCGCGGGCCAGCGCCCGCACGTAGGTGCCCGAGCTCACCTCCACCTCGACCTCGACGTCGCGCACCCGGTGACCCGGCTCGGAGCCGGGCAGCTCGACCTGACCCAGCACGTCGAAGCGGTGGACGGTGACCTGCCGCGCGGCCAGCTCCACGTCCTCGCCGGCCCGCACCCGCGCGTAGGAGCGGCGGCCACCGACCTTGACGGCGCTGACGGCGCTGGGCACCTGGGACAGCGGCCCGGTCAGACGGGCGACCGCCGCGGCGACCGTCTCGCTGGTCAGGCCGCCGGCGTCGCGGCGCTCGGTGACCTCGCCCTCGGCGTCGTCGGTGAGGGTGCGCTCGCCCAGCCGCACCGTGGCGCGGTAGGACTTGTCGCACCCGACCAGGAAGGTCAGCAGCCGGGTGGCGCGGCCGACGCCGAGCAGCAGCACGCCGGTGGCCATCGGGTCGAGGGTGCCGGCGTGCCCGACGCGGCGGGTGCCGAACAGCCGGCGGGCGCGGCCGACGACGTCGTGGCTGGTCCAGCCGGCCGGCTTGTCGACGACGACGAGTCCGTCGTCAGGCACCGGCGGTGGGCTCCTGGTCGTCCTGGTCCTGCGGGCGGCGGTACGGGTCGGGCTCGCCCGCGTAGCCGGCCTCCCGGCGCCGGGCCGCCAGCTCGGCGTCCCGCTCGCGGGTGCGGCGCAGCAGGTCGTCCAGGTGGGCGGCGTCCTCGGGGAGGGCGTCGGCGACGAACTCCAGGCTGGGGGTGAGCCGGATGCCCAGCCCGCGGCCCACGAAGGAGCGCAGCCGTCCCCGGTACGCCGTCAGCACCTCGGCGGTGGCCTCCCGGTCGGCCTCCTCCCCCAGCACGGTGTAAAACACGGTCGCGTGCTGCAGGTCACCGGTGACGCGGGTGTCGGTGATCGTGACGAACCCGAGCCGGGGGTCCTTGACCTCGGTCCGCAGCCCCTCGCTCACCAGGACCTTGATCCGCTCGGCGACCCTGCGGGCGCGTGCCTGGTCGACCATGTGGCTTCCTCCTTGCCGCTGCTGCCGGCCCCGCGGCGCGGGGACCGGCAACGGCGGCGCCGGCTCCCGCGGGAGCCGGCGCCGCCGGTGGTGCCTCAGGTGCGGGGGATCTCCCGCATCTCGTAGGTGGTGATGACGTCGTCGACCTGGATGTCGTTGAACGACCCCAGGTTGATCCCGCACTCGAAGCCGTCCCGGACCTCGGTGACGTCGTCCTTGAACCGCCGCAGGCCCGAGATCTCCAGGCTCTCGGTCACCACGACACCGTCGCGGGTGATCCGGGCCTTGGCGCCGCGTCGGATCGTGCCGCTGCGTACCAGCGAGCCCGCCACGTTGCCGAACTTGGAGGAGCGGAAGATCTCCCGGATCTCGGCGGACCCGGTCTCGACCTCTTCGTACTCGGGCTTGAGCATGCCCTTCAGGGCGTTCTCGATGTCCTCGATCGCCTGGTAGATGACCGGGTAATAGCGGATTTCCACGCCCTCACGGTCAGCGACCTCGGCGTTCTGCCCCTCGGCGCGGACGTTGAAGCCGATGATGATCGCATCGGAGGCCATCGCCAGGTTGATGTTGTTGAGCGTGATGGCGCCCACACCCCGGTCGATGATCCGCAGGTCCACCTCGTCGCCCACGTCGATCTGCAGGAGGGCGTCCTCCAGCGCCTCGACGGACCCGGACACGTCGCCCTTGAGGATGAGGTTGAGCGTCTCGACCTTCCCTTGGGCGAGGGCCTCGTTGAGGTCCTCCAGGCTGATCCGCTTGCGGGCCTTGGCCAGCGAGGCCTGCCGGTCGGCCGCCTCCCGCTTCTCGGCGATCTGCCTGGCGGTCCGGTCGTCCGGAGCCACCACGAAGGTGTCGCCGGCGCGGGCCACCGAGTCCAGCCCGAGCACCTGCACCGGGCGGGAGGGTCCGGCCTCCTGGACGGTGGTGCCGTGCTCGTCGAGCATGGCGCGCACGCGACCGTAGGCGGCGCCGGCGACGATGGCGTCACCGACCTGCAGGGAGCCCTGCTGGACCAGCACGGTCGCCACCGGGCCACGGCCCTTGTCCAGGTTGGCCTCGATGGCCACCCCGCGGGCGTCCTTGTTCGGGTTGGCCCGCAGGTCCAGCGCCGCGTCAGCGGTCAGCAGCACCGCCTCGAGCAGGTCCTCGATGTTCTGGCCCTGCTTGGCGGAGACGTCGACGAACATGGTCTCCCCGCCGTACTCCTCGGCGATGAGGTCGTACTCGGTCAGCTGCTGACGCACCTTCTGCGGGTTGGCGCCCTCGACGTCGACCTTGTTGACCGCCACCACGATCGGCACGTCCGCGGCCTGGGCGTGGTTGAGCGCCTCGATGGTCTGCGGCATGACGCCGTCGTCGGCCGCCACCACCAGGATCGCGATGTCAGTCACCTTGGCACCACGGGCACGCATGGCGGTGAACGCCTCGTGACCCGGGGTGTCGATGAAGGTGATCGCCCGCTCGTCGTCCTCGTGGCGGGTGCGCACCTGGTAGGCGCCGATGTGCTGGGTGATGCCGCCGGCCTCGCCCTGGGCGACGTCCGCCTGCCGGATCGCGTCCAGCAGCGCGGTCTTGCCGTGGTCGACGTGACCCATGACGGTCACCACCGGCGGGCGCGGCCGCAGGTTCTCCTCGTCCTCGGCCGCGGCCTCGGCGTCCAGGTCGATGTTGAAGGAGCTGAGCAGCTCGCGCTCCTCCTCCTCCGGGGAGACCAGCCGGATGTCGTAGCCCAGCTCCGTGCCGAGCACACCGAACGTGTCCTCGTCCAGGGACTGGGTGGCCGTGGCCATCTCACCGAGGTGGAACAGCACCTGCACCAGGGCCGCCGGGTCGACGTTGATCTTGTCCGCGAAGTCACTCAGCGTCGCGCCGCGACGGACGGTGATGGTCTGCCCGTTGCCACGGGGGACCTTCACGCCGCCGATGGCCGGCGCCTGCATCTGCTCGAACTCCTGGCGCTTGGCGCGCTTGGACTTGCGCCCACGCACCCGGCCGCCACCGCGGCCGAACGCGCCCTGGGTGCCGCCGCGACCGCGCGGGCCGCCACCGCG
>NZ_WIQI01000068.1 GCF_009602535.1 Ornithinicoccus halotolerans | reverse complement strand
TCAGCGCGCCTGACCCGTCACCGCGGAGGATGACGCGCCGGCGGGTGCGGGAGGTCAGATGCGGCGCAGGACCGCGGCGGACCTGGGAGGGCACCGACCGGCAGTGCCGCGGCCGGGTGCTGGAGCGGCTGCGCGCGCTCTCCGAGGACGCCGCACTGCCGGCCGAGCAGCTGGTTGCCGGCTGGCCCGACCCGGCGCAGGCGCAGCGGTGCCTGACCTCCCTGGAGGCGGACGGGCTGCTGCAGCCGGCCGGCGCGGGCCGCTACCGGCTGCCCGGTTGAGGGCGGTCCCACACCACCTGCCCGGCCACCACGCGCGCGCCGTCGGCCACCGGGTGCTCGCGCAGCCGGCCGTCATGGCCCAGGTGGCGCACCGGGATGTCGCTGGTCAGCGCCACCACGTCGGCGACGAGCCGGCGGTGGCAGCGCCACCACACCGCCTCGCTGCACATCACCGCCACCGGCTCCGCCCGGCACTCCGCCAGCAGCCGCTCCAGGGCCCGCGCGAACTGCGGCGACCGGGTGTGGGAGGCGTAGCCACGGAACTGCTCCACCTGCCACCAGCCGTCCGTCTCGGGATCGGCGGGAGCACGGCGGCGGCCACCCAGGTCCTCCTCCCAGCGGTACCCGACACCGGCCGCCGGCAGCTGCTGCTCCAGGGCCACGCGCGCCAGGTGCGGGTGCCGGCGGCTGCCTGGGTAGCGGCGGATGTCCACCACCGTGGCGACCTGGGCGCCGCGCAGCAGCGCCACCAGCGCCTCGGTGGTCAGGCTCCCGTGGCCGAGGGTCACCAGTCCCGCCGGCTGCTGGCTGCTCACACCCCCGGGCGCTCGAAGTAGGTGTGCCGCTCGGCGACCCGGCCGTGCTCGTCGGTGGTGAAGAAGTCGGCGAAGCCGATCTCGACGTGCCGCCCGTCGCGGAGCGTGCCGGTGAACGTGCCCCGCACGGCGGCGCCACGCCCCTGCACCACCACCGCGTCGATGGCGTGCTCCCCGTCGGCGATGACCCGTTCCGCACGGTAGAACCGCTCCAGTGCCTCCCGCCCGCGCAGCGGGGCGTAGCCGGGCCGCCGGTAGACGGCCTCCTCCGCGAAGCAATCGAGCAGGGCGGGCACGTCCCCCGCGTCCACCGCCTGGTAGTAGCGGCGAACCAGGGCCTCCACGTCGTCGCTGGTCACGACCGGGCCACCTCCGGCCGCCAGCGTCCCGCTGCCGCCGCCAGCCGGTCGGCGGCCAGCGACTCCGCGGCATCCTCGGGAGTCACGTCGCGCTCGGCGGCGTCCGCGAGGAGGTGGGCGACCCGTTCCCCGATGCGCTCGATGGCGGCCTCCAGCTGCGCCCGGTCGTGGCCGCTCTGCTCGGCGTGCACCTGGATCACCCCGCCGGCGTTGGCGACGAAGTCCGGCACGTAGGTGACGCCCTGCCGCACCAGCAGCCGGGCCACCTCGGGGCTGTCCAGCGTGTCGTTGGCGGCGCCGGCGACGACCCGGGCGCGCAGCCGGGGCGCGGTCGTGGCGGTCAGCACGCGGGCGACCGCGCAGGGCGCGAAGACCTCGCAGTCGGCCTCGATGACCTGCTCCGGGTCCAGCACCGCCCCACCGACCTCCTCGGCCACGGCTGCCGCCCGCTCCCGGTCCACGTCGGCGACGAGGACGTGGCCGCCGTCGGCGGCGACCAGCCGGGCGAGCACCGCCCCCACGTGGCCCGCGCCCTGCACCGCGACCCGCAGCCCGGTCATGGAGTCGACCTCGTAGGCGTGCTGCACGGCTGCCCGCATCGCCGCGAACGCGCCGCGCGCGGTCCACGGCGAGGGGTCGGAGTCGGCGCAGAACGCTCGGGCGCCCCGGCTGCGCACCGTCTGCATGTCGTGCTCGGTGGTGCCCATGTCGACGCCGGGGATGTAGCCGCCGGCGGTCCGGGCGACGAAGTCGCCGAACCGGCGGAACAGCTCGTCCCGGTCGGCGACCCGTCCGTCGTCGAGGACGACCGCCTTGGCGCCGCCGTAGGGCAGCCCCGCACAGGCGTGCTTGAGGGTCATGGCCGCGGCGAGGCGCTGGGCCTCCTCGACGGCCGCCGAGGGACTCGGGTAGCGGCGGTAGCGGACGCCCCCGAACCCGGGCCCCAGCCGGGTGTCGTCGATGGCGATCACCGCGCGCAGCCCCACCTGGTCGTCTCGGCAGGTGACCACCTGTTCGGTGGCGAAGAGGTCCGGCGCTGCCTCCGCTCCGTTGCGCATGGCCCCATGGTGGCACGCGACCGCGGGCCGCGCCGGGTCATCGGACACCGGCGTCCGATCATCCCGGGCAGGGGCACGGTTGTGCTACACAGTCCGGACCGAGGCTGGGAGGTGCGTGCCGTGGCGTGGCTGGTGCTGGTCGTCAGCGGGGTGCTGGAGGCGGTGTGGGCGGTCGCCCTGGACCGGTCGCAGGGGTTCACGCGCTGGGGGCCCTCGTTGCTCTTCGTCGTCGCCCTGGCCGCCTCCATGGCCGGCCTGGCGCTGGCCCTGCGCACGCTCCCGGTCGGCACCGCGTACGCGGTGTGGGTGGCCATCGGGGCGGTCGGAACCGCCCTGTACGGCATGGCCGCGCTGGGCGAGCCGGTCACCGCCGCCCGGCTGCTGTGCCTGCTGCTGGTGGTCGCCGGCGTGGTGGGCCTGAAGATCACCAGCTGACCCGGCGAGGGCACCCCGAACGAGAGCCGGCCCGGCACCTGCTGACAGGTGCCGGGCCGCTCTGTGCGGGGGTCCCCCCCTCACTCGGTGGGGGAGGCCTCCACCGGGAGGGTGTCGGGGGCGTCGGACTTCTGGTTGCCGCTGAAGGTGAACACGGCCTCCCGGCTCTCGCCCGTGGCGTCGACCAGGACGATCTGGCCCGGGACGAGCTCGCCGTAGAGGATCTTCTCCGACAGCACGTCCTCGATCTCCCGCTGGATCGCCCGGCGCAGCGGGCGGGCGCCCAGGACCGGGTCGTAGCCGCGCTTGGCCAGCAGCCGCTTGGCCGCCGGAGTGAGCTCGATGCCCATGTCCTTGTCCTTGAGGCGCTCGTCCAGCCGCGCCGTCATCAGGTCGACGATCTGGACGATCTCGTCCTGGCTCAGCTGGGGGAAGACGATGGTGTCGTCCACCCGGTTGAGGAACTCGGGCCGGAAGTGCTGCTTCAGCTCATCGATGACCTTGGCCTTCATCCGGTCGTAGTCGCCCCGCTCGTCGCTGTTCGGGGTGAACCCGAGCGAGACGCCCTTGGAGATGTCCCGGGTGCCCAGGTTGGTGGTCATGATGATGACGGTGTTCTTGAAGTCGACCACCCGGCCCTGGGAGTCGGTCAGCCGACCGTCCTCGAGGATCTGCAGCAGCGAGTTGAAGATGTCGGCGTGGGCCTTCTCCACCTCGTCGAACAGCACGACCGAGAACGGCTTGCGCCGCACCTTCTCGGTGAGCTGGCCGCCCTCCTCGTAGCCGACGTACCCGGGCGGGGAACCGAACATGCGGGACACGGTGTGCTTCTCGGAGTACTCGGACATGTCCAGCGTGATGAGGGCGTCCTCGTCGCCGAACAGGAACTCCGCCAGCGTCTTCGCCAGCTCGGTCTTACCGACACCGGTGGGGCCGGCGAAGATGAACGAGCCACCGGGACGACGCGGGTCCTTCAGCCCGGCCCGGGTGCGGCGGATGGCCTGCGACAGCGCCTTGATGGCGTCGTCCATGCCGACGATCCGCTTGTGCAGCTCGTCCTCCATGTGGAGCAGCTTGCTGGACTCCTCCTCGCTCAGCTTGAAGACCGGGATGCCGGTCGCCGCGGCGAGCACCTCGGCCACCAGCTCCTCGTCGACCTCGGCGACGACGTCCATGTCGCCGGCCTTCCACTCCTTCTCCCGCTCGACGCGCGCCTGGGTGAGCTTGTGCTCCTCGTCGCGCAGCCGGGCCGCCTTCTCGAAGTCCTGGGCGTCGATCGCCGACTCCTTCTCGCGGCGGGCGTGCTCGATCTTCTCGTCGAACTCGCGCAGGTCCGGCGGAGCGGTCATCCGGCGGATCCGCAGCCGGGCGCCGGCCTCGTCGATCAGGTCGATCGCCTTGTCCGGCAGGTAGCGGTCGTTTATGTAGCGGTCGGCCATGTTCGCCGCCGCCACCAACGCACCGTCGGTGATGGAGACGCGGTGGTGGGCCTCGTAGCGGTCCCGCAGCCCCTTGAGGATCTCGATGGCGTGGCTCAGCGTCGGCTCGCTGACCTGGATCGGCTGGAAGCGCCGCTCCAGGGCCGCGTCCTTCTCGATGTGCTTGCGGTACTCGTCCAGCGTCGTGGCGCCGATGGTCTGCAGCTCGCCACGGGCCAGCATCGGCTTCAGGATGCTCGCCGCGTCGATCGCGCCCTCGGCGGCACCCGCTCCGACGAGCGTGTGGATCTCGTCGATGAACAGGATGATGTCGCCGCGGGTGCGGATCTCCTTGAGGACCTTCTTCAGCCGCTCCTCGAAGTCACCGCGGTAGCGGGACCCGGCGACCAGGGCCCCGAGGTCCAGCGTGTACAGCTGCTTGTCCTTCAGCGTCTCCGGCACCTCGCCGCGCACGATGTCGCTGGCCAGGCCCTCGACGACGGCGGTCTTGCCGACACCGGGCTCGCCGATGAGGACGGGGTTGTTCTTGGTGCGGCGGGACAGCACCTGCATGACCCGCTCGATCTCCTGCTCGCGCCCGATCACCGGGTCGAGCTTGCCCTCCCGGGCCGCCTGGGTGAGGTTGCGGCCGAACTGGTCGAGCACGAGGGAGCCCGAGGGGTTGCCCTCCTGGGCCCCGGGGCCGACACCGGCGCCCTGGGCCTCCTTGCCCTGGTAGCCCGACAGCAGCTGGATGACCTGCTGGCGAACCCGGTTGAGGTCGGCACCCAGCTTGACCAGCACCTGGGCTGCGACGCCCTCACCCTCGCGGATCAGGCCCAGCAGGATGTGCTCGGTGCCGATGTAGTTGTGGCCCAGCTGCAGCCCTTCGCGCAGGGACAGCTCCAGCACCTTCTTGGCGCGGGGGGTGAAGGGGATGTGACCGGTGGGGGCCTGCTGGCCCTGGCCGATGATCTCCTGCACCTGCTCGCGGACAGCGTCCAGCGAGATGCCCAGGGACTCCAGGGCCTTGGCGGCCACACCCTCGCCCTCGTGGATGAGACCGAGCAGGATGTGCTCGGTCCCGATGTAGTTATGGTTGAGCATCCGCGCCTCTTCCTGCGCGAGCACCACAACCCGGCGGGCCCGGTCTGTGAACCGTTCGAACATCGTCTCTCCTGACAGATCGGCACGAGAGCCTTCCGGCCTGCTCCCGATGCTAGTTGCGTCACTCACCCCAACGCCGGGCTTCCTGGCACTGTTCCACAACCGGGCCCGGGTAGCTGCGGTGTTCGCCCTCGGCAGAAGCACGGCGCCGCGCGCTCGGGCCGATGGGTCATAATCGCGCCAGCCCGACCGTCCCCGTCCGCCGAGGAGCATGATGTCCGTGGTCCTGCGCCGCCATGCCGGAGCGTCCCGCCCGCTCACGCTGGCGCTCTCGCTGACCGTCCTGACCAGCATGGCCGCCTGCACGAGCGGTGACGGGTCAGCCGAACCCGAGCAGGCCGAGCAGACGCTGGAGGGCTCGGTCCCCGAGTCGGGCTGGTGGTGCCGGGTGATCGAGCGGGACCTGGTCGAGTCGGTCGCCGGGGACCGCACCGAGCAGGCGCGGGAGGTGCTGCGGCAGAACGACACCGACGGCTTCCACTGCGAGGTGACCGTGCCCGACGAGGAGGGCGGCGCCCGGACCGCGCTGACGCTCGCGGTCGCGATCGATGACCAGGCACGGGCCGAGGAGCTGCGAGCCGCCGCCGAGGAGGCGGGCGCGGAGCCGGGCCCGGACCACCTCGGGGAGTCCTACGTCTGGCCCGAGGGCGCGGTCGCGATCGTGCCGTGCGCCGCCCCCGCCGACCACGTCCGCGACGACGAGCAGGTCACCTACGTGTTCTCGCTGCTGGCCGAGGAGCCCGTCGACCGGCCCGAGGAGCTGGCGGACCCGGTGCGGCGCAGCCTGATCGAGGCGGACCGGGCCGTCGGCTGCAGCCCGTCGGAGGCCAGCCAGGAGCAGGGCCGCTAGCCGGCCTTGCGGGAGCCCGAGGAGGACTTCTTGGCGCCGGTGCGCTTGCCGCTACCGGACGACTTGGCCTTGCCGCGGGTGCCGCTCGCGGCCTTCTCCTCCTGCTCGGCCGCCCCCTCGTCCTCGTCCTCGTCCTTGCTGGTGCTGGCGCCGGAACGCTTCCGCGGGGCGGGCTTCTCCTGCGCCTCCTCCTCGTCGGCGTCCTCACCACGGGACTTCTTGGCCCGGTCCACCGAGCGCTGCAGCGCCGCGAGCAGGTCCACCACCTCCCCGGTGTCCTCCTCCTCGGCCTCGGGCGCCTCGGTGACGTCGCCACCCTCGATCTTGGTCTGGACCAGCTCCTCGACGGCCTTCTGGTAGTCGTCCTCGAACTCCTCCGGCGCGAAGTCGCCGGCCATCGACTCGACCAGCATCCGGGCCATCTCCACCTCGCCCTTCTTGGGCTCGGCCACCTCGTCCAGGTGGTCCAGCGACGAGGTGGCCCGAACCTCGTCGGGCCACAGCAGCGTCTGCATCACGATCGCGTCGTCCATCACGCGCAGCACGGCCATCGTCATCCGGGTGCGCACCGAGACCGTGACCACCGCCATCCGGTCGGTCTCCGCCAGCGCCCGCCGCAGCAGCCCGTAGGCCTTGGCCCCTGCCGCGTCCGGCTCGATGTAGTAGGCCTTGTCGAACAGGATCGGGTCGATCTGGTCGGCCGGGACGAAGCTCTCGACCGCGATCTCCTTGGAGGAGCGGTTCGGCAGCGCGGCCAGGTCCTCGTCGGTGAGGATGACGGTCTTGCCGTCGGCCGTCTCGTACGCCTTGGCGATGTCCTTGTAGGCCACCTCTTCCCCGTCGGCTTGTGCCACCCGCTTGTAACGGACCCGGCTACCGTCGGAGGCACGCACCTGGTGGAAGCTCAGGTCGTGGCTCTCGGTCGCGGAGTACAGCCGGACCGGCACGTTGACCAGCCCGAAGGACACGGCACCCTTCCAGATCGCTCGCACTGTTACAGGATGGACCCATGCGACCGATGCTGGCCACCCCGGGAACCCACGGCGGCGGGCAGGTGCCCTCCGGCCCGGGCTGGCGGCACGAGGTCAAGTGGGACGGGATCCGGCTGCTGGCCGAGGTCCAGGACGGTCGGCTGCGGCTGTTCACTCGCTCGGAGCGGGACGTGACCCACGCCTTCCCCGAGCTGGCGGGGCTGGCCCGGGTCGCCACGGACCTGGTGCTCGACGGCGAGGCGGTCAGCCTCGCGGGCAGCGGCCCGCAGAACTTCAGCGAGGTCGTCTCCCGGATCCACACCTCATCGGCGCGGCGGGGTGAGGAGCTCGCCCGGGCCTACCCGGTCACCTACCTCGTCTTCGACCTGCTGCGGCTGGACGGGCTGGACCTGCGGGAGCTGCCCTGGCAGCACCGCCGGGCAGCACTGGAGGACCTGCTCGACCCCGCGCCGGCCTGGCAGGCCTCGCCCGTCTACGAGGACGGCGCCCAGCTGCTGGCCGCGACCGGGGACCAGGGCCTGGAGGGCATCGTCAGCAAGAAGGTGGCCGCGCCCTACCGGTCGGGCCAGCGCAGCCCGGACTGGCTGAAGTTCTCCCACCGGCCGACGCGCAGCTGGGTGGTCGGCGGGTGGCGTCCCGAGACCGGGCGCTCGAAGCTGGGTTCGGTGCTGGTGGGCTCCCCCGTCGCCGGGGGCCGGCTGGCCTTCCGCGGACGGGTCGGTAGCGGCCTGGCCGGCCGGGCAGGGGCCCAGCTCGCCGAGCGGCTGGCCGAGGTGGCGGCCGGGCCCTGCCCGTTCGTGGACGAGGTGCCGCGCGCCGACGCCGCCGGCGCGCGGTGGATCCGACCCGAGGTCGTCGTCGACATCGCCGCCAAGGGAGGTGTCACCGACGGGGGCCGGCTGCGCCAGCCCTCCTACCAGGGGTGGCGCCCCGACCTGACCCCCACCGACCTGGAGCAGGAGTGAGCATGGGCCAGCGGCCGCAGCCAGGACGCAAGCAGCAGGTGCAGGTCGAGGGTCGCACCGTGGCCGTCAGCAGCCTCGACAAGGTCGTCTACCCGGGCACCGGCACCACCAAGGGCGAGGTGCTCCACTACTACGTGCAGGTGGCGCCGGCGCTGCTACCCCACCTCGCGGGCCGCCCGGTGACCCGGATCCGCTGGCCCGAGGGGGTGTCCGGCGACCACTTCTTCGAGAAGAACCTGCCGGCCGGCGCCCCGGACTGGCTGTCGTCGGTGACGATCCGCGGCCATGGCTCGCGGTCCGGACGGGAGGAGGTCACCTACCCGCTGGTCGCGGACCTGGCCGCGCTGGTCTACCTGGTGAACCTGGGCTCGCTGGAGCTGCACGTGCCGCAGTGGCGGGTCGTCGACGGCGAGCCGGGCAACCCGGACCGCCTGGTCATCGACCTGGACCCTGGTCCGGGCGCCGGGCTCGGTGAGTGCTCGGCGGTCGCGCTGCTGGTCCGGGACCGGCTGTCGGCGATCGGGCTTGGGGTCTCGCCGGTCACCAGCGGCAGCAAGGGCATGCAGCTCTACGCCGAGCTGGACGGCACGCACACCTCGCAGGAGGTCAGCGAGGTGGCGCGCACCCTGGCCCAGCAGCTCGCCGAGGACCGGCCCGACCTGGTCGTGTGGAAGATGACCAAGTCACTGCGCCCCGGCAAGGTGCTGCTGGACTGGTCGCAGAACTCCTCGGCCAAGACCACAATCTGCCCGTGGTCCCTGCGGGGGCGGGACCGGCCCACCGTGGCCGTCCCGAGGGACTGGGAGGAGGTCGAGCAGGCGGCTGCGGCCGAGGAGGAGCTGCATCAGCTCACGACGGAGGAGGCGCTGCAGCGCCTCGACTGAACGACGTCAGCGCGCGGCGTGGTACGCGTCCTTGATCTCCTGCGCCACCCGGCCGCGCTCACTGACCTGGTAGCCCTGCTCGCGCGCCCACTCCCGGATCTTGCTGAGCTCTTCGTTGCGGGCGGGAGACGAGGAGCCGCTGCTCCCTGCGCCGCGACGGCGGGTCTGCCGGCGACCACCGGAACGGCGCGCCATCCCGATCCACGGCGCCAGGTCGTCCCGGAGCTTGGCGGCGTTCTCGTCCGAGAGGTCGATCTCATAGCTGACGCCGTCGAGTGCGAACTCGACCGTCTCGGATGCCTCACCACCGGTCATATCGTCGACCAGGATCACCTGCACGCGCTGTGCCATGGGGGCCTACTCTCCTTGGGAAGCAAATCGCTACTGATTCGGGGCCGCAACGCTGCGGCTCAGAGCAATTTACGGCTATCCCCGCGAAAAGCACAAGTCGGTTATTCCTGCGCGTTGCCCGGTGGGGGCGGGTTTTCAGATTCACCCCGGTTATTGTCAGGAAACGACCAGGTTCATCCGGGAGACTGCGGGTCCTTCCTTGGGCCCTTTTCGGTTTCTCGCGCGACCTGCTGCTCCCATTCCCGGAGCGCGGCTCGCTCCCGCCGGTCGGCCTCCAGCACGTGTTTCATGACCACGTAGAAGAGGTAACCCAGGCCGGCGGAGGGAATGAGCGCCGCGACCACCGGCCAGAGCGCGTCCCACCAGCTCATCTCAGGCCTCCGGTCGCACGAACGGAAAGAGGACGGTCTCCCGGATCCCCGTTCCCGTGAGCAGCATGAGCAGCCGGTCGATGCCCAGGCCCATGCCGCCCATGGGTGGGGCGGCGTGCTCGAGCGCGCGCAGGAAGTCCTCGTCCAGCTGCATCGCCTCCGCGTCCCCGGCCGCGGCCCGCAGTGACTGCTCGGTCAGCCGCTGACGCTGCACCACCGGGTCCACCAGCTCGGTGAAGGCGGTGGCCCGCTCCGTGCCACCGATGATCAGGTCCCAGGCCTCGATGAGCCCAGGCTTCTCGCGGTGCGGACGGGCCAGCGGCTGCGCAGCCGCGGGGTAGTCGCACACGAATGTCGGCTGCAGCAGTTGTGGCTCGACGATCTCGCTGAATGCCTCGAGCGCCACCTTCTGCGAGTCCCAGGACGGGTCCACGGTCACCCCGTGCTCCTCGACGAGGGAAGCCAGCCGGTCACGTTCGGTCGTGATGTCGACGTCGGCGCCGAGCGTGGCTGAAAGGGCGTCGTAGAAAGGCAGCCAGCGCCAATCTCCGTCCAGGTCCACCTCTCCGCGGGCGCTGCTGAGCCGACGCTCGCCGACCGCGTCGGCCGCGGCGAGAATGACCCGCTGGGTGAGGTCGGCCATGGTGTGCTGGTCCCCATAGGCCTGATAAGCCTCCAGCATCGTGAATTCCGGGCTGTGGGTGGAGTCCACGCCCTCGTTGCGGAACACCCGACCGATCTCGTAGACCCGCTCGATCCCTCCCACGACGGCGCGCTTGAGATAGAGCTCGAGCGCAATCCGGAGCGACATCGGCAGGTCGAAGGCGTTGAGGTGGGTGTGGAAGGGGCGCGCCGCCGCGCCGCCGTGGACGGTCTGCAGGATCGGGGTCTCGACCTCGACGTACTCGTCGTCCTCCAGGACCCCGCGGATGGCGCGCATCACCGCCGCCCGGTCACGCACCATCGCACGGGCGTCGTCGCGCACGATCAGGTCGACGTAGCGACGGCGGACCCGTTCCTCCTCGGACAGCTCCTTGTGGAGGACCGGCAGCGGCCGCAGCGCCTTGCTCGCCATCCGCCACTCCGCGGCCATCACCGACAGCTCACCACGGCGGCTGCTGACCACGCGGCCACGCACGAAGACGTGGTCGCCGAGGTCGACCAGCTGCTTCCAGCGATCGAGTGCCTCCTCGCCGACCTCGGCGCGGCTCAGCATCACCTGCAGCCGCTCCCCTGAGCCGGACTGCAGGCTGGCGAAGCACAGCTTGCCGGTGTTACGGATGAACACCACCCGGCCCGCGACACCGACCGCGTCCGGCGTCTCCTCACCGGCGGCAAGGTGCCCCCATCCGTCCCTGACCTCAGCGATCTGGTGGGTGACCGGCACTGCAGCCGGGTATGCCAGGCCACCGTCGTCCTCCAGCCGGGCACGCTTGTCCAGCCGCACCCGTACCTGCTCGGGGACGTCACCGGATTGAGGGGCGGAGGCGGTCGTCGTGCTGGACGCGGGATCGGCCTGGCTCACCGTGCCAGCGTACCCAGCCGCGCCCGCTGGACTCCGCTCCACCCGCATCGTCCTCACTCCTGGGCAGCACGTCGACCCGCAGCCTGTGGCTGTTTGGGCACGGTGTCGGTGCGCCCTCCTATGCTGGACATGAGTTCGATGCAGGGTGATGGAGCCCGGCGGGGAGGTGAGTGAGGTGGCGAGCGAGCGGCCGCCGAAGGAGCGGGCGCCGGGCGGCGCGGGCGCCGACGGGCAACGGCAGCCGGTAGGGCCGGCGGAGCTGCCAGGGGCGGTGGCCGGCCTGTTGACGGCGGCGCGGGAGGTGGCGGATTCGGCTGGTGCGGTGTGGCAGGTGCCGCAGGCGGACCTGGAGGGGTTGCTGGAGCAGATGGCCGAGGTGCGGCGGGCGGGTGAGCGGTTCGTGCACGCCCTGGTGGTCGAGGTGATCGTGCGGGGGGCCCATCTGCAGTCGGGGTTGACGGTGGCGGAGTGGCTGGCGGCCCGGTGCCCGTGGTTGCCGGCGGCTGAGCTGCGCCGGTTGGCGTGGGTGGCCCAGGCCGCGCGGGAGCCGCGCAACGCCCCGGTCGCTGCGGCGGTCAGTGACGGGACGGTGTGCACCGAGCGGGCCGAGCGGTTGCTGCGGTGCCTGGCTCGGGTGCGGCCCTATGTCGATGAAGCCGCCTATACCGAGTACGCGGCGCTGTTGCTGCCGCTGGCGACGATGGGTGCCGACCGGGAGCTGCGGCAGGCCGGGGAGCACCTGGTCGCGCTGGTCACGCCCGAGGTCGATGCCGAGAGGCTGGCCAAGGCGCGGCAGGAGTCGTGCACGGTGTACGAGTCCAGCCTCTCGACAGGGATGCGGCGGTTCATCATCGAGACCGACCCCGAGGGCGCGGCGCTGCTGCGCGGGATCTTCTCCAGCGAGCTGACCAAGCCGCAACCGGACCAGCACGGCTGCGACCTGCGCCCCGCCGGGCGGCGCCGCCACGACGCCCTCCTGGCCGTGGTGCGACGCGGGATGACCACCCCCGACCCGGCCACCCCCGGCGCGGCGCCGGTGCAGCTGCTGCTCACCGTTGCCTTCGACGTGCTCAACCAGCGACTGGCGTCCTACGGCACCGCCGCCCTGGGCGCCGGCGACCTGGAATGCCTGACGGCCGGCCAGCTACGCCGGCTGGCCTGCGAGGCCGGGCTCGTCCCGTTCGTGCTCGGCGGCAACAGCGAGATCCTCGACCACGGCCGCAGCCGCCGGCTGGCCACCCCCGCCCAACGCCGCGCGCTGTGGGTCCGCGACCGCGCCTGCACCTTCCCCGGCTGCACCATGCCCGCGCAGTGGACCGAGGTCCACCACGCCCGCACCTGGTGGTCCCGCGGCGGGAACACCGACCTGGCAGACATGACCCTGCTGTGCCGGCGCCACCACACCTGGGTCCACACCCACGACCCCGAACTGACCATGACCCCCACCGGACCCATCTGGCACCTGGACCGCTGCCACGGCAACGGAACCGGCGAACAACCCACCCTCCACACCGACCAACCCCCCACCGGCCACGCCCACCCAACCAGCAACGGCGACCGCGGTGGTGACGGCGAGGGCAGGAAGCCAGCAGGCCGCGGTGATCGCGGGGACCTACTCAGTCACAGCCAACCGCGACGGGGCGACACCATCGCCACCGCCCGCGTCCGCCCCGTGGCTGGCCGGCTCGCACCGCTGCCGCCGGACCGGCAACCCTCGCGCGGTGAACCGGGCCAGTCCAGCCAGGCGCCCCTCCGGACCGCCCGCAGCCTTCGGCACCCACACCGCGCTGCCCCAGGCCCCGGCCGAGCCCGCCCACCGCCCAGCAGCCGAGCCTGACCACCGCCACACCGCACAGTGCGGCAGTGGAGGCGCAGCGCTGCGCCTGTCAGAAGAGCAGGTGCTGGGCGCCGCGACCGGCAGCCGAAGCTGGCGCCCGTGACTCCAGGGCCAGCAGGGTCCGCTTGCGCTCCATGCCTCCGCCGTAGCCGGTGAGCGATCCGTTGGCACCGATGACGCGGTGACAGGGAACGATCACCGAGACCGGGTTGCGGCCGTTGGCCAGCCCCACGGCGCGGGCCGCGCCGGATGCCCCGATGTGGTCAGCGAGCTGGGCGTAGGACCAGGTGCGGCCGTAGGGGATGTCGCGCAGACCGCGCCAGACCCGCTCCTGGAACGAGGTACCGCGGGTGGCGACCGGCACGGTGAACTCGCAGAGCTCGCCGGCGAAGTAGGCCGCGAGCTCCGCGGCGGTGCGGGCCAGCACGGCGGGTCCCTCGTCCGGCTCCACCCGCGGCCCGTGGCTCTGGTGGTCCGGGGCATGCCGGTGCGCTGTCATGTAGAGGCCGGTGACGGCCTCGCCGTCGGTGACAACGGTCAGCTCTCCCAGCGGGCTGGGCAGAACGGCGTGGGCCTTCATGCTGGCTCCTTCATCGAGTCGGGGTGGCGGGCGACGGCGTGACCGGTCATTGACCACAGCAGCGCGGTGGCGTAGCCGCGCCAGGGACGCCAGCGTGCCGCGCGTTCCTCGAGGCGCCCGGGGTGCAGGCCCAGGACGCGGGCGCCGGCGCGCACCCCGAGGTCGCTGGCGGGGAAGGCGTCGGGATCACCGAGGCCACGCAGCAGCACGATCTCTCGGGTCCAGGGTCCCACGCCCGGGACCGCCTCCAGCAGCGTCCGGACACGCTCTCTCGGGAGCTGGTCGGCCAGCGGCAGCGTGCCGTCAGCGAGGGCGCGGCTCAGCGCCACCAGCGTGCAGCGGCGGGCGCTCGGCATGCCGGGCCAGCGCGCGTCGTCCGGGTCGAGCGCCGCCAGCTCGGCAGCGGTGGGGAACAACCGCCCCGGACCGCCGGCCTCCCACCCGGACGGCAGCGAGGGTCCCACCGCGGCGGCGAGCCGGGCGGTGGTGGTGGCCGCCGCCCGGGTCGACACCTGCTGGCCGAGTACCGCGCGGACGGCGAGCTCCTCCGGCTCGACGGCGCCGGGGATCCGGCACCCTGGCCGGCTCCTCACGGCGTCGGCCAGGGCCGGGTCCGCCGCACCGAGCAGCTCGTCGACGGCGACCGGGTCGGCGTCCAGGTCGAGCAGCCGACGGCAGCGGGCGACAGCCGGGGTCAGGTCTCGCAGGTCGTGCAGCCGCACCAGGGCGCTCACATGGCCGTCGGCGGGCGTCAGCCGGACCGTGCCCGGCCCGTGGGGCAGCCGGAGCGTGCGCTCCAGGCCGCCGTCGCGCCAGCGCTCCACGCCCGGCACCGCGGTCGCGGCCAGGTGACCCAGCAGCGACGCCGCGTGCCAGGGCGGGCGGTACGGCAGCCGCAGCGGCACCACGGCCCGGGGCCCGCCCGCCGTGCCGGACGCGGCCACGGTGGGGCCCGCCGCACCCAGGAGGTCCCGGCCGCGCCGACCGGACTCACGCAGCGCGGTGGGCGCGGTGGCGAAGACGGCCCGGATGGTGTCGTTGAACGAGCGCAGGCTGCCGAACCCCGCGGCGAAGGCCACCTCGGTCATCGGCAGGTCGGTGGTCTCGATGAGCACCCGGGCAGTCTGGGCCCGCTGGGCACGGGCCAGCCCGAGCGGCCCGGCGCCGACCTCCTCCCGGAGCGCGCGCTCGACCTGTCGGGTGCTGTACCCGAGCCGGCGAGCGAGGCCACCGACGCCCTCGGTGTCCACGACTCCGTCGGCGACCAACCGCATCGCCCGGGCCACCAGGTCACCGCGGACGTGCCACTCCGGAGATCCGGGGGTGGCGTCGGGCCGGCAGCGCTTGCACGCCCGGAACCCTGCTGCCTGCGCTGCCGCCGCGGTGGCGTAGAAGCGCAGGTGCCGCTCCCGAGGGGTCATCGCCGGGCAGCTGGGCCGGCAGTAGATGCCCGTGCTGGTGACCGCCGTGACGAACCAGCCGTCGAACCGGACGTCCCGGCTGCGGACCGCCCTCAGACAGGCCTCGGTGTCGTGGTGCACGCTCCCATCCTCGGGCCCCCCAGCGGCCCTGGCTAGCAGGAATCCGACATCGCGCTGGAAGGCACAATGGCCCGGTGGTGTGGCGACCGTGGCGAGAGGCCTGGCAGGAGGCGCTCTACGGCGTGACCGGCTTCTACCGGGCGCCGGAGGGGCCGGCGGGGCACTTCGCGACGTCCGCCCACGGGCTGGACCCCACCGGCCGGGTGCTGGCCCGGGCAGTCGCCACTCTGGCGCGACGGCACGGGCTGACCGCCGTCGTCGACGTCGGGGCCGGCCGTGGCGAGCTGCTCGCCGCCGTCCACGCCACCGACCCGCAGCTGGTGCTGACGGGCTGCGATGTCGTGGACCGCCCGGCCGGGCTCCCGGACGCCGCCGGCTGGCGGGCGGTAGGAGCCACCTCGACCAGGTCGAGGTCGGCCTCCCCGGCCAGGCGCAGCGCGTCCTCGACGCGCACGATCCCGACC